>CAYYSX010000010.1:0-52748 GCA_964474315.1 uncultured Verrucomicrobiota bacterium | reverse complement strand
CTCAGGCTCCGGCCAGTACCTGATTGATACGCTTGCGGAGCTCGCCGTTGATCGAGGCCGGGGAGCGTTCGCCGCTGATGATGGCGAAGCCATAGGTGGTTTGCAGGCGGCGGAACGTGTCCCGCATGGCCGCTTGGTACTTGAGAAAGCTATCGAACATGTCCCGGGAAAAGCCGAGGTCCATGCCGCTTTCCCAATAGTCGAGCGCCTGGTTCTTGGCGAACACCCGCTGCACCAACTGCTCAGGCGCTACTTCCAGGTAAAACACCGCATCCGGCACCAACGCGATGCCGTACAAGTTTCGCAGCCAGGTCTCATCCATGCCTCGCACCAGGTCCCGGGCCATGAGCGTGTAAATGTACCGGTCGGCCAACACCACCACTCCCGCCCGCAGGGCCGGCAGGATCGAATGCTCGAGTTGGTCGGCAAAATCCGTGGCGTAGAACAAGGACAGCGTGGTTCGCGAAAGGATGTTGCCGTGCTGGGCTTCGGCGAGCTGCTCGCTCACCAGGGTGGACCGCTTCAAACCGACCTGCAGCGTGGCATGTCCCGTTCCTTCCAGCCACTCGGCCAATTGGCTGATCTGCGTCGAACGCCCCGAGCCATCCGCGCCCTCGATCACGATCAGCTTGCCGGTCAGCTTGGCCAGATCGACCCCGGGCAGGCCGCGGCCAAAGAACCGCTTGGGGGTGATTTCGGGTACGACCACGCCCGGCGCGGCCGCGGCGGGCGCAGGGGCGGATTTTCGACCCAGAGAACGTGAATTCCGGACCGGCATGTCAGTTCACTTTGGGGGCCAGGTAATCGGCCAGCCGGATCCGCGCCGCCACCAGGCGCCGAACCACGTCCTGCTGCGCTTCGATCCGTTCATTGGCGTCGATGATGATAAAGTTGAACTCGGTGCTCATGGCCAGGTACTGCTCAAAAATGCGGCCCTGAAACAACCGGAAGCTTTCATAAGGATCCGGAGAAAGGTTCAGGTCCATGCCGGCTTCGTGGAACTTGAGGACGGGCCGGTTGTCTAGGATTCGAGTCAGCGAGACTTCCAGTCGCGCCTTGAAGAAAAAGGTCAGGTCCGGCATCGCCGCGTAGCTGTACACGCCCCGCACCCAGTCGGGCGGGACCCCCCGGACCACGTCGCGCGCAAAGGCGGTGAAAATGAACCGGTCGCACAACACGACATACCCGGCCCGCAGCAGCGGCAGCAACTGCCGTTCATAGCGATCGGCGAAGTCGGTCGCATGAATCAGGCTGAACGTCGTGGGTGTGAGCAGGTTTTCCTTCTTCCCGCGGCTGGTGGCGCTCTTGACCAGGGCCGAGGAGTTCCATTCCGAGAAGAAGACCTTGCAGCCCTGTTGCTCGAGCCACTTTTGGAGCAAATGCACCTGGGTGGACTTCCCGGAACCGTCCAACCCTTCAACAGCAATCAGCCGGCCAGGAAAACCCAGTTCGGCAAACGTGCGGTTCATCCTGGGCAAAACTAGGAATGAAGGCCCTGAATACAAAGGGCAAAGTGCGTCCACGGCCCAGTTCACCTCCTCCGGTTCGGGGAGGGAGCCTCTCAGCCTGTTGGCGGGAGAGAGCGATCCTGGGAGAGGGTGGATACAGGACAGCCGTCGCGAGTGGGAAAGCTCCAAAAGCCAAATCCCAAGCTCCAAAGAAGGGTGGACCTCCAAAATCCGGACGTGAATCGAGGCCCTGAACTCTCCCCTGTAGAGTCGTCTCTCCCGAGACGACTGTCGTCTGAGGACAGACGACTCTACAAGGTGGGAAGGGCCGGTTCATGGGAAGTTCCAAGTCCCAGCTTACTCCAGATGACTCCACCCACGTCCCATAGTCAGCGCGTCCACGCTGTCGGCGTGGACGCCGAGGACCTCAAGATTGGGGGGCGAGAGGATAGAGGACCAAGTCCTTGAACTGCACTTCCATCGGCGGGCCGGTGTGAATTTGGAGGGCCAGGATTCCTTGGGTCGGCGCCTTGTCCGAATCGAGATCGACCACATCGGACATGAGACGACCGTTGATGAAATGCATGATGTGGTTTCCCCGGGCGACAATTACGTAGTCATTCCAATCTTCGGATTTGATGAACTTCTGGAGTTCCTCGGGAGTTCCGATGGACGTCAGCACCTTGATTTCGGGCTTGCCGTCTTTGCTTTTGACGGCGGTTTGCTGGCCGCGCTCGGCGAGGATGCCCCGACCGCGTTCCTCGTACAGGATGCCGGTGTAGCGGGGCGACGAATCGATGTCGGCCTGGTAGCCACCCACGATGAAGGCCGCGGGATCCTTGAGCTCGCTCCGGTACTGGATGCCCGAGTTGCCGCCGACGATCCGATACTTCACGTGCAGTTCGAAGTCACCGACGGTGCCGTTGGTCCAGACCAGGAAGGTGTTGTTCTTCAGCGGTGCCCAGGAGTTCACATAGCCGGTGATGGCGCCGTCGGAGACCTTCCAGTGGTGGGGGAGTCCCGCCCAGCCCTCCAGATTCTTTCCGTTGAAGAGGACTTGTCCAACGCCACCAGGAGGAGCGGCGATGGTAGGGGCGGGTTTCGCGGCGCTCGCGGCGCTCGCGGTTCCAGCGAGAAGGGCTGAGGAGAGCAGGCAGACCAGGGGAAGTCGGTTCATAAAAGCTGGGGCAGGGGATTACTTCTTGCCGAACGCCTTCTTCAGGTTCCGCAGGCCGTCCACGGCGATTTCGTCGCGGGTGGGTTGGATGCGGCGCCAGATGGCGGCGGCTCGGGCGATGACCTTCACGTCCGTGGTGAACGATTCGATGACCACGTCGCCGTCGTACTTGACGGCTTTGAGGGCGCTGACGATTTCCTTCCAGTTGAGGGAATCGCTGCCGGGAGTTCCACGGTCGGTACCGCAGGCGTGGAAGTGACCGAGGAGGTTTCCTGCCTTCTTGATGGCAGCGGCCTGATTCTTCTCCTCGATGTTCATGTGGAAGGTATCGAGGTGCAGGCGGAGCGCCTGGGATCCCACCGCCTTCAATAACCGAAGTCCTTGGTCGCAGGTGTTGAGGAAGTCGGTCTCGAAGCGGTTCAACGGCTCGATGCAAATCGTGATCCCGCTGGCCTCGGCATACTTGGCCAGTTCCTTCAGGTTTTTGACCACCAATTGGAACTCGACTTTCTGCTGGGCCGGCTCGACGGCGTCGGCCTTGCCCACCACCGAATAGACGGGACCGATGATCTTCGCCCCGCCCAGCGCGACGGCTTGCTCCACCAAGGTCTGGCAATAGGTCATGGCGGTTTTCTGCTCTTTGGCCGTGCCCCGGAAATCGCGTCCGGGTCCCATGCAGGCGCAGATCGATCCACAGACCAAGCCATTCTTATCGAGGGCGGCCTTGACCTTGACGGGGTCGATATGGCTGGGGTCCTCCACTGGGATCTCGATGGAATCGAACCCCCATTTCTTGAACTTGGGGAAAAGGCGAACGCTATCGGTGGTGAACGGTGAAACGAAAAGGAAGGTATTAATGCCGAATCTCATGGTTGGGATGCACCTAGGCTAGGAACGATGGAAGCAAGGGAGAAGAATTGGTCCGGTAATCCTGATACTACGATCGAAGAGTGTTAGTTGACGTCCTCGGGAGGAACCACAGTGCGCTGCATCTTCTTCAAATCATCCAGCGTACTGCCGCCGCGGCTGTTGGCAGAGTTTTGGTCCAAGGGCTGGTCCACGCTCAGCACCTTCCAGCGGAAAATCTCCGAATGACCATCAGCGAAGGAAAAAGCCGCCGCTTTGCCATGACGCGCGGTGGGTGAGTTCTGCCAAACTCTACTGGGGGGCGCCTGCGTTGCGTAATATCCGTCGTCGATGGTTTCCTTGCTCTCATCAACAAAAACCAGGGCGCCGGCGGGTGCAGGGTTGAGGATGTCAGAGAACTTCTTGTACTGAGGATATCTGGTCCCCAGGACCCACGAGGTATCGGTTCCGCCGAACCTAGCGTCACTAGCATCTGCCCCGCCCATCCGGCCGCTCATGGAATAGGTCCGAACCAGGCCCTTCGGAATCCGAGCCCGTTGGGTCCTGAGGGAATTCGGTAATTCTATGGCGGATGGGTCCTTGTAGATTCCGATCGACGGGTTGTAGATATAGAGCTTGCCGTTCCTGATGTCGTTTTCGTTCGTGGCTCCAGGTAGGGTAGCGACGTTCCCCATGATCCAGGGATTGGTAGAACTCAACCAGTTTGGCACCAACCGGTCGTTGTAGTCGTTGTAGTACATGGTCCATCCTAGGGCGAGTTGCTTCAGGTTGCTGACGCACTGAATGCCTTGGGCCTTCTGCTTCGCCTTGCTCAGAGCCGGGAGCAGCATGCCAGCCAGGATGGCGATGATGGCGATGACGACGAGCAGTTCGATGAGCGTGAAGCCACGCCTTCGACAATTTCGGGCCGCTTTTGAATTCATGACAGACATCCGACGTGTGTGGGATGGATTCTCTTTACGCGCCGACCGTTGCGAAGACCAGTGGAAAACGGGCTCCAACGGGAAATTCCTGAACCGTCGGTCCCCTGGCTGAGGGCTGCCTCCGGATCGAGAGGAGGGCATGACCGCCACGCCTCATCACTCGACCGTGAGAGCGACAAAGAACGGGGCGGGAAGCTGCAGGGAGGAGACGAGGTCCAACGACGCCACTTCCCGTTCGGGGAAGGGATTCTTCAGGGCGATATGCAGGAGTTGGGCCCAACTGGAGGAGCTTTCGCTGGACATACCCACTCCGCGCCAAGCCACGGCCGAGCGCTGGGCGGTCACGGGTGCCCGGGGCCGGCTCCAGTGGTCTTCGAGCTCTTCGCCCAGACGAAGAGGCGCCTCGTGGAGCGAGCCATCTCGATAACGGATCCGAACCTGTGCCACTTCCATGGGCCGGGGGATGGAGGTCGGAGCATAGGCAACGGCGCCCAGCAGGTGGAAGGAACCGACCGTCTGACCGACGGGAATGTTGGGGACCGCAACCGGGAGGTCCGGTCGCCGGCGACGCAGGTTCTTCCCCGCGAGCAGGATCACACCTCGGATTTCAAAGGTGATTCCTTGAGAACTCAACAGGCCCAACGGCAATTCCGTGAAGTTGGCCTCGGGATCGGGGTAGTTCGGTGCGCTTTCCCCAAGCGAGGTATTGTAGAACTCCGTCAGGTCAATCTGGGCAGAGGTCGCGCCATCCTGGCGGGGAGCGATGGACCGCCGGAGCGGGGGCAGGAGCTGAATCCCGGGGCCCGGAAAAGGTGAATGCTCGGAGGCGGTCGCGGGGAGTTCGTCCTCGGCGGGCGAGGGAGGCCAGTCGAACGTCAGATTCATCTGGGCGACCTCCTGGCGCAAGGTAGCAAGATCCCAGAGCTCGACCGATCCGTGGTCCGTCCCCGCCGCCAGCCAACGTCCGCCGGAACTGAAGCCCAGGGTCGAATAGGCGTTGGGCTGGGGGGTGGTCAGGCGAGCGACTTCCTCCCAGTCGGCCCGGCGACGCAGGGCGATCTGGTCCCGGTCCACCACCAGAGCCACAAACTGAGAATCGGAAGTCCAGGCTCCCGGCGCAAAGTCCCCGGAGAGCCGGCCGCGGACCAGTTCCTTCCGCGTCGAGGTCCAGGACTCCACCGCGAACAGTTCGTGATTCATCAAGCCGCTGAGCAGCAGGTTCCGTCCGTCGGGGGAGAATTGGGGAGAAGCCCCCGTTTTCCGCAACACTTCGACGGCGCCAGCCGACCCCTCATCGGTGAGGTTCAGCCGGCGAACCTGTCGGTCCCGCGCCGACCAAAAGACCACGTCGTGGTCGAAGAGGTCCGCCTGGACGGCTGGATACAAATTCTCTCGGGTCTGGCTCCACATGACGGCTCCATCCGACAGCCGAATCTTCTGCAGGACGCCTCCCTGTTGGGGGACCAACAACCCGGAACGGGAGAAGTCCAAGGTCCCGCGATCCAGCCACGGATGGCCGGTTGGTTCGAGGCAGCGGAGCGGCTCCTGGGCTAGCAATCCGGCTTCCGGATCATAGGAGTGCCACTGGATGGCCTGACGGTGTTGGACCACCACTTGGTTCGTGCCGGGAACGAATGCCGCCACCACCGATCCCATCACAGGCAGGAAGCTGGTGCGGATTCCGCGGATGCGGTCCACGAGGTGAACACCGGCCTGCTTGGTCACCAACAGCCAGCGTCCGTCGTCGTGGAAACAAATGTCCCTCACCTCCTCCATTCCGGTGTCCCGGCAACTAATGTGATGGCGCGACGCGGGATCGAGGAACTCCGTCCAGCCCCAGGAAGTCGGCGTTCCATAAAGCAGTTTGCGGCCATCTGCGCTGACCTGGAGGGGGAGAAATCCCGTTCCAGTCAGCAGGCAGTCTCCGGAAGCCGCATCCCAACAGGAGAGCTGACCATCGACCGAAGTGGACAGAAAATAGCGGGTATCATGGATAAACTGGACGCTGTGGATGGGGGAACGGTGGCCGTTCAGGATGGCATGACGGCGGCTGGGCAGATGCCAGACCACGATGGCGCCCGAAGAGCTGCCGGCCGCGAGCCATTCCCCACTCCACACGAGATCGCCGCAGGAGATCGGTTGTTCCAGGGAGGCGACGATCCGTTCCTCCTGCCAGTCGAGGAAATCCACCGAGGTTCCCGTGAGCACGGCCAGCCAGGGAAACCGCGCATCAGGCGCCACCGCAATGTCGCCATGCCCGGCGGCGGCCACGGGAATCGTTCCCAGATGGCGCCCGGTGGCCGTTTCATGGCGTTGCACTTTTCGTTCCCGGTCCAAAATGAGGAACCAGTGGCCGTCGGGACTGAAGCGGAGGAAATCAGTAATCGACAGCCGGGCCACCAGGCTGGGGGACGACAGATGAAGCAGCTCCAGTTCGCCTCGACGGACGATCACGAGGTGTTGCTCATCCGGGGAAGGGTGAAGTTCGGCGGCTCGGTTGGAATTGGTCCCGATTCCTTCCCAGCGCCAGATCTCGTGCTCATGAACGGGCTCGACGGCGCACACCGAGCCGTCGGCCTGTGCCAGGAAAGAGACGGTGAAGGCCGGGGACATGGCCACGGGCAGATCCGGTCCGGCACGGAGGCGGGAATTCCTGTCGGGGGCCGTGTCGAAGCGAACGAGCTGCGCAATGGCTTCGGTGAGGACGGTCGGGTCCGGCGTGATACGGGCGGCTTCCGTCACGGCCTGCAGTCCCGTCTCGCGCTGCCCGATCTCGCGGGTCAGGCGTTCGGCCCGGGCGCGGGCGAGGGTGGCGTCGCGCAGGTCGATCATGGCTTGGCGTCCAGCGCTTTCGGCCCGCTCCCGGTCTCGCTCCAGCCGCAACGCGACCACCGGCGCTACCAAGGCGACCGCCAGGATCAGCAGGGCGAGACTGGCCGAAAGAGTGGCTACGGCGGGATGGCGTCGGGCCCACCGCCAAAGCCGTTCCGGCGGCCGGACTGGACGGGCCTGAATGGGCTCGTGCGTGATGAAGCGCTCCAGATCTTCCGCCAAGGCGAGGGCCGATCCGTAGCGGCCAGCCGGATTCTTTGACAGGCACTTGAGGAGAATGGTCTCCAGGTCCCGGCTGATCTCCGGCTCCAGGTCTCGGGGGCGCGTCGGTTCCTGTTCCCGGAGCTGGATCAACGTTTCCATCGCCGACCCGGCTTCAAACGGGGGTTGTCCCGTGACCAATTCGTAGCCGATGGCTCCAAGCGAATAGACATCGGCGGCCACGGTGACGTTGTGGGGGTCCTCCGTCTGTTCCGGAGGCATGTACGACGGCGTGCCGACCACCAGGCCGGGATGGGTCATGCGGCGGTCATCTCCGATGAAACGAGCCAGGCCAAAGTCGGTGACATGAGGTTGTCCGGCGGCATCGATCAGCACATTGGCCGGTTTGAGGTCACGGTGCAGGACACCGCGTTGATGGGCGTAGTGGACGGCGCGAGCGATGTCAGCGAGGAAGCGGGCGAGTTCAGGCTGGCGCAGGCGAAGGGCGGCAGCGGTGGAGTGCCCTTCACGGTCGGCCTGTCGCCGGGTGGCTCCCAGGCCGAATTCGCCCATGGCGCCCGCCAGGCTGCGGCCTTCGATCAGCTTCATGCTGAAGAAGTGGCGGCCCTCGAATTCGCCCACCTCATAGACCGGCACGATTCCCGGATGGTCCAGGCGCGCCACCGCCTCGGCCTCGGCGTAGAAGCGCCGGACTTGATCGGCATCGGCAAATTGGCCGGAGAGGAGAAGCTTCAACGCCACCAACCGGTTGAGACTGATCTGGCGGGCGCGGTACACGACGCCAATGCCGCCCCGGGCGATCTCCCCCTCCAGTTCGTAGTCGGCAACTCGAAGGCGAGGAGGCGTGCGCAGTGGAGGCAGTCGAAGGCGATCAGCGATGGGACTGTCGCCGATGGCCACCACTCGGTTGAAGTCCAGGGAACAGCGGACCAAGCAGACGGGGCAGAGCCCGTTCAGGACGGTCGAGCGAAGCGGGGTTCCGCAATGAGGGCAGGGGGCGGTGGAGTTCATGTTTCGCCAAAGAGTTCGGCGAGTTCTGCTTCCAGTCCGGTGGGGGTGGTCACTGTTTCGGCCACCAGCCGGCGCACCTCGTCGCGCAGGCGTTGCCGCAGCCTTTCCAGCTCCGGTGCCTCCGGGTCGGCACCGACGTTGCGAGTGAGGGCGGGCCGCAGTCGTTGGAACAGCTCCTGACGGCCTTCAGCTTGGTAGGCCGAGTGCAGAGCCGCCAGGGCCTGCTCGAGGACGACGACTTTCCAGCGATCGTTGAATCCGCGGCGTTCAGGGGAGGGGACATAGTCGTCGCGGGCTTCGGCGTCGGGAAGCGAGATTCCCTCCAAGACCAAGGCGGTTTGGATTGATTCTGGCTGGGCCAGGATGCGGGCCAGTTCCCCGCGCATGACCAGCCGCAACCGCCCGTCGTAGTCCTCGGATCGGAGAAAACTCCCCCCCTCCTTGGAGCGGCCCAGCACGGCCGCGCAGATCCGCAACGCCACCACGGGCGGGTGGCCATGGGAACGGGCTTCGCCATAAACCGGCCACCAGAAGCGACGAACCACTTCCGGTAGCGAGGCGGGCGTCGAGCGTCCGGAACTGGAAGTGTTGGCCACTGTGAAAACCGTAGCGGCGTGGACGAGTGCAAGTCCACGCCGCTGTTCCGATCACTCAACCGGTTCAGAGGGGAGTGGCCAAGCCGGGACAGAAGGCTTCCAACTCTGGGTCGCGGAGTTCATCCCGCTTCTCCAGCATGCGGCGCAGCTTGGCCAGAGCCACGTTCTGGATCTGACGGATCCGCTCCCGGGTCACGCCAAACTTGGTGCCCACCTCCTCCAGCGTCCGTTCGGGTCCTCCGTCGAGTCCGAACCGGTATCGGATGATGGTCAGCTCCCGCTCGTCCAACTGGTCGATGAGCTCGCGGATGAGGTTGCGGCGGGTCTGGGCTTCAAAGTCCTCATAGGCGGTCTGCATATTTTCGTCGCGGACCACGTCCTGCAGTTGGGTTTCACCGTCCTCGCCAATGGGGGCATCCAGCGAAGCCGGTCGATAGCTGGCGGTCAGCAGCTCGGCCACCCGTTCGCGAGACATATTCATCGCCTCCGCGATCTCCGTCTCGGTTGGTTCCCGCCCGAGCTCGTCATGGAGCTGGTTGGCGGTACGCCGAATCTTGGCCACGCGGTCCACTAAGTGGACCGGGAGCCGGATCGTCTTCCCTTGATTCGCCAAAGCCCGCTTGATTGCCTGTTTGATCCACCAGGCAGCGTAAGTGGACAGCTTGGCGCCTTTCATCGGATCGAACCGTTCCACGGCGCGCATCAGGCCGATGTTCCCTTCATTGATCATGTCGAGGAGCGGGAGGCCCATGCCGTCGTAATCTTTGGCGATTTTCACGACCAGGCGAAGGTTCGCCTTGATCATATGCTCACGCGCCTCGGCGTCGCCGGCCTGGATTCGACCGGCCAGCTCCACTTCTTCGGCCGGTGTCAGAAGGGCGGTGCCGCTGATTTCGCGAAGGTAACGCCGCAAGTTGAATTCGCCGTCCTTGGCCAGACTCCGGGCTTCGCGTTCGGGTGCCTTGTCCACGTCCATGCGGGGAACCGTCACCGGAGCCGCCGCGGTTACGGTCGAGCCGGGAACCGGGGCACGGTGGGAAGCGGCCGGGACATTAGTTCGCCGGCCGCTCGGTTTCCCCTGGGGAGGGTGAGGCCGCGAACGGGCGATCGTTAGCTTTGGAGCCAGCGCCGTGGCGCGGCGGGCGCGCCGGCTGTTGGTCTGGGTCCGGGCATTGGAAGGAATCAGCGTCATTATCATGTTTGGTTGTCGTTTTCGTCTTGCGGGCCGAACCCACCTTTCGGAAATCCCGTTCAATGAGTTCGCGAAGATAGACGCTGCGACGCGCCGACTGATCGGAGGAAAGCCCGCGGCCAATTCCAGCTTACAACTTTGACATGTTGTCAGACTCGGCATCGCAAGAACGACACCGGCGGCGCGCGCCGGCTTGCAAGCGTGAGAAAAACGCCGGCCGGAAAGCGGCCATTCTCAGGTTCGCGGAAGAATAATCAGATCGCGTGGCTGCACGGATACGATGACCGCCTCTCCGGCCGCCCAATTCCCGGGCAAATCCGACTGGTGTAAGACCAGATCGAGCCCGTCCGGGGCCTCCATGACCCATTCGTCATATTCGCCCGCGCAGGTCCGCCGGCGAGGGATGGCGGGGAAGGAATTGAGGGCTCCCGCACCGGGACGCAGGTGGCGGGGCCGAAAGCCGACCCAGACGGACTCGGTCGGCGCCGCCCCTTCGCCGGCGGCCCGCAACAGCCCGAGCTCCGTTTGGATCTCCCAAGCGACGGAATCCCGTCCGATCACCGTTCCCGCCCGCCAGTTCATCTCCCCGAGAAAATCGGCTACGAACCGGGTTCGCGGACGATGGAACAACGTTTCCGGCTCGGCCACTTGCTCGATTCGCCCTTGGTGCAGGACCGCCGCCCGTCCGGCCAACGCCAGGGCCTCCTGCCGATCATGAGTTACATAAACCATGGTCAGGCGGGTCTCGTCATGGATGCGGCGAATCTCGCCCCGGAGTTCCGCGCGCAGGGCGGGTTCCAGATTGGAAAGCGGTTCATCCAGCAGGAGCACGGAGGGACGGATCACCAGGGCACGGGCCAGGGCGACGCGCTGTTGCTGGCCGCCGGATAGTTCATCGGGCCGGCGGCGACCGAGTTCCGGCAGGCGGACCGCCTCCAGGGCTGCGGCGATGCGTTGGCTTCGTTCCGGTTCGCGGATGCCGCGCACGTCCAGTCCATAACCCAGGTTGTCGGCGACGGAGAGATGGGGCCAGAGGGCGGGTTGTTGGAAGACGAGGGCGGTGGGCCGATCGTGCGGTGGTTGGTGATGGACGGGCCGGCCGGCAAATCGGATTTCGCCGGAATCGGGCTGAAGAAACCCCGCCAGGAGGCGTAGCAAGGTGGTCTTGCCGCTGCCGCTGGGCCCGAGAACGAAGAAGAGTTCACTCTTCTGGATCTCGAGGTCGAGGCCCTGGAGGACCGGACGGTCGCCCAATCGCTTCGCGACCTGATGGAGCGAGAGGTCCATGGAAGCGTCGGAGCCCGACCGCAACGGTGATTACAAGCGCAGGAAAATCTGACGACGGTACAGGAATCGGGCGAACCAAAACAAGAACCCGACCGCTACCAGGGCGACGAAGGTGTCTCCGGCCTGGCCGAGTGCGGATTTGACGGGACCGCCCGCCACGCGATGAGCGAGGGAGCCAAAGCTCAGGAAGCGAGCCGCGAGATAGATCGTCAACGCATTGGCCCCGATCCAGACGAAGGGTTGGCACCACCGACGGAAAGCCCACACATCGACTACTTGGTGAAACACACCGAGGAAGATGAGGCTGTAGCCGCCGGCCACCAAGACGTACGACGAGGTCCAGATCTTTTTCACCACCGGAAACTGGAGGCCCCAGAGGTAGCCCGTGGCCATGAGCAGGAATCCGGACACCACCAATCCCAACGACCGCGCGGAGGGAGCGACCTTCTGGTTCAAGAGCCAACGGCCAGCAAAGACGCCCAGCAGACAGGTGACCACGGCGGGAAGGGTACTGAGCAGGCCTTCGGGATCCCAATAGGTATCGTGTTTCCGGCCGGGCAGGAACTGGAAGTCGAAATGGTTGGCAAGATTGTATCCCGGATCGAACTTTCCAGTGATGGGATCCTGAGTGTTTGCAAACAGGGTCACGACGTTGGTCTCGCCCGTTTTCTCGGCCAGTTTCTCGAGGGCGGACGGCTCCAGTCTGATGTCTCGAATCGGAATCAGTTCCAGCGCCGCCCAATAGCCAATCAAGCTGACGACGGCGAATGTCACGAGCCAGCGCGGGCGAAGGAACGTGAACAGGAGAGCGGTGACGGTGTAGCAGATTGCGATGCGGTTCAGCACCCCCATCCAGCGTACCTGATCCCAGCCGTCGCTGAGGCCCCTGGAATAGACGATGCCAATGCCGAAGAGGAGGAAGCCTCGGGTGAAAATATGACGGACGGTTCCCGCCCGGCCCCGATTCGCGATGCTCTTGGGAATGGCTATCACGATCGAGACCCCGACCAGGAAGACGAAGAGCGGAAAGATCAGGTCGTAGAAGCGGAACCCGACCCATTCGACATGCGTCAGTTGAGTTTTGAGGTAGGCCACCAAGGGGTGGTCGGACCAACGGTCCAGGGCGCTGACCACCAGTCCGCCTCCGGCAATCCAGAACATGTCGAATCCCCGTAGCGCATCGAGCGACATCAGGCGGGCTGAGGCGGCTGGGCGAGGCAGCCGCGAAGCCGAGCTGCGCGAGGTGGGGGAAGGAGCGGCAACTTCGTTCACAGTCGGATAAAGAGTTTTTTCACGTAGAGAAGTCGGGCGAGCGCCACGCACAGGAGAATACCGCCGACCGAGACTCCTACCGCACCCAGACCCGGAAGCAGCGTGTCGAGGCGGGCGCCGACCGGTCCGCCGACCAGGTAGGACGCGATCCGGTCGAAATCGACCAGATGGGCCATGATATACAACGCGATCGGGTTCATGCCGATCCAGACAAACGGCTGAGCCCAGCGCTGCCAGCCTAGAATTTCAATGATCCAGAAGAAACCCGCGAGCAGCAGAGCGCTCCATCCACCGGCCACCAAGACGTAGGGAGACGTCCAGAGCTTCTTGATCATGGGGGACATGGAACTCCAGGCATAGCCCACCATCAACAAGGCCACTCCGGCCAGGAGCAGGCCGAAGGCCTTTTTCGGGTCGGGCAGGTAAGGATTGGCCAACCACCGGCCGGCAAACACGCCGAGCAGGCAAGTGGCGATGGCGGGAAGAGTGCTGAGAATCCCCTCCGGATCGTGGGTCCCATCCCATTTCCGTCCGGGCAGGAATCGGGAGTCGAACCAGTTGACCACGTTTTTTCCTTCCGCGAAGGACACCGTCGCCTGCCCCGGGGCGGGTACGAAGGTCAGCAGCGCCCAATAGCCGGCCAGGATGACCACGGTCAGGACCATCAGAGTCCGGGGCTGAAAAAAAACAAAGAGCAGGCCCGTGACGAAATAGCAGATCGCGATCCGTTGCAGGACGCCCAACAACCGAAGATCGCCGACGGTCTGCCACTGGTAGCTGCCGTGGTCGGCGTTGTAGATCAGGACGCCGAAGAGATAGAGCAGCGCGGAACGCTTGATGATGCGTTGGATGGCTTGGTCTTTGCCTTCTTTGACGACGATCCGGGTGAGGGAGAAGACCAACGACACGCCCACCATGAAGACAAACAGCGGAAAGATGAGATCATAGAAACGGAATCCCTCCCACTCCACGTGGTTGAGCTGGCGGGCCAAGGCGGCCGCGAGCGGGCCGCCTTGTAGTCCAGCCAGGGCTCCTCCGATGGAGTCGGCGCCCAGGATCCAAAGCAGGTCGAAGCCGCGCAGGGCATCCAGTGAGACCAGACGTCCTGGCAGCAAGACTTTAGGGCTGGGGGCCGTGACAGGGACGGTTTCCGGGGCGGTAGGCGTGAGCTCGGCCATCGTGCGCAATGAAGGAATCACGCTCCGAAAACCCGGTTCAACCGGAAAAGCGAGCCAAGGCAAAGGAGTGAATGACTCACGGACCGTCAGGGATTCAGCAGCCCGATGACGTGGTGATGCAGTTCCGGCGTGCAAGCGACCGCGGAAGCCTTGCCCGCCTCCGCCTTCCCGGCGGGTTGCCCTTGCCAGTCGGTGATCCGCCCTCCCGCTCCTTCCACACAGGGAATCAAAGGCAGCAAGTCCCAGTCGTTCATGATGGGATCCAACATGATGTCCGCCCAGCCGCTGGCCACCAGCAGATAGCCGTACCCATCGCCGAACGTGCGGTACAATTGGACCCGTTCGGTCAACGCCTGGAAGGCCGCTCCGTTCTGGTGCCGCCCCGGCAGCAAGGCATCGCTCGTCAGGAGGGTCGCCTGGGCCAGTTCGTCCCGGGGACGAACGCGGACCGGACTGCCGTTCAGGGTGGTCCGCCGCCCGTCGCCGATCATCAATTGCTTGAGCACTGGCTGATGGATGGCGCCGAGGATGGGCCGGCCCTCATGGAGAAGACCGATCAACGTGGTGAACAACGGCACGGCGGTGATGAACGATTTGGTGCCGTCGATGGGATCGAGAATCCAAACGAACTCAGCCTCCCTCCGCTCGGCCCCGAACTCCTCGCCCACGATGCCGTGAGTGGGAAACTGCCGTTCGATCCAGCGGCGCATCACCAGTTCCGCCTCCCGGTCGGCCAAGGTCACCGGCGACGCATCCTCCTTTCGCTCGATCCCGATGTCGGGCCGTCCGAAGAAGGGCGCGATGACTTGGGCACTCAGCGTGGTGAGTTCATGGAGGGCGGCGATGTAACGATCCAGATTCATTGAGGCCAAAGCCAACCAGCCGGATGGCCGATTGCCCAGCCGCCAGTTGAAAATGCCGGCGGGTGAACCCCAGAACCATCCCGGATGGCGGGACGCAAAGATTTAGGCGGGCGTCGGAGGTCGCTCCGCGCCCGCTGCGTGATGAGGTCGTTTCCGGCGGAACCGGATCGGAATCTCTCTCTCTCTGTTGGCGCTCAGCGTGGCGGGGCTAAAGCGCCGCGCAGAATCTCGATACCGGAGTCGAGAAAGCGTCGCCGGCCGGCCCCCAGGAAACGCTCGACCGTGTTGTGATGCCCGGAGATCGATTGGACGAGGCCTTGGACAAAGGCCCAGATGCTCAGGGCGACCAGCAGCGGGTTGCTGATGTCTGCTCGCACGGATCCGTCGCTCATGCCCCGGGAGAGCGACTCCACCGCCAGTTTCATGGTAGCGCGTTCCAACTCCGCGATTTCCAATTCGACTGGTGAGGGGCGACGACTACTCGGACGCGGGCTGATCAAGGCCATGCTCAGGTAGAAAAGTTCGGGCTCTTCCTCGTAAAAATCGAGGAAGCTCCGACTCATCGCCATGATCGCCTCCAGCCCGTTCCGACTGGAGGAAAAGGACCGGGCGATACGGTCGTGAAGCTGGAGGCAAGGGCCGAGCGAAGCTTCGAGAAACAGGCTCCGCAGGTCGGGAAAATAAAAATAGACCAGCGGCCGGCTCATGCGAGCCCGGCGAGCGACATCGCCAAAGGTCACATTCTCAATGCCACGCTGGGCAAAGAGATGGGTGGCGGCGGTGAGGATTCGACCACGAGCCCGATCCCGTTCTCCTTGGCGACGAGAGGCGGGGTCCGTGGATGGAGGTTTTCGATGGTAAGAACGGCGCCCAGGCGGGCGCGGTTGAATTGAAGACTTCGAGTGGGGCATGGGGAAAGACTGGCGTGCGCTAACGTACAGTCAACGCGGAGTCAGCCAGCGGGGCCGGTTTGTCGCCGGCCCAAGTGGTGAGGACTTAAAGTCGGACGACCACTTTACCGAATTGTTCTCCCCGTTCAAGGAGTTCAAAGGCCTGCGCTACCTTGTCCAAGGGGAAAACCTCGCTCACGATCGGATGGATCGCCCGGCGGCTGACCAGCTCGGTCATCGCGGCGAAGTCCGATCGACTGCCCATGGTGCTGCCCAGGATGCTCAACTGTTTCCAGAAAATCTTCCGCATGGGTAGTTCATGAGGATTCCCGCGAGTGGCCCCAAAAAACACGATGCGACCCCCGCTGGCGCACAGGTCCACGAGGTCGGCAAACCCCGAGCCGCCGGCACTGTCAATGATCACGTCAAAGGGACCATAATGGTCGCCAAACTCCCGGGCCCATCCCGGGAGACTGTACACCGTGCCGTGCCGAGCACCGAGCTGATGGGCTCGGTCGAGTTTGGCCTGACTGCTCGACGTGACGAACGGAATGGCGCCAATGGCGGTGGCAAACTGGAGGGCGAACAGCGCCGTTCCGGCTCCAATTCCCGTGATTAGGACCTTTTCATGAGGTTGCAGCCGCGCCCGAATCAACGCCGCCCGAAAGGCCGTCAGGCCCGCCAGCGGAAGAGCCGCGGCTTCCTCCCAACTCAGATGGGGCGGCTTGGGGGCCAACTGTCCGGCCGGGACGACCACATATTCCGCCAGCGTTCCGTCCCGAGGCATTCCGAGAATCGTGAATTTCGGCTCTTGCGCCGATTCATGATGGCCCCAGTCGAGGGCCGGATTGATGATCACTTCCCGTTCGATCCAGCCGGAATCCACGCCGGGTCCCACCTCGGTGACCACCCCCGCACCATCCGAGCCGGGGATGACCGGATACTTCAGCCCCACATACTCTCCCGCGCGAATCCAAAGGTCGCGGTGGTTCAAAGCCGCGGCCTGTAAGCGTACGAGCACCTCGCCGGTGCGCGGGGCTGGCTTGGGAACATCGTCCAGCGTCAGCGACTTCTGCGTGGGGAACCGGGCGGCTTTCATGCGGCACCCGATGAGAGCGAACCGGCAGCCGTCGAAGCAAGCCGCATCCGTCCAAGGGAGAAAGGGGACGCGTCCCCAATCACAGGTGGCGGACGACCTCGTCCGAAGTAAAGCGGACCTTGGGGGCCGAGGCGTACTGGTCATCGGCGGACCGATAACCGGCCGCACACGCCACCACCGTTCCAAAACCGCTGCCGTTCAGGTCGAGAATCTCATCGAAGCGAGCGGGCTCGATGCCTTCCATGGGACAGGTGTCCACGCCGATCAAGGCCGCCGCGGCCATGAACTGGCCCAGAGCGATATAGACCTGATGGGTTTGCCATTGGTCGAGGTACCCGGCGGATTTGGCCTTTGCCAGGCTCCCCACGATCACGCTGCGATAGCCAGCCAGGGATGGGAGCGAGCTGCCCCGGACCTCGGCCGTGCGTTGGAGAAATCGGTCCACATGCGGTTCATCCAGTCCCTGTCGGACGGCGAACACCACGAAGTGGGAGCAGTCCGCCGGTTGGGTTTGGCCCCACGAAGCCGGAACCAGGCGCGCCTTGAGGTCCGGATTCGTGATGACCAGGAACTTCCAGGGCTGGAGCCCGAACGAACTGGGACTCAGAACCAGCGCTTGTTCCAGGGTCGGCCAGAGGTCATCGGCAATCTTCCTGGTGGGATCGAACTTCTTAGTGGCATAGCGCCACTTCAGGGCATCGAGCAGAGCGGACGGAGCAATGGGATTCATCGGATCAAGGCCAGCGTGGCCGGGGCAGCGTAGGGAGGAATCGACTTCAAGCAATCCGGTTGGCTGTCGCCGGAGGACAGAGGACAGAGGGCGGAGGACGGCCTGATAGAGTGAGGGGTGAGGGATAGAACCTCACCCCTCACTCTATCCCAACACACAAACCCAAGACGGGAGTCGGTGACTCCCAGTATCCGGTGGCAGGGAGGGCAGAGAGAAGGAACTGGAGCCGGAGCAGGCGGGACATGGCTGCGGGTCACAGACCCGCGCTCCGGCGTCGGCGGGGCGCCGACGGCTACACCCGGGGCGGGCGCGCTCCCCAGTCACTGGCACTCCACGCACGCCACGAAGTCAGCGCGTCCTGCCGTTCACGGGCGACGGGGAATCCGCTACTTCCGACAGTTCGCGTTTGCCCGTGGGTCCGACGACCGACTAAATACCGGCGCACGCTGTCAACATGTTTCCCTGCCGACTCATGGAGTGCCGGATTCTGATGTGGGCCCTTTTTCTGGGCTGGCTTCCGGTAGCGCAGGGCAAGGTCCAGTTCGATGTCGTCCCGGGTTACGACACCTTGGTCCGGGCCGGCGCGTGGTATCCGGTCACGATTGAAGTGTTCAATGATGGTCCCTCGTTCGAGGCCGTGGTCGAGCTTTCCGGCGGGCAGTTCGGCAATGTCCTCACCCGGGTGCCGGTGGAGTTGCCGACCCATACCAAGAAGCGATTCGCCGTACCCCTGTTCTGTACCTCGCAGAATTTTCTGTCGGTGGATGGCCGGTTGCTCGATTCCCGAGGCCGGGTCCAAGACGAACGCCAAGGCCAGCGGGTGACCTTGGTCGGCTGGGACGTTCCGTTGCTGGGCTCATTGCCGGGCAATTTCAGCGGAACCCCGTCGTTTCCCGTCCCGGAACGCCTGGCCCGCCCGGAAGGGCAGCCTAAAGTGGCGCGCCTGCAAGCGGAGATGCTTCCGGATAGTTCCATCGCGTGGGAGGGATTGAATTCGTTGTATCTCAACACGGCCCGGGCGTTGGAACTCAAGGAGCCACAGGTGCAGGCGCTGCTCGCGTGGCTGGAAACCGGTGGCCAGTTGATCGTGGTGGTGGACCAGCCCAATGACCTCAATTCCTTACCCTGGCTGCGAGACCGGCTGCCGGCCGACGTTCGGGGGACAATCGCGACCCGGCTGGGGCCCGATCTGCACCGCTGGTTGACCCGCTCGGATTGGCGACCCCAGTTTGCCTTTCGGGTAGCGGATCCCGCCCTAGCCGCCGCCTATTCCAGCCTGACGGCCGAGGTGACCATGGAGACCACGGACATTCCTTTCCTGGACTTGCGACTCCGGGAGGGGGAGGCCGTCCGATCGGCGGAGGGCCAACCATGGCTGGTGTCGGCGGCGCGAGGACGGGGTGAAGTGGTGCTGCTCGGCGTGAATCCCGAGCGCGAGCCGCTGAAGTCCTGGAAACATCGACCCTGGTTCTGGGCTCGGTTGTGTGGTGTGCCCGCCCGATTTCTGGAGCCAACGGACTTCGACTCCCGACTCGATTTCCGGGGCGGTCGCGGGTTGGACGGTCTGTTCGGCGCCATGGTCGAGACCCGACAGATTCGAAAATTGCCCATCGGCGTTCTGCTCCTGCTGTTGCTGGTCTATCTGGCGGTGATTGGTCCGTTCGACCAGTGGTGGTTGAAGAAGATCAACCGGCCGATGCTCACCTGGATCACCTTCCCGATCTATGTGCTGCTCTTTTCCGGGCTGATCTATTTCATCGGCTACAAGCTGCGAGCGGGACAAACGGAATGGAACGAATTGCAGGTGGTGGACATCCTGCCCCGGGAGGGAGATACCCAGGCGATGTTGCGGGGGCGGACGTTTGGAGGGCTCTACTCACCGGCCAACGCGACCTATCAGTTGGTCAACCCGGCCAGCGAAGCAGCGATTCGGCCCGAATTCAAAAGCCTATTCGGCGGCTCCTCTGATCCCGGCCGACTGACCGTGACCTGGGGCGCGCCGCCCTTGGAGGCCGACGTGTTCGTCCCGGTGTGGACCAGCTCGTTGAATGTTTCGGAATGGGTGGAGCACGACGAGGCGCCCCTGGTGGCCCGGCGGTTGGCTTCCGACCGCTTCGAAGTGGAGAACCGTAGCCGACAGACGCTGGGACCGCTCTGGATCGTGAGCGGACTGCGGGTCACCTCCCTTCCCGAACTTCGCCCGGGCGCCCGGGTCGAGGTGGACCTGAGCCGTTCGTCGGAATCGCTGACCGATCTGATGGCGCGGCGTCAGGCCCAGTTTACCGCGGCGGTGAGCCAACGGGACACGACGTTTGGATCGGGAGACCGGCAGTACATTGACGATTGGGCCGAAGCAGCGATGGCGGCCTCGTTTCCCTCGCTTCTCGGACCCGAGTCGCGAGGGAACCAGGCCTATATCTGGCCGGCGGGATTCGATCTCAGCTCCGGACTGCGGCGGGGCAGTGCCGTGCTCTTGGCGTGGTTACCCGACACCGGGGTGACGCCTTCCCTCAACCAGTTTTCCGCACCGCGCCACCGCCGGGGTGCGCTGCTCCGGCTCGAAGTCCCCAGCCGCCCCTGATCTCTTTTCCGCATGAGTTCTTCCCCCGATGTTCCCGCCGTCCAGACCCACCACTTGGGGCGGACCTTTGGCTCCATGGTGGCGCTGGGTTCGCTCGACCTTACGGTCAACCGCGGTGATCTCTTCGGCTTCATCGGGTCCAACGGCGCGGGCAAGACCACGACCCTGCGCATCCTCGCCACCTTCCTCACGCCTTCGAGCGGCACGGCCCAGGTATTGGGGCTGGATGTGGTCCGGGACGCCGACCGGGTTCGCCACCTGATCGGCTACATGCCGGACTTCTTCGGGGTGTACAAAGACATGGAGGTGACCGAGTACCTCGATTTCTTTGGTGCGTGTTACAAGATTCCAGCGGCGCAGCGGGAGAAGACGGTGGCGGACGTGCTGGAGCTGGTGGGGTTGAGCGAAAAAAAGGGGGCGCTCATCGGGGCGCTCAGCCGTGGGATGCAACAACGCTTGGGATTGGCCCGGGTGCTGATTCACGACCCGCAACTGTTGCTACTCGACGAACCGGCCAGCGGACTCGATCCCCGCGCCCGTATCGAAATGATGGCCATTCTGCAGGAACTGCAGCGGATGGGGAAAACGATCATCATTTCCTCACATATTCTCTCCGAGCTGCAGTCGTTGTGTAATCAGTGCGCCATCATCGAGCGAGGACAGTTGATCTACAGCGGTCCGATCAAAGGGGTGAAATCAGGCATGTCGGATGCCCGGGCGTTCTGGGTGCGGGTGGCGACGTCGGCGGAGACGGCCAAGGAATTGTTGTTACAGCGTCCCGAGACGCAGGCGGTCGAGGCCACCGACGGGCGGTTGAAGGTGGTGTTGAAGAATCACGATGACGACGGAGGATTCATTGCCGAGACGTTGGTGAGCGCGGGCCTTCGCTTGTTGGAACTCCGCGAGGATGAACTCGGTTTGGAGGAGGTTTTCCTGCGGGTGACCAAGGGTGACACCCAATGAGCGTTGGTTCCGGGTGAAGGGCAAATGAACCCAGTCATTCACCGCGAACTGCGCGAGCAATCTCGCTCACCGGCGCTGTTTCGCCTGCGATTGATCGGAGCCGCCGGGGTGATTGGAGCACTGGTCTGGGGGATGACGGCGTGGGCGGAGATCCAATCGCGGTATTATATGAGCTGGGGCGGAATACCCGGAATGCAGTCGGAGGGAGGGTTCCTCTTCGCCCGGGTTCAGATGGCACTGACCTTACTGATTCTGGTTCTCGCTCCTACCTTGACCGCCGACGCCATCGCCCGCGAACGCCGCGAATCGACCTTGAACTTGCTGGGATTGACCCCACTCACGGCACGGGCGGTCGCCCTGGGCAAGTGCGCGGCCAATGCGCTGCGATCGCTGACCCTGTGGCTGGCCGCCGTTCCCATCCTGGTGGTTCCCGTGCTGATGGGGGGCGTCGGATTCAGTGAGATGGTCGAAGTGGTGACGGTGCAGCTCGCCGTGCTGCTTTTAGGTCTGGCGGCCGGACTCCTGGCCAGCTCGGTCACGGTCCAATTCCGGCGGGCCTTGGCTCTTTCTTTCGTGTTGGAGGGCCTGTTACTGGCCCTCGTCCTCTTCGTCCAAGGTGGTCTGGTGTGGCTGCTGCTGGGGTTGAACCTGCGTCTGGGCAACGGGTGGCCGGAACTCAGCGAGCTGGTCCGTTCCCTGGAACTACTCCCGCGGGTTTTGATCGGGAGTTTCAGCGATCGGAGTCTGATGGCTGCCGCTGGTCCGGCGCAACCGGCAGTGGGGGTGTGGATTCTCGGACTGCTCGGGTTGCTCGCCGTCGCCGCGCTGGTGGGAATCATGGCGATTCAATTGGCGGCGCGACGAGTCGGGCGTTTGTGGCAGGAGGAACCGCCCCGACAGGAGGTGCTGGAACTGCAACGTCAACTGACTCGCCCACTGATTTTTCCCGGTTGGATCCGGGAGCGGCAGCGCGCCCGTCTTTCCCGCAACCCGCTAGTCTGGATTCAGCATCGCACGGTGGCCGCCGCGCTCACGCGCTGGGGTTGGATCGTGGTGGTGATGGGAGTGTGGATGCTGACGGCCTCGACGGGCGGATGGATGGGAGGGTTGGCTCCGCTGTTCCTGCTGGGCGGCATGGCTTTCAGCGCGGCGGGCGGATTTCGGGCGGAACGCGAGAATGGGACGCTCGAATTGCTGCTGGTGACCCCCTTGAGCGTGAATCAATTGCTCCACAGCCGCTGGCTGGCGCATCTGCGGGAATTCCTGTTCCCAGTGGTGCTGCAGTTCAGCTTGTCGATTTATGTCGAAGGATTGTGGCGGAGGGTGGGGGTGGACTACACCCGGTTCAACTGGTGGCTGGTGGCCGCGCTTCTCTGTTTTCCAACGATTGGCCTATGGCGGGGCCTGCGGGCGCGGAGTTTCATCGCGGCGGTGCTGGGCACGGCGTTCTGGGGAGTGTTGATTCCGGCGCTGGCAGCCCTGGTGTTCTTGGCGGTGAGGCGTCCGGGTTTTTTTGAAGGGCCGGCGTTGCTGGAGGCGGGAGGATTGAACTTCTTCCTGCAAACCCGCCTGGACTGGGGCGTGGTTCCCGCGGTGTTTCAGGTCATCGTCGGTCTGCTCGCTTGGGTGGTGGTCCGGCGGGAACTGGCCTCGCGCCAGTTCGTCCAGACCCACTCCGGGAAAACCTGACTCAAGCTCCCAAAGCCAAGCTCCAAGCTCCAAAGAAATTCCAAATTCCAAATTCCAAGCTCCCGGTTCCCGCTCCAGCCGCCCGGCGAGGGGAGCATCGGTTGTGCCTCGCCCCCTTCGTCCTGAAACCGGCAATTGATTGAACCACGAAAGATCTCAAAGGACTCAAAGAGAACGTCTTCCCTACGGTGGTCGCGCTGGGCGTGGCTCCTTATTTGGAATTTGGGATTTGGAACTTCCTTCCCCTCCTCACTTTTTCCGGTGAAACAAGTCATCTCCCGACAATCCCGTCAGCTTCTCCAGTCCTTTCAGCAGGCGGATCAGCGCGAACATCATGATGGCCAGGCTGGGAATCATGATGACCGGCCATGAAACCCAGTTGAGCTTGCCCAACTGCGCCACATTTTCCGGTGAGCCGGGGGGCGCGGTGACAATCCAGCGGGCGAGGAAATAGTTCAGGACCGCGCTGAAGAGGAAGGCGCCGGCCAGCACCCAGGAGGCCCAGCGTAGCAAGGCGTCGAAACCGGGAATGGCATTGCGCTCGACCAGGGCTCGACCGATCCGGTCCGTGTCCAAGACCTGATCGTTGTAGATCAGGGTGCGGACGAGCGGCTGGCGGGTCTTGAGGGTGAGCGGGATGGCCAGTCCCAAAATGGCGGGAATGGCCGCCTCCTTCACCGCGAACCAGACGTTGGAAACCTTGAACAGGCCCAGCAGGCCCGTAATCAAGGTGCCGGTGAGGCCGATGATGGAAAACATGTTCCAAGTCCGGCGTCGGATCAGGTCATAGAGCCCGTAGGACAGCGGAATCGACAGGGCCACCACCAGAGCCCAGACCGGTCCGAGGCGTTCGGGCTTGCTGAGCTGGGTGAGCAGGAGACCGGGGAGGACGGCGTTGCAGACGAGGTTGACCCAGACGTTTTCCTTGGGCGTGGGCGGGGGAGCGGCAGCCGGTGCCGCGGGTGATGCGGGACAAGGGCTGGGGGGCGGGCTTGCTTCGAGTGACATGCGACGCAGACAGTGGGGCGACAGTTTGCGAGAGCCTTCACGAGTTCAAATGGATTCCGCATCAACTCCACGGAAGACCAGGAGTCCGAACCCGGCCCCGGCAGGCGGACCCCCGCCGTTGAACCACCGCGTACTGGCTCTCTTGTGGCTCGTGGTGTCGCTTCCCGCCGTGTTTCTGTTGGCCCATGACCCGGCTTGGCTGGCGGCGCCGCCCGGAGTGGAACGGCTACGTGCCTTGAAAATCGAGCAGTGGGTCGCGGCGGGAATTTTGCTGGTCCAGCTTTACCTGGGGCTGCGGGCGTACCTGGAGTGGATTTCCAAGGTGCCGGAGCCGGAGAAGCCTCCGCCGGGGCCACCACCGGGAAAATCGGAGCGGAAAAGCTGAGGGGAGGAGAGCGTTCATCGCTTGCACTGGGATGAAGCCGGACAATCGTCGGCGCGTGACCAGTTCCGAGGCCTTCCAATACCTCCATTCCCTGCGCCAATTTGGCTTTCAACCCGGCCTGGAGACGACCCAGCGCCTGGTGGCCGCCGCGGGTAATCCGCAGGAGAAGCTTTCGTTCATCCACGTCGCCGGCACCAACGGAAAGGGGTCGGTCTGCGCCTTGCTGGAAGGTGTCTATCGCCGGTCCGGCCGGAAGGTGGGCTTGTACACCTCGCCGCATCTGGTGCGGTTCGGCGAGCGGATCCAGGTCAACCGCGAGTCCATGGGTGACGATGCCTTGGCTCGCCAGGTGGCGGAAGCGCGGGCGTTGCTGGCCAGATTGGATGGCTTGGAACCGACCTTCTTCGAGTTCACCACCCTGCTTGCCCTGCAGCATTTCGCCGAGCAACGAGTGGACGTCGTAATCTGGGAAACCGGGCTCGGCGGACGATTCGATGCGACCAACATCGTCACCCCGCTCGCCAGCGTCATCACCAACATCGCGCTGGATCACGTTCAGGTGCTGGGAAACTCGTTGGCCGCCATTGCATCGGAGAAGGCCGGGATCATCAAGCCGGGCGTCCCGGTATTGACGGCGGAGACGGACGCCGATGCCGAGGCCATCCTGCGGTTCAAGGCGCGGGAATTGGATGCCCCATACCTGCACATTGGTCCGGCCGAGGTGGCTTCCTTCCGCTTGGAAGTGGGCTTGGCCGGGCCGCATCAGCGAGTCAATGGGGCCCTGGCGGCGGCGACGGTGCGGCTGCTGCGGGCGATGTTACCGGTAAACGATGAGCAGTTGCGGCAGGGTTTGGCGGAGACGTCGTGGCTGGGTCGTTTACAGGTGGTGGAACAAGGGGGGAGGAAGTTGATTCTTGATGGCGCGCATAACCTGGCGGGTGTTCGAGCACTGGCGGCGGCCTTGCCGGCCATCCTTGGAACGGCCCGACCGACCGTGATCGTGGGTATGCTGGCCGATAAGGATTGCACCGGGATGCTCAAGGAATTGGTGCCCTTGGCCGGCCGGGTCGTAACCGCACCGATCTCCAATGCCCGAGCTCTGTCGGCCGAGGCGCTGCGTGCCGCGGCGGTAGCCACCGGTTTGGGGCGGCCGGTCAAAGCGGCGGACTCACTGGCGGAGGCCCTAAAGCTCACCGCTGCCGATCCCTGGGTCCTGATTACCGGGTCGTTGTATTTCGTGGGTGAAGCGTTGGAGTTGCTGGGGCTCGCAGCGGGAGCGGAGGCGGGGGAACGGGAACTAAATGAGTGGTCGATGGTCCGTAGTCCGTAGTCCGTGGCTTATCGTTTCTACGCTCTTACTCCGTTTCTCCCGCCAGCCGTACGTCGAACTGAAATTCCTGTGCTGGCCGGAGGGCGACCTGTACGAAGTCGGGATGAACTGGATTGAACAGAAAGTTCCGTTCGCCCGGCGTGATGACGGTCGGCACGGAAAGCACTGTAGATCGCGCTGTCCTGATCCACCGGTCGCCGATGACCTGGGTGCGGGCGCTGGGCGGTTGCGCCTTCCAGTCCGGAGGCAAGAGCGTCTGATCTTCAACCCGGGCCATCAGCTCCTCCGGGAATTCCACGATAATGACCGCATAACGGCGAAAGGCGGAACGACGTTGGAAGTGAACCATCACCTCCAGTTGGGCGAGCGACAGGCTTTCCGCGGCGTACACCATCCGGACTCCGGGGCTGTTCCACCGCCCCCCGGTCCGACGCGCGCCCTCACCATCGAAGGCCGTGGCCATCCGCTCCCGTTTGACCAACCGGTAGGCCCGCCGGGTCATGCAAAGATACCTTCGTTCAGGCGGGCGATCAGGTTGCGCACTTCCTGGGCTCCGGGCTCGGTTTTCGCAAACTCGAGCGGCACGGCGCCTCCGAGACCGAACTGGGGTTGCTTCAACCATTCCCTGGCCTCGTCCACCTCACCATCAAACAGGTCCACGGCATCCTGAAAGATCCGCCCGAACCGGAAGATCCGTTCCGACTCGTCCGGTTTGAAGATCTTCCGTCGCGCCAGAGTGCGTGGCGCGATGCTCACCGCTTCGGCCATCCGATCTTGGGGGAGCTGGAAGGCATCGCAGAGCACGGCAAATGAGCTCACGGGCAATCCCTTCAACAGCCGTTGCACCACGGTTTGGGTGCGTAACGTGGACGGTGCCTGGTACTCCGCGACGGGTTCTTCGAACGCCAGCGCCCCATCGTTCCGGGGAGCCGCTGGTCGCAGCCCGAGAATCCGGTTCAAAAACGTCTCCTCGGTCCATTCGTTCTTAGCCATATGGCAATATTTATACCGCCATATGGCAAATAATCAAGTGCCTTTCGCTCGTTTCAACGCCAGAGCTTTCCGCAACGCGGCCAGTCCCAGCGTGTTCACCACGCCCCGCGGTTGCAGCCAACCTTTGCGAGCGATGCCCGCTCCGAGGCGCAACCACGAGGCGTGTTCCAGCCGATGGGCATCACAATTGATGACACATTTTACCCCCTTGGATTGCGCGAACTGCCACAGGCGCCAGTCGAGGTCGAACCGGTACGGGGAGGCATTCAGCTCGATCCACGTGCCCGTTTCACCACAGGCCTCGATCACCGCCTGCTGATTCACTTTGTACGCATCGCGTTCCAGCAGGAGGCGTCCGCTCAGATGCCCCAGCATCTGCACATTGCGGTTCTCCGCCGCCCGAATCAGCCGCTTGGTGTTCTCCGCTTCGTCGTTCGACGGGACGTGCAGACTGGCCACTACGACCTCCAGCTCGGCGAGCAACTCATCAGGGAAATCGAGCCCATCCTTGAGGATGTCCACCTCCGTGCCGGTCAGGAGGCGGAACGTACTGCCGTCGTCTGCCAACTTCCGGTTCACCTCACCCACGGCCAGGATCTGTTGACGAACGCGCTTGGGATCCAGTCCGTGCGCCTGGAAACTCGCCCGGGAATGGTCAGTGATGGCCCAGTAGGCCAGTCCCAGGTCCTCGGCATAGGCAGCGATGTCCGCCAGCGTGTTTCGTCCGTCTGACCAATCGGAATGGTTGTGCAGCGAACCTTTCAGGGAGGTCCACTCGATCAGTCGGGGCAGTCGATGCGTCTCGGCGGCGGCGAACTCGCCGTGGTCCTCGCGCAACTCGGGTTCCACGTAGTCGAGCCCCAATTCACGATACAGCTCCGCCTCGTCCTGGCAGGCGATACGCAGCGCCGGATCGCGGGTTTCCTCGGCGCTGCGGAACAGCCCATACTCGTTCAGCCGCAACCCCCGGCTGATGGCCCGCTGGCGCAGGACGATGTTGTGCTCTTTGGAACCGGTGAAGTACGCCAGCGCGTAAGGATACTCGACTTCACTCACCACCCGCAGGTCGGCCTGGATTCCTACCTCGAGCATCACGCTGGCCTTGGTGTCGCCTTTGGCCAGCACGTTGGCGACGCCGGGCCGTTGAACGAAGAAATCCAGGACGGCGGCCGGCTGGCGTGACGACACCACGAAATCCAGGTCGCCAATAACCTCCTTCCAGCGTCGCAAACTGCCTGCCGACGAACACCGCGTCACATCGGGATGCTCCCGCAGAGCTTCCAGGATCGGTTCAGCGGCGGTGAGGGCATCGACGAGCAGATGCCGCGACGCGAACTTCTGTTGGAAGGCGATCGCCTCGAGAATCTTGGTCTGCGATTTTTCACCAAAGCCCTCCAGCGCGGCCACCTTGCCCGCCTGGCAAGCCGCCTCCAGCGCGGCGAGGGAATCAATGCCGAGTTCGTCATACAGTTTTTTGACTTTCTTCGGGCCGACGCCTTGCAGGCTGAGCAGTGCGACCAATCCGGGCGGCAGCGAGGCCTTCAATTCCTCGTAATACGGAAGGCTTCCCGTCGTGACCAGAAGGGTGATCTTTTCCTGCAACGCTTCCCCGATGCCCTTCATTCCCTTGAGCCGCCCTTCGGCTACCACCTTCTCCAAGGGTTCAGTGAGGCCCTCCAAGGTACGCGCAGCATTCTGATAAGCGCGGGTCTTGAAAGGATTTTCCCCTTTCAATTCTAACAGCGTGCCGATTTCCACCAGCACGGCGGCGACCTGGTCCTTGTCCATGAGGAGAGCAGCATAGCCAGCACGGTGGTCCCGGGCGAGCCAGGAGCGGCCGGCGTTTCTGATCACCGGTTTCTTCGACCTCTACTATGTCGTGCGGCGGAACATCGTCGGCAAATCCGGGAACAAGGGGCGGTCCTGGCCAACGAATCGGGCCCGCCGAACTGTAGCAATATCGGTCCATTCCACGATTCCCGTTGACTCGCAGCACGATCCCGCTGTAAACGCCCTGCAGACATGCCCGCAGCGTTGCAGGGGATGTTCCGTGTTGGGTGCGAAGCGAGGCTCTGGTTGGGCTCCGTGAGGTCGGTGCTCCTGCCTGACCGTTCCGCGCACTCAAGTCCGGAGCCCGTGCGTGAGGTCGGTGTGTTTAACCCCAAACCGCCATGACCGTGCCCCTCCGTCCGCCGATTCGGAAAAAATGGCTTAATGCGACCGGCCGGCACGGGCGCATCGGGGCACGATCCCCGGTAGCGCAGAGTTGTCCCCTTGTGGCCAGTCCCCTTGTGGCTACACCCCGAGCGCACCTCACCAGGTTAACACCGTCCGAAGATTCTCGAACCAGATCTAACCATAATGAAAGTCACACTCAAGTTTTTCGCCTTGTCCCTGTTCGCCTTGTCCCTGTTAGGTTTCCTCTCGGTGGTTCCGGCGTTCGGCGCTACGGTCACCTGGGACGGAGGCGGTGACGGGACTCAGTGGACCGATCCGCAAAATTGGGATTCGAATACCGTTCCGAAAGCGGGCGATAATGTCGTCATCCCTCCCCTGGACGGATCAAGCGCCGTAACCTTCAGTGGCACATTGGATCTAAGTAGTCTGCAATGCGCCCGCCCGTTGATGCTCGCGGAATCGGCTTCCCTGCGGGTCACCAGTGGCGCCTCCAGCATCCAAGGGGTGGTGACCCTCGAGAGCAACAACGCCATCCTTTCGGCGGACAACGCCGGCACCACGCTGACGTTAACTGCCCTGACCATTGATGGCATTGTGGTCAATGGTTCGCGAAGTGAATTACAGGCCAGCGCTGGAGCGTTGATCACCCTTTCAGCGACTACGATGACGCTCGTTGACAATCAGCGCCTCTTCCTGACCGCATCGGGTTCGGGTAGCCAACTCAATTTTTCGACGGTCACTTCGCTCAGCTTGGCCAACAACGCCCATTTGCAGCTCAACGCTTTCGAAGGAGGCCTCATTGATCTGCCGTCGGCCGCCAAGCCGGACGCCGGCAAGATTGGATTGACCAGCTCCGGGACCGGCTCGGTGATCGATTTGAGCACCTTCAGTGGCGAGTTGCTGTTTCCGGCGGGCCCGCTGGACGGCCAATGGTGGGTCTATGGCGACGGGAGTGTTCTGACCGGTCCTTTGACGAGTCTTTCTCTAAGTTTTCTTTATCTAAACCATCCCGGAACCTTTGATCTCTCCTCTCTGGCCAGCTTTACCGGCCACCTTCAGGTCGCCGGAGGGACCGAGAGCTTTCCGTCTCTGACCACGATCTCCGGCGGCGTAACGGTGAGGGAAGGCGCGCAGGCGGCCTTTCCGGCCCTGACCGCGATTACGCTGGACGAAACGCAGTCGTTGTCCCTGTACGCCTCGGATCCGGGCAGCAGTATCGATCTCTCGGCCGTCACGTCTCTCAACTTTGCCGCCGCCAAAACTTTTCTGGAACTCACTGCTTTCGATGGAGCCCTCATCGATTTGAAACAGGCCTCCAATCCTTCCAATGGTGAAGTGAGGCTGAGCGGCTATGGCACCAATTCTGTGATTGATTTGAGTGGGTTCAGTGGGGATCTGCTGTTTCCCGAAATTCCGGAGGGCGATCCCGGGCCAGGTAGCCAATGGTGGGTGTACAAAGGCGCCAGAGTGGTGACCGGTCCCCTGAAGAACCTCGGCTTGACCTTGCTCTACCTGGAGTACCCCGGAACGCTTGATCTCTCCACTCTGACCAGCTTCACCGGTGAGTTGCAGATTGTAGAAGGCGTCCTGAGTTTTCCTTCTTTGACGACGTTGGCGGGCGATGTTTCGGTGTCGCTGGCGGCACAAGTGAGCTTTCCCGCCGTCACGAGTTTGGTTGGCAGCGTTTGGTTGTTCAGCGGCGCGCAAGTAAGCTTTCCCGGGCTGACAACGATAACGCTCGGGGATTTTCAGTCTCTTTCGCTGAGCGCCTGGAGTTCGGGCAGCGTCCTGGACTTCCCGGGCGTGACCTCGCTCAACCTCTCCTCTCACGCCCATCTGCAATTCGACGCCAGTTATGGAGGCGCCATCCATCTGAAAAACGCTCTCCAGCCAACGACCGGGGAAATCGGATTGATCAGTTACGGGGCCGGCTCCGTGATTGATTTGAGCGCGTTCAGCGGCGATCTGACGCTCTCTTCGGCCTGGAAGGGCAGCGATTGGCTGATCTCCGATGAGGGAAATGTGCTGCTCGGTACCCTCACCGGTCTTTCGTTGTCTTCGCTCGCGCTGGAGGAACCGGGAACCTTCAATTTAGCCGATCTGAACCAGTTCCGCGGTTCACTGGCCGTCTCCTATTCCAGCCAGTCTTTTCCGGTCCTCACGCAACTCCATGGATCCGTGTATGCCTATGCCGGAGCCCAGATCGGGTTTCCCGCCTGGACCACGGTGAGTTTGGGTGAGAATGAAGTTCTTTCCCTCCGGAGCGAGTACGATAATAGCATGATTGATTTGTCGGCGGTGAGGACGATTGAGAGTACGCCCAGCTCTGAACTGGCCCTCACTTCCGCTTTTACCGGAAAAATCGACATGAAGAAGGCTCTGACACCGCAGGCGGGGCTGGTTTCTCTGACGGCCAACCAATCCGGGACCGTCGATGTTTCTTCGATGCAGGAAGGATGCCTCCCCATTGAGCCCAACGGCTCCTATTCCATTGTGGCTTCCAACGAAGGCCAGGTCCTAATCATTCCCTACGCGCCTCCCATCGCCACCGCGAGTGCGGTCGGCATCGATCAAAATCACTCGATTTCCGTCCCCATCTCGAAGCTGGTTCGCAGTCAAACGGACGCAAACTGCGCCCCCTTCCTCATCAACGTGCCTTCCGGTTCTTCTTCCAAAGGGGGGACGGCATCGGTGGACGGGAACGCCATTATTTACACCCCACCCGAGGATTTTACCGGCGAAGACACCATTTCCTATACCGTCCTCGACCGCTATGGAGAAGCGGCTGAGGGCACCATCGAGGTCACGGTACGCGGCCTGACCGGAGAGAGTAATACCGTCGCCATTCGCGCCCTCAGCAATGGGCATCTTTTGATCACGTTCGCCGGGCTGCCCAACACGGCCTATCACGTTCAGGTCTCTTCCGACTTAATCCAGTGGATCCCTTTGGCCGGCCCCCTTTTGACGGGTCCCAATGGGCTGCTGGAGTTTGAAGATGACCTTGAGCTTTCCCTGCCCGGTGATCACCGATTTTACAGCCTGATCCCTTAGAATCTGCCAGTGGGTACCACCCAGACCTCCATCATCATGAATACCTCCTCCCGTCTTGTCCCAGCGTTTTTAACCTTGCTGACGGTCACCGGGCAAGCCGCTGTCGTCATCGTGGATTCAGGCCCGCTCAATGAGCTAATTCCTGACAATAGTTCCATCACCAGGACCCTGGAGATCACCGCTCCGGATAACGAGGTCATCACCGACGTGGAAGTAAGATTGAATCTTTCCGGCGGCATGGCCGGCGATCTCTACGCGTATCTGGTTCATGATTCCGGATTCTCAGTCCTCTTGAACCGTCCGGGACGTACCGAGTCCACCCTGGACGGCTATGATGATCCCGCCAACTTCACCATCACTCTGCACGATGGTGCCGCTGGCGACATCCATAGTTATCGAGCGGATCCCAATATCCCGTTGGAGGGCCCGCTCACCGGAACCTGGCAGCCGGACGGTCGTGAGGTTCTGCCAGCGGCCGACTGGGATTGGAATAACCTCGACCGCACTGCGATGCTTAGTTCGTTCAAAGGTCTTTCCGGAACCGGCGTGTGGACTTTGCATTTCCGTGACGTAGCTTCGATGGATCAAGCGACGTTACACAGTTGGGGGTTGACTCTAACGTATGCACCGGTGCCGGAACCGACGGCGATGATGGGTGCCATGGGAGCCCTGCTGTTCGGTTGGGGCCTGTGGCGACAGGGACGGCGGCAATAAAGACGGCGTCCATGAGCGCCTCCCCCAACCCTGAATCGTTTCTCGACCCGGCGCGCCTCAGCCCCACAGATCCGCCGCTGCGATACAGCCATTGGCCCACCTGGTGCCTGTTTGTTCCCCTGCTGGTTTGCGCCCCGATTCTCTACGCCGCCGGCATGGCCGCCCTGGCGGGACTGAGTCCGGAGCACATCCTGCTTGCCACCCGCCGGCCGGCGTTCCACGACCACCTGCCGGTCTCCCGCCTCGCGTTGGTTCTGGCCTTCCTGCCGGTTGTCTTCGGGTTGTTCGCCTGGAGTCAGCCCAACCAAGGAGCACCCGGCAACGTGGCCTTCGTCCGGTGGCGACTCCTCGTCCTGAATTACACCGCCTCGGCGTTGGGTATTGCCGTCTTTTGCACCCTCGCGCTGTTTGCGGAATCCCTGACTCTGCGCGGCTTCGCGCTGCTGACCGGGGCCTCGGTCGTTTTGCTCTGGATCAGCATTCACCGCGCCGCGTACGCCGAGCATCGGTTCAGGCGTCATCTTGAGACCCAAATCGAAGAGGAACGGCAGCGATTTACCTCACTCCGTCTGATCCGGCAGGGCCTGGCACACGACGGTCGGCAACCCTCACGACTCGAAATCGAACGTCGCGCTCAGGAACTGGGTGTGACGCTCTCCTGGGAGGATTACCTCCACGCCACCCGCACCCACACTCGTTATCTGGACGTCATCAAACGCGCGATGGACGAACCCGCGGCCCAAGGGGAGGTCCAGGTCAATTTTGTGCGGGCTCAGGTTCAGCATATCTGTCTGGCCGGCCTCGTCCTGAAGTCGGACGTGGCGAACGAACTGCTGGGGGTGATTTCCCGAACCGTGCTCCGGTTGGCTAGTCTGGTGGCCATTTTTGCCATGGCGCTGATGCTGGTGCTGGGCTTCAAGAACATCATTCAGGCACTTTATGCCGAAACCGCACCCGAGGCATCGGTGACCACCGATCTGCTGGCGGGAGCGTCCAGCGACTCCGATTCGTCCCCCACCGCCAGCAAATCCTCGATCACTCTCAAGTCGGCCATCAAGGCGGTGGAATACCTGCTCCTGGCGGCCATGCCCTACCTGTTGCTCGTGAGCCTGACCCGCTATGTGTACTCACTGACCGCCAAAGATCCCGACGCGGGCAGTACGCCCGCCGAAATCAAGATGGAGCAGGCCGAAGTCAAAGCCTATTGGGTATCCCTCTTGATCGGCGTGCTGGCGGCCAGCTTGATCGAACAGACCCTGGACCCGCTCGGGATGACGGAGGCCGGACAACGGCAGAAAGCGCTCGTGGTCTGCCTGCTTATCGCCATTCTCGTGGTCTTCTTTCTCTGCATTAAACTGACCGCGGGAAAAGGCGAAAAAGCCTCGGGCGGGGGTAAGTCCGCGCCGACCGGCAAAGGTGACGGTCCGATCGGGATCGACAGCGCTACATGATAACAAAGGAAGAGAGCCGTCGAGCGCTGCTCCCACGCCGCCTCAGCAGCGAATCAGGGTCGGACAGAAATTGAAACTGGGCCTTCGAACTCCTCGTGACTCACCTCGTCATCCAGCCCACCACGATTTCGGCTGCCTGACGGGGTTGGGTTGCCAATACGGTGTGGTCGGCCCAGGGTAGGATCCGATCCCCGCGCCAACCGGGACAGCCGCGCCGGAGCCAACGTCGCACCGGCCACCACGGCACAATAGGATCCCAGAACCCCGTCAGCGACCAGGTGGGCACCTGAACGGCTTGCGCGCACTCCCGTGGGTCGTGTCCGGCAATCAAGCGCAACCGATGAAGGATCGCTTCTCGGTCGCCCGGCGCGAGCCGGCGCCGCACAAACTCATCCAGCGATGCCCGTGTTTCCGGGGCCTGCCGATGACGAAATCGGGCATACTTCGTATAAATCCGGAACAGCAAACGGACCGTCCCGGGCGGCAAGACGTTGATCACCTCCGTGGCCAGCCTGACTCCACCCATCCACGGGTAGCGGACAAAGCCACCGGCCAGAATCAGTCCCTGGGCACGGAACGGGAAACGAGATCCGTGCTCCAACATCGACCAGCCGACCTGTGAACCGAATGATTCGGCCAGCAACCAGCCTTGTTCGATGCCTTGCTTCTCCAACGCCTCGAGGATGGCTTCAGCATAGTGTTGGAGGGTCCAGGTGGTCGTGCCGGGATAACAGAACTCGACGAAGCGAACCCGGTCTTGCACCGCTCGCCGGAAGCTGGCGACCAGGTACCAATCGCCGTGGATTCCCGGAAGATAAACGAGGGCCGGGGCATGAGCCGGTCCGTGAACCCGGATCTCCAGCCGTTCCACGCCGGGGGTTCCTTCCGCCGAACGGCGAGCGGGTGGCGAATCTGAATCGGCCTCCCTTTCGCATTGGGGAGGCGCACCGAGGGCATGGCCGGGGTTTAACCTGCGCCGTGGACCGAGGTCTCCGAGTCTTTCACTCCGTCCTCGTTCGATTCCTTGGTTTCCGCGGGAACGAACAGAGCCAGTGCCGCTCCCAGGGCGGCCATCGGCCATTGCCACAGCGGAAGCAGGAAGTAACTGGCGGTTCCCAGACTGGCCTCCTGTCGAGGCTGGATCACCAGATAATTGGTCAGGCCGAACAACACCGCCACCGCCACTAGCGCCAACACCATGACGCGCACCCAGGTCCGGCGAGCCACCCAGGCCGAAACCATCGGCAGCACGAAGGGCGACAGACCCCACAGCGCGACCAAAAAGCCCGCGTCGTTGAGCGAACCCCGCAATCCACCGCTCCGGATCAGGGACCACACCGGCAGAAGGGCGCCCACCACGCACAACAGCACGGTCGGGAAGAACCACGGCGACTTCAGTTTCGTACTCATCAAACGGATCAGCCGACGATGGACCACCCGAGTCATTCATCGCGAGAGCCATTTTTATTTTCGGCCGGCCGAGGCCTGTCCACTGGCTCGGCGATTGACGTTTTCCGAACCGGTACCAGCCGTCCGGACAGCTCAAAGATCTCGACCGGTAGTCCCAAGGCTTGCTTCAGGGCGACATCCCGATCCCATGGATTGTCGATCGCGGCCAGACGTGCCATCGCGTCGCGGGTCAGATTCAACGGATAGTACCAAGGGGAGACCAGGGCGGTGTTGATGAGAGGGAAGTCGGAGCCATAGGCCAGACGCCCGGCGAACTCCGGGCGCTCCAAGACCTCGCGCAAATCGCCCCTCCGGTTGGCTTGGGTGAGTGACGAAATGTCAGCGTAGAGCTGAGGATACTCCGGCATCAGGCGGGCCAGACGTTCCAGATTGGGTTCGCCATCGGTCTCGCCGTTGGAGGCCACGTGGGCCGCGATGACCGTCACCCCCAGACGCAAGGGCAACCGCAGCCGTTCCGGATCGGCCAGTTCATCCCGGGCGAAGGTGAAGGAACGTTCTTCCCCAGTGTGCGTCAGCAACGGCAATCCATGGGCCTTCAGGCGTTCGTAAAACGGGATCAGCCGTTCCTCCGCCGGATCGATGAGCATGATGCTCGGAATCCACTTCACCAACACGGCACCGTGGGCGGCCGCCCAATCGAGCCGTTCCAGAGCATCGCGCCGGTACGGATGGATCGAGGCGCCGAACAGTAGGTTGGTGTGCTTGGCCGTCTCGCGGGCCACGAAAGTGTCGGGTACCAGGATCTCGGTGCGGGTTCGGTCCAGTTCACCCGTTTCGTCCACCACGCCGTCGAGCGCCAGGACCACGGCGGCGCTAACGTTGGTGCTGGCCGCGACGAGTTGCGCGATGCGTTCCAACAGGAGGGCGTCCCCTCGCTGCGCCACCTCGTCGCGCGTCACCCCAAACGCCTTCAGATAGATCCCGAACTTGTAACTGTTCTCCATTTCCTTCGAGACAAAGCAGCCGCTGTCGCCCGCCCCGATTCCCGCTGTATGCACGTGAAGATCGACAAAGCGACGCTCCCCAATCGACGCCGGGGTTTGATAAGGTCCGGAAAACAACATCAACCGCGCCACCAGCCCCATCGTAGCCAACAAAAGCAATCCACCGATGGCAGCGGCCAGCCACCGGCCTCGTGTGCGCCTACCGCTCATTATTTCTCCTGCTCCATTCCCTTCGTGTTCATTCGTGTCATTCCATTGGTGTTCATTCGTGTTGGGGCTCCCCCTTCACCTCACTCAGCAACGCTGCCAGCTCCCGGTGATTGACCTTGCCGGTCCCCAGCTTGGGAATCTCCCGAACGAACTTCAGCTCGCGCGGGACGCACAGGTTGGTCAAGCCCTTCTCTTTGATCGCCGCTCGGAGGTTCTCCAGCGTCAGTCGTGGCTCGTTGGCGACGGCGATCAACACCTCGCCTTTGTCCGCATCCGGCCGGGCCATCACCGCCACCTCGCAGCGGTTGCCGAAGTGCGGGAACGCTCCGGCCAGCGCGTCCTCCACCGCGGTCAGGCTCACCATTTCCCCGCTGACCTTGGCAAAGCGTTTCAATCGTCCCAGAATGAAGACGAATCCCTCCTCGTCCACGCGGACGATGTCCCCCGTGTCGTACCAACCGCCGAGCGCCTGGAACTTTGCATCCGCCTCCGGATTGAGATAGCGGCTCATCACATTCGGTCCGCGCACGACCAAGCGTCCCCCCTCGGCCACTCCTTCCACCGGCTCGATCTTCCATTCGATGCCGGGAAGAAAACGTCCGACACTGCCTAGTTTGACGTCCAGGCGGGTGTTGAGGCAAAGGGCCGGGCTGCATTCGGTGGCGCCGTACCCCTCCAGCAGACGCACTCCAAACTTGCGCGACCACGTGTCGGCCGTGGTCTCCTGCACCTTCTCTGCTCCGGCCACGAGGAACTTCACTGAATGGAAGTCGTAGGGATTGGCCCGGCGCGCGTAGCCATTGAGGAAAGTGTTAGTACCAAACATCACGGTACAGGCCTGGTCATAAACCGTAGCGGGAACGACGCGGTAGTGCAGCGGCGACGGATAGAGGAACGTGTAGTGTCCGCGAGACAACGGCACGATGACCCCGGCCATCAGCCCAAAGCTGTGGAACAAGGGCATCGCGCTGAAGAACCGTTCGTGATCGGTCACGTCGAGGACTCCGAGCACCTGGCGCAGGTTGGCGAGGAGGTTGCCATGAGTGAGTTCCACGCCCTTGGGCACGCCCTCCGAGCCGGAGGTGAACAGCACGACCGCCGGCACGGCCGTGGGATTCGGACCGCCGACTCCCAATCTTAACCCCGCCCCGCAGTTCAACGTGTGCTTAAACAAGGCGGCCAGCTTAGTACCCCCGGACAGTCCGGCCCGCACGTCCTCCAGATGGATCAGTTCGATTCCCGCCGCGGTGAACGCTTCGACCTTCAGCTTGGCCTTTTCCAGGAAGGTCCGCGAGGTGATCACGTGGCGCAGTCCGGCTAGTTGAGCACACTGAAGCATGGTGGGAACGCCGGTGGAGAAGTTGAGGATGGCCGGAACGAACCCCGCGGCCCACAGGCTGAACACCGTCACCGGCGTTCCGTTGACGTTCGGCAGCAGAACGCCCACGCGTTCGGCGCCGCGACAACGGCGTCGCCATTCTCCTGCCAGCACTTCGATCCCCACCATCAACCGCCGGAACGTCAGCCGCGTGAAGGTCACATCCTGGAGGATGACCTTGCCGGGTTGCCGGGCCGCCGCTTCGGCGACCAAGGCCAGCACGTCCCGCGGACCGAACTCCTGCTCCACTTCGAACTGTTGCCGCACCATGGCATCCCGCAGCCACCGCGTAATCCGCTGACGCGCCACGCTGCCGGAGACTCCCTCGACCGGCGGGGCCGACAGCGGAGCGCTGAAGTGAGCCGTCACTCGGGGAAACCACCGGGTCCAACCCGTGTGCCGCACGAACGGAACCCGACTGGCTCCCCGCAGGTAGCAGGTGATGACCTGGGCCTTGGTTCGATGAATGAGGAACCCGGTGCCCTCAAACAGCTTCATCAACGATCCGGAGAGCGTGATGCGCCCTTCGGCAAACAAAACCAGCCGTCCCCCTTTCAAGAGGAACTCAGCCATGTGCTTGGCGGCGTACGGGGACAAGGTATCCACGGGAAACGTCCGCCGATTCAGCATGACGCGGCGGTGGAACCAGGTGGCCTGGGCCGTGGTGGCACTGGTGACAAACCGCCAGTCGTCCTCCAGTACCGCATACAAGAACAGCCAGTCGAGCCAGGAAACATGGTTGGGGATTAGCAGCACGGGTCCGGGTGTATCCAGCACCTCCGTGTTGAAGGCCCGGAAGCGGAACCACAGCGAAGCAATCCAACGGAAGAGCAGTTTCATGATGGAGTTAAGGAGTTGGGTGGTGAGTGTCCCGAGGCGGCTCCGGCGGAGTGATGGGTGGCCGTTGGTGTTATGAAGGAGCGCCAGGGAGATCCCGGGTAGCCAACTCGGTGTTCTTCGCCACCTGTTTGAGCACCGCAGCCACCTCGGTTGCGCGCCGGACGGGCACGCCGCGCCATACGGTTTCCGCGGCGCGGTAATAATGGGGAAGAATTTCCGCCGCCAGGGCCCGACCGGCCGGTGTGAGCACCACTCGCCACGCCCGCCGATCCCCTACCTGATCCTGACGCCGAACCAGGCCCCGGGCCTCCAACCGGTCCACCAGCCCGGTGATGTTGGATCGGTGCGTCAATAGCTCCCGGCTGAGTTCGCTCTGCGTCAACCCGTCCGGAGATTCAGGGAGGAGGTTCAATAGGTTGAACTGCGCGGGACTGAGGTCCCAGCGAGCAAAGAAGATTCGGCTGGAGTTCCAAATGGTTTCCGCAGTCCGAAGGAGTTGAAGGAGAGCCTGGTAATGAGGCCCGGGAGTCGGTGCGGCAGTCATGGTGGATTTGTTGTCGTTAATATTGTTTATATGTCAACAATTGATTTCGTTCATTTCACCGAAAGCGACCGCAACGTTCCGGCTCTCACCGGCTCCAGTTCCTTCCATCGTTGCCCTCCGGTTACTCCTTCGAGCGGGCGAGCCGCCCGCGCTCCTGGCGCTGTCGCTCTGCCGCGCTGGGTTCCTTCGTAAGTTTCATCACCTCGTTACCGTTCCGTCGTCTCCCTCGCTCGATTTCGTATGAAACGTCACTTCGGAACCCGGCCCGGAGGGATGGGCGGCCTGACCGCGGGAGGCTTTGAACTCCACGATCAACTGGTCGAGAGGCATCGCCCGATTGACCGATTGGGGAGGCGAGACGAGCTGAACCGCCAGGGGGGTCCCCTTTTCCTCCGCCTCGTCGAACGCGGCGGTACTGGGCGAAGTTCCCGTGATTTGAAAGGAGTCCACCAGATAGGGCAACCCGTTGGAATCCAGGGGAGATGGACCGTCCATCACATGGAAATGCAAGTGGGGTGCCACTGAATTGCCACTGTTGCCGACCAAGCCCAGCACCTGTCCACGCGCGACTTGGTCGCCCGCCTTGACCCGGATGCTCCCGGGCTGGAAGTGGGCGTACAACGCATAACGCCCCTGCCCCAGGTCGAGCACCACCGAATTGCCGTCGGCCTCTTCCAACGAGATGCCGGCCGGATAGGTGCCGGGAGTCTGCTCGGAAAGGCCGTCCGTCACGCGTTCCACCCGGGCCTCCGCCACGGCCAACGCCTCCTGGCCGTAAATGGTGTAGCTCTTGGGATCCGTCCGCGGGCCGTGATAGATGCGGTTCTGTTCATCGAGCTGTTCCCAATCGACGGCAAACCGTTGGGCCAGGCGGATGCGGCCGTTCACCGGGAGCGCGGCGCGGGTATGACGAACCGCATCACAACACGAGTCCGCACTAACATATCCCCGTCCCTTGAGGGGCGGGCCAACCACGACCACTTCCTGCTGGTCCACCTCGACCTCTCCCCCGGTCCGTGTCACCTGCTCTAGTCCGGGAGGGGCCGCCCGTACCCGGGCCGTCACTTGATGGTGAAGTTGACGCGGGACCGGCTGATCGGGAGGAAGCACCACATGGATCGAGAGCATGCCCATGACGCTCGCCGCCAGGGTGGCGCGGTATTGGTTCTGCCCGGCCAGCCGGATCCGCGCCGCCAGCGGGGCTCCTCCCAGCACCTGAAGCACCTGGCCGTCGCCCCAGACCGTAACGGACTCCACCGTGGAATCCTGGCTGGAAAAATTGGTCAGCCAGACTTCATAGACCAAGTGGATCATGCCGTCCGACCCGGTGAACGGCACCGGTGCCGCCAGGACCGACTGCAGGATGGGCGTAATCTGGTCGGGAGCTCGCGATTGGGCGGATACGGACGAGGAGGCCAGCGTCAGGATCAGGCCGAAGGAGAGCACCGAGGAAGAGCGGATCGTGGGAAGAGGTTTCATGAGGTTGGAACGAACGCACCATCGTTGATACTGAGAAAATCGTGGGATGGCATACCAAGCGAGGCTTCAAATCATTGAAAACACTGGCAATTTGTGACAGAATATGTCGTCCATTCTGCGGATTGATCAGTAAGATGGTTTTCGGCGTCAATTTAAGCCTTAAGCCTCACGCCCTCGATCTGCCTGGTAATTTCAAACGCCACCTCCAGCGCTGCCTTCGCCTGCGCTCCGCTCACCTTCGGGGTCTGTTGATTCCGGACGCATTCCAGAAAATGGATCAGTTCCCGCTTTAACGGTTCCTCCTTCGCCAAAGGAACCGGTTCCCGGACGATCTTCTTTCCCGCAAACTGGCTGACAATGGTGCTGTCCTTCGCCACCAGCAGCTTGCGGAGCAGCGAACTCTCCTTCTCGTCGTCCCGGGCCAGGCGATAGATGAAGCCTTCCTGCGCCCGGTAATCGAGGGAGATATACGTCGGCGTCGCCCCGCTGCTGAACACCCGGATCTTCCGCATGCGTTCCGGACTGATCCGGCTGGCGGTCAGGTTGGCCACGCAGCCGTTGGCAAACCGTAAGCGCGCGTTGGCGATGTCTTCGCTGCGACTCAGCACCGGGATGCCCACCGCATCGATGCTGATCACTTCCGACTTCACAAACGCCAGGATGACGTCCAGATCATGAATCATCAGGTCGAGAACCACCCCGATGTCCATGCTGCGCTGCGGGTACGGGGACAGCCGATGGCATTCGACGAAACGGGGCTCGGTGGCGACCTGCTCCAGATAGGCAAAGACTGGATTGAACCGTTCCACGTGGCCTACCTGCAGGACGACCCGACGTTCCTGTGCCAGTTGGACCAACTCGGCGGCCTGCGCGGCATTGTCAGTCATCGGTTTTTCGACCAGGACATGACAACCGCGGTCGATCAGTTTACGAGCCAGGATGAAGTGGGTGGTGGTAGGCGTGACGATGCTCAAGGCGTCCGCCGCCTGCGCAGCGTCCTCGACACTGGCGAAGGCGGTGACGCCATATCGTTGGGCCTGGGTTCGGAGGGCCTCCGGGTGGACATCATGAACCCCGACGAACCGGCACACCCCGGCCTGGGCGAGTTCGGCATAAATCCGAGCGTGCTCTTTGCCGAGTGAGCCGACACCAAGGACGGCCACGCGGGGTAAATCTGGCATGCGTCCAACGATGCCCGGAGACGGAGTCCGCGTGAACTGGGAAAGGGGGTTGGCGGGAGGACGGCGCTACTCCACAAATTCGTCCGTCGGATCAAAGGCCGGGACGGGGATGTTCAACAACCGCAAGGGGCCAATGGCGCGGTGTTTGACTCCGGGCGGGATATAGATCGCGGTCAAGGGCTTCACCGGCATCCGTTCGCCGTCCAGTTCGATGAATCCCTCCCCTTCCAGGATCACGTAGATCTCCGTCGTCCGCGCGTGATGATGCACGGCGGCGTCCTGCCGAATCTCGACCAAGTGGGCTGACGCCACCGCCCCCGGCTGATCGCCAAAGGCGCGACGCGTCGTGCCACAGGGACAGGAACGGGGTAGGAGTTGGTCGAGTTGGACGACGGAGGCGGTCATGGCGGAGGCGGTCATGGAGATGACCAAGCCCCAGATTTAAGTTCCAAGTTCCAAAACCCAAGCTCCAAAGAAGTTCCAAGTTGGATCAGATCATCTGCTGTCTTCTTCACGCCCCACCGCAGACCGGGGATTCGAGCCGACGAGCCGTCCACGCTCCCGTCTCGCCTGGGAGCTTGGACCTTGGGATTTGGAGCTTCGCGCGCCTACGCGCGTTGACGCTTCCCGCCTTGCCCGTATTTTCGGCGCCCAATGGCGCGGGCAAACCAACGGTCTTCTTCCTCCGCCAACCCACCCCAGTGCATCCGGCTGCACAATGTCCGGCAGAACAACCTCAAGGGTTTCGACCTCGACCTGCCCCTCGGCAAGCTGATCGTTATCACCGGATTGAGTGGATCGGGCAAAAGTTCGCTGGCCTTTGAGACGCTCTACGCCGAGGGCCAACGCCGTTACATCGAGACGTTCACGCCGTACGCCCGGCAATTTTTCGACCGGATGGACAAGCCGGCCGTGGACCGCATCGAGAACATTCCGCCCGCCATTGCCATCGAGCAGCGCAATGCCGTTCGCAGCTCCCGCAGCACGGTCGGAACGATGACTGAAATCTGTGACTACCTGAAGGTGCTGTGGCCGCACTGGGCTACCCGTCATTGCCGGAACTGCGAGCAGCCGGTGCGACGCGAGCCCCCCCAGGTGGTCTGGGAAGCGGCGCAGGCCGACGCCGCGAAAGGTGAGCGGAGGGAAGCGCTCATCACGTTTGATCTGCCACTGACCGCGAAGCTGGCGCTTACCGAACAACTCCATCTGCTGGGTCAGCAGGGGTTCCGGCGGTTGTTGGTTGGGGCGGAAATGGTCCGGTTGGAGGAGGCGGCAGCACGGATCAACCCGAAGGCCGAGGCGTTGACGGTGGTGGCCGACCGCATCCGGATCGCGCTCGAGAACCGGGCCCGCTTCGTGGAGGCCTGCGAGCAGGCGTACCATTTCGGACGCGGCCGGCTGGCCCTACGCACCGTTGGGGCAGGAAACGGCGGGGCCGAGGTTCGGCATTTTTCCACCGGATTCCACTGCGCCGCCTGTGATCTGACCTATCCCGAGCCGATCCCGGCGTTGTTCAGCTTCAACAATCCAGTCGGTGCCTGCGCGAACTGCAAGGGGTTCGGGCGGGTGATCTCGATTGATCCAGACCTGGCCCTGCCGGACCGCTCCAAGTCGCTCGCCGAAGGGGTGGTGAAGCCGTGGCAGTCCGGCCTGAGTGCGGAATGCCAGAACGACCTGATTCGTTCAGCGCGCCGGCAGAAGATTCCGGTCAACGTTCCCTTTCGCGATCTTTCTCCGGAACACCAACGCTGGGTGATGGAAGGCGAGCCAGGACACGATCCCAACGACCCAGAGCATTCCTGGCCCCATTCGTGGTACGGGGTGAAGGGCTACTTCCGCTGGCTCGAGAGCAAGGCCTACAAGATGCATGTGCGGGTCCTGCTCTCGCGCTACCGCAGCTATGGCTCTTGTCCCGACTGCGGCGGACGCCGGTTCAACGCCGATTCCCTGCTCTACCGGCTGAATTCCGCGGACGGTTCCTTCCCGCCACTCACGCTGGCCGACTTCTATGTCCTCCCGATCCGCGATGCCCTGCAGCGAGTGAACGACATCGGCCGCCGGCATCGGGAGGGACATGACCCACTGGCGGTGGCCTGGAATGAAGTTCGGGCACGCTTGGGCTATTTGGAGGAGGTGGGGCTGGGCTACCTCACGCTCGACCGCGCGACACGAACGCTCTCCGGCGGGGAAACGGAGCGGGTCAATCTGACCACCTGCCTCGGCTCGCGCCTGACCCACGCTCTGTTCGTGCTGGACGAACCGAGCGTCGGGTTGCACGCGCGCGACACGGAACGGCTGGTGCGGATTCTCCACCGGTTGCGGGATGCCGGGAACACCGTGGTGGTGGTGGAGCATGAATCGAGCGTGATCCGGGCAGCCGACCAAGTGGTGGACCTGGGTCCAGGACACGGTGAATCGGGTGGCCAACTGGTCTTCCAAGGCACACCAGCGGCCTTGAACCAGGCAAAAAGCTCGCTAACCGCGGACTATCTTACTGGCCGGCGCCAGATCCGCATGGCCGCGCGGCGGCCCGTCGGCCAGGAAGAAGAGATGAGCTTCGCGGCCGAGCCTTCCCCGCCGTACCGCGTCTCATCCCGTGCCGAAGCCATCCGGCGGCTGGATCCCCGCCTGCGCACCGGGACAGAACTTCTGGCGGCCACCACGCTCTCCGGTCCGTCCAAAACCCCGGGCTTCCTTCGGCTGCGGGGTGCGACCTCGCACAACTTGCGCAATCTCTCGGTGGAGATTCCGCTTGGACGGTTGGTGTGTCTCACCGGCGTCAGCGGTTCCGGCAAGACCACGCTGGTTCGGGAGGTTCTGCTCCCGCTGCTCCAGCAACGGCTGTCCGGTCGGGATGAAGCCCTCACCGCGGCGCTGGACGAGGAGGTGGACGGCGAATTCCGGGGGGAAGCGCGGGCGGGGCTGGTCGCCGCGGAACTGGATGGCGCGAACTCTCTCGGCGCCGTGGTGCTGGTGGACCAGTCGTCCATTGGCCGTACCCCACGATCGAATCCGGCCGTGTACATCGGTGCCTTCGATGACATTCGCGAGGTGTTTGCCGCCAGCGAGACCGCGCGCGAACGGGGTTATTCCGCCGGGGCCTTCAGCTTCAATTCCGCCCAGGGCCAGTGCGAACGCTGTCGCGGCGCAGGCTTCGAAAAGATCGAAATGCAGTTTCTAAGCGATGTCTTCGTTCGCTGTCCGGCCTGCCAGGGACGGAGGTATCAGGAGCATATTTTAGAGGTGAAGATTGGGAGGCGGGGGGCGGGAGCTCAAAGTTCAAAGCTCAAAGCTCAAAAAGCAGAGGTGACGCGATTGGAGATGGTATCGATTGCGGATTTGCTGGAGGCGCCGGTGGAGCAGGCACGGGAATTCCTGGCCTCATTCACCGATTCCAAGGCGGCCCGGCGGGCGGTCGCCAAGCTGCAATTACTATGCGATGTGGGGCTCGGCTATCTGCGGGTCGGACAGCCGGTCAACACCTTGAGCGGTGGAGAAAGTCAGCGGTTGAAACTGGTCAGCCATCTGGCCGAATCAGCCGCGGCCAAGACCGGGATCCTCCGTCCGGCGGCCAAATCCACCCTCTTCCTGTTCGACGAACCCACCACCGGACTGCATTTCGACGATGTCCGGGTGCTGCTCGCGGTTTTCCAACGGTTGGTGGAGGCCGGGCATTCCGTGCTGGTGATCGAGCACAACCTGGATGTCATCAAGACATCGGACTGGGTAATCGACCTGGGGCCGGAAGCGGGGGATCAGGGCGGCGAATTGGTGGTGGCGGGCACACCCGAGCAAGTGGCGGCGTGTTCCCGCAGTCATACCGGTGCGTTCCTGCGGTCCGCCGGAGTGATTCCGCGCTAGGAGTCCCGGCTTTAGCCGGTGGAGACGTCCCTCGTCTCAACCCGTCGGAAAACCATTAACCCGCTGGAGAAATATACCGTCTCCACCGGCTAAAGCCGGGACTCCATACCTTCCGCGTGTCGTCCATCCGGCGGTGTCCTCAGTAACCCCGAAATTTCGCCGGGCGGTTTACTTCATGGGCGCCGTATGGCCGTCCGCATAGACGGCATTCTTGGTTCCGCTGACTCCGCCGGAGTGGAAGTTGTCGTAATCGTACATCAGGCGTTGCTTGGCATAGTCCATTTGAGAGGCCACTTGAGACCAGAAGCGGTTGCGGCTGCGTCGCCGGCCGATCTCGCGGTCGTTCAATTCCTCTGGCCATTCGTAGCTCGACCCTTCCTCTTTGAAGAACCGGAAAGGCACCACCATGCCGTTGGTCGCCCCTTTGTCCAACGGACACTTGAAGACCGAATTCACCGGCTGATTGGAACCGGAGGCATAACCCAGAAAGGGTGCGAGGATATCGCAGATGCGGGGGTCTGGATCTTCCGGGAACGTCGGCTGGGTAGGCCGGCGTTCTGCCACGGGTAACCGGTCCCGGTTGTCTCCTGCGTAAGTGATGAGCGCGATGCCCAATTGCCGAAGGTTGTTTAGACAGAAGGTATCCTTCGCCTTGCGCTGAGCCTTGCCGAGCGCCGGCATCAGCATGCCGGCGAGAATGGCAATGATCGCAATCACCACCAAGAGTTCGATCAGAGTGAAGGCTTTCCGCCCACTATGGGCCACCACGGACTTAACGGTAGAGTTCATATAAGAAAAATGGATTGAGATCTCCTTAGCGACCGGGCCTTCCCCCGCCCCCTCGACCGCCACGCGCCCGGCGCCGGTCCCGGTCAACCCGCTGGTCGGGCGTCGAATTGAGAAGACCCCGGTTCTCGCGCTGTTCCATGCGTTCCTGGAACTCCGGCGAGGAGGCGATCTGTTGGAACCGTTCGCGCATCTGTTCCGGATTAAAGTTCGGCCGTTGCTGAGTCTGTTCGCGCGGCTCGGGACGGGGTCCACGCGCCTCGCCGATTAAATAGAACTTGGCCCACTTCCGGTTCACCGTCTTCGCCAACTGGGCCACCGCCTTATCCATCGGTACGTCCTTCAACTGAAGGTTCGCCTTGATGAGGGTGCCGTCTTCGGGAACCACCTTGACTTGACCAAACCGGCGCAGACTGGCGGCCGCCACCATCGGCGGCGTGTCTTTCCACTCGATGGTCACCGGCTGGGCCGGCCCACCGCCGTCGGGTCCGCCAAATCCACCAAACCCGCCTCCTGGACCACCGAATCCTCCCATCATGCCCGGACCGCCCGCCGGCGGTGCTCCCCCGCCTTCCGCGGAAGCTGGGGCGTTGGTAGCCCCGACCGACCACACGGCGGCCAGCGCGGCGAAGTTCGGGCGAGCGTTCCAATTGGTCCATCCGAACTGGGGCGCCGGGAGGGTTCCCAGGGCCAGCTTGCGCGCCACGGCCAGTTTGGCCTTGGTGGTGTACAAAGGATACGCCGCCACCCAGCGGCTGCCCACCTGCTCCGAGACCAGTTCCAACACCGTCTCCAACGGCTGGTTCTCCACGCGGAGCGTAACCCGGGCCTGAGCCCTGACGTCTTTGCCCAGTTCGATGTCTTCCCAGGTCTGCCAGCGTAATTTCTTAATCACGTCGGCCACGGGGATGTCATTGGCTTCCATGGACACCACGTCCCGGTGGGCGCGCCAGGCGAGGCGTCCGCCATACGCCAGCACTAAAGCGGCGGCGATCAAGGTTAAGGTCAGGGAACGTTTCATAAGCGTCTGACAGGAAGAGACGCGGGACGAGGTGGGCGGTTACAGGAAGGTCGATGCCGAAATCCCAAATCCCAAGTTCCAAAGAAGCTCCGAGTCGGGGCAGGAGCGCGGACGGCTCGTCCGCTCGAATCCCTGATCCTGGGTTCGCCGTCCGTAGTGAGACGGGCCCTCATCTCCGTCTTGGTTCCCCCTTCCGCGTTCCAACTTGGAACGTGGAGTTTTCACCCCTCACTCATATCGCAATGCCTCGATCGGATCGAGTTGCGAGGCCTTCAAAGCCGGGAAGAACCCAAAGACAATCCCAATGGCCGCGGCAGAACCAAAAGCCAAAGCAACCGAGTTGGCCGCCACCAAGGTCGGACTTTCCATCAGGCCGGACAGCCAGTCTGAAGCCCACCAGCCGAGGGCGATTCCCAACAGCCCTCCGATCACCGACAACGCCAGGGCCTCGATCAGGAACTGCAGCAAGATGTCCCGTCCCCGCGCGCCGACCGCCATGCGCAGTCCGATCTCGCGGGTGCGCTCGGTCACACTCACCAGCATGATGTTCATGATACCGATGCCACCGACCACCAAGGACACACCGGCGACACCGCCGAGCAGCAGGGTCAGCACCCGCGATGTTTCCGTGGCAAACTCACTGATCTCCTGCTGGGTCCGCACCAGGAAATCGTCGTCGCGGCCAGGCTGAATCCGGTGGCGCTGCCGCAACAACTCGGTGATCTGCTGTTGCACCGACACCAAGAGAGTGGGTTTGGAAGCCTGAACCAACAGCGACCGGAAGGAGGTGTCTCCGGTCAATCGCTTCATGGCACTGGTGTAGGGAACGAGCACCACATCGTCCTGATCACTCCCCATCATATTGACGCCCTTCGGGGCGAGCAGGCCCACCACCCGGAAGGGCGCGTTGCGGATGCGGATGATCTGTCCCACGGGATCTTCATCGCCAAACAACTGAGTGGCGGTGGTGTTGCCGATGAGGGCGACCTTGTTGGCATTCCGGACATCGGCATCAGTGAAGTTGTCGCCCGACGCGAACTTCCAAGTGCGGATGTTGGCGTAATCGGAGCCGACGCCCATCACCTGCGGGTTGGCGTTTTGATTTCCCACGGCGACTTGGGCAAAGCTCCGCACCTCCGGGCTCGCTCCCGCCACTCCTTCCACCTCCTGTTGAATCGCGTCGAAATCCCCCACGGTCAGCGTGCCGGACGTGCCAAAGGCCATGCGGAATCCGCCGCGCGATGCCGCGCCCGACAGGACCATCACTACGTTCTGGCCCAGGGCGGAGATTTGCCTCTCCACCTGGGCCCGGGCGCCATTGCCCAGGCTGACCACGGCGATCACCGCCGCGACCCCGAAGATGATGCCCAGCATGGTCAGGAGGGAACGGAGCAGGTTCCGACGCAAGCCGGTAAAGGCGATTCGAAGGGCAGCGAAGATGATCATGGCTGAACTGGTTCAGGCGAGCTGCACCGCGGCCTGTTCTTCCTGGAGCCGGGCCAACTCGTCCTTGGCCTGGAGCCGTTGGAGGACCGGCTGGTCGGTCACCACCCGGCCGTCCCGCATCACCACCATGCGGGTCGCGTAACTGGCGATATCGAGTTCGTGCGTGACCATCACGATGGTCATGCCGGCGGCATTGAGCTCTTGGAAAATACCCATGATCTCGATGCTCGTACGCGAATCCAGATTGCCCGTGGGTTCGTCGGCCAACAGAAGAGTCGGTTCGTTGACCAGCGCCCGGGCAATGGCCACCCGCTGTTGCTGTCCGCCCGAGAGCTGGCTGGGCGTGTGATCGATACGCTCACCCAGGCCCACCTTTTCCAAGGACTGGCGCGCCCGTTCCCGCGGGCTTCCCTCGCGCCGGTCACCGCGGCTGTACAACATCGGCAGTTCGACATTCTCCAATGCCGTGGTGCGGGCCAGCAGGTTGAAGCCCTGAAAGACGAACCCAATCTTCCGGTTACGCAAGTCGGCGAGTTCGTCGCGGTTGAGGGTTCCAATGTCGATGCCATCGAGAAGGAACTGGCCGCCGGTGGGACGGTCGAGGCAACCGATGGTGTTCATCAAAGTGCTCTTGCCCGATCCGCTGGCTCCCATCACCGCCACGAACTCACCCGGAGCGATGGTCAAGTTGACACCCCGGACAGCCGGTACCTCGACCTCGCCGGTTAGATAGCTCTTGCGAAAATCGATGAGCTGAATAACGGGGGTCATGTCGGGACAACGGCGAAAGCGGCCGAACCGTGGCTAACGGATGCGGGGTCCGCCAAAGGGATTTCCGCCAAACGGGGAGCCTTGCCCCGGACGCGGGGTAGTCGGAGCGATGGACGTGGTTTCGGCCACCGCCAGTCCGGTCACCACCACCTCACCTTCCTGGAGCCCTTCGACGATTTCCGTGTAGGCCCCATCACTGATGCCGGTTCGGACGCTGACCGCCTGAAGCACCGTTTTTCCGGGAGCCGACCGGGACGGATCCACCAGGTACACGGTACGCAACCCCGGAGCGTCGTCTCCGGAAGCCGACGAGAATCCACCCCTGCCTGCTCCCATCATCATGCCGCCACCGCCGCCAAAACCGCCCGGACCATCACCTTGAGCCATTTGGGCGCGCATTCGTTCGCGAAACTGCGCCATCTGGGCGCGTTGTTCCGGAGTGAGGGATTCGTCGAACTTCTTTCGCTCCTCCTCGGTAGGACGACGGCGTTCAGCCGCCCACGGCGGAATCGGAAGATCGCTCGGGCGGCCGGACGGCGGGACCGCATTCGTCCCCGAGGCCCGGGCCACCGCATCGTTGGTGGACCCAACCACCGCGCCTTCCGGCGGTCGAAACCGGAGCGCCGCATTCGGAATCCGGACGACGTTGGTCTGCTCGGCGGTGATGATCGAGGCGTTGGCAGTCATGCCCGGACGCAGCTTCCGGTCCGCGTTGCTGACATCGACCACCGTCGTGTAGCTGACGACGTTCTGATTGGTGGTGGGCGCAAAGCGCACCTGCCGAACCGTCCCGACGAACTGACGGTTGGGAAACGCATCCACCAGGAACGTCACCCGCTGCCCCTCCTGCACCCCGCCGACATCCGCCTCTGAAACGGCGGCCTCGATCTGCATCTGGGTCAGGTCATTCGCGATTTGGAACAACTCGGGCGTGTTGAAGCTGGCGGCGACGGTCTGTCCCGCCTCCACCCGGCGGGAAATCACAATCCCGCTGATCGGCGCATAAATGGTCGTCCGGTCGAGTTCGACTTTGGCTTCGGCCAAGGCGGCCTCCCGCATCTTCACCGAGGCTTCCGCCTGCAACAGGGCCACATCGGTCTGCTCAACCTCAGTCTGGGAGATCAGCTTGTTCTCGTATAACTGTCGTCCCTGCTTCTGATTGAATTTGGCCAGGGCTAGCGCTGCCTCCACGCTCGCCAAATCCGCCCCGGCCCGCGCGTACTGCCGCTCGTAAGTGGCCGGGTCGATCTTGGCAAGAACATCCCCTTCGCGGACCGTCGTGTTAAAGTCCACCGCCAGTTCGGTAATGATGCCCGAAATCTGGCTGCCCACCGTTACCACTTTGACCGGACTCAGCGCGCCGTTAGCCGTCACGGATTGGATGATGTCACCGCGGACCACGCGATTGGTCCGAAACTCGGGAGCGGAGGCGGAACCACCCCCGGCCTGCTTCTTCCACACCCGATAACCCCAGAAGCTGCCCGCCGCCAAGACGCCCAGGATCAACCACAGACGCCACGGAGATTTACGAGAAGCAGCCATAGGAAAAGTCAGACGAGATCGGGAACGGATGGAAGAAGAAAGAAACCGAAGTCAGCACTAACGGGCAAACCTGTTTCCCTTCTCTCGATGGAATTCAGCCACATCGGCGTCGCGCAGGTCCTTCCCAGACACATGCTCTCCCTACGGCCTGCTCAGGACCCGCGCGCCGCCGAAAAAGATCATGAGGGGGTGGAGCGGATCCCGAACGGCGGCACCGGCCGATCCTTGGCCATCGTCCAACCGTCGCGATAGTCGGTCTTCTTTAGGATTCCCGCCGACCCAGGGGAATCTTCAAACGCGGAGATCGCCCTCCACACGGAGGACGGTCCGGTCAGTGCGTTGGACGTGGTCAGAGGAATGAGCAGCCGTCTCATGTGAGGTCGGGATCGGTATGTCGATCATACCAGACCGGGTCGCGGGCGGGCGGTTACAGTGCGATGCGAAATGCCCTCGGATCGTGGTACCGATCACGCGACCGCAGCCACTTATCGAAGCCGCCCCGCGTCATAGGCGTTTCAACCGGCGTCCGGCCGTTCCTTGGCCCGCCTGAAACAAAGCCAACGCCACGGCCAGCGCGTCGGCGGCATCGGGAGCCAACGCATCCGTGAGCCCTAGCATACGTTGCACCATCCGGCCGACGGCGAGCTTCTGGGCGCCGCCAAATCCCACCACGGCCTGCTTGACCTGGCGCGGCGCCATCTCATGGATGGGCAGTCCGGCCTCCGCCACCGCGGCCAAAGCCGCCCCGCGCGCCTCCCCCAGCGTGAGGGCCGTTCGGAGATTTTGGGCGAAAAACAATCCCTCCACGGCGCAGACTTCCGGCGACTGGCGGCTGATGACTTCACGGATACCCACCGCAATGCGCGCCAGACATCGGGACCGGAGCCAAGCGGATGGGCAACGAAGCGTTCCGGCTTCCATCAGCCGGCGTTCCCTACCGGAAACGTCGATCACACCGAATCCCGTGCCTCGCAGCGAGGGATCGATGCCCAAAATTCGCGAGAACCGCGGCGGTTCTGGCGGCATCTCCTGCGCCTCAGGCTTTCGGCGTCCGTCCAGCCGCTGCTGCAGGCGTTGAAAGTCCGCCGGCGAAATTCCCATGCCGGAGGCTAGGCCACACCGGGTCGGGAAACATCCGCAAACTGTCCACCGACCAGTTTGCGCCGCGGGCAGGTTAAAAACCTGCGCCACAGCAGGCTCAGAGGCCTGCGCTACAGCGGTTGTACCGCAGGTCTTTCAGCCTGCCTGTGGACCCACACCCGTCCTCCGTCCTCGTTCCCGCCCCCACCAGGGCGCATCTCCGTTTTTTGGATGGGGAGCGTACGCCTCTGGCGTGCAGAACCGG
>CAYYSX010000009.1:13431-53279 GCA_964474315.1 uncultured Verrucomicrobiota bacterium | reverse complement strand
TGTCGTCTGGGGACAGACGACTCTACAAGGTGGGAAGGAACGGTTCATGGGTAGCTTCAAGTTCCAACGCTCAAGCCCCCAAGACTTCGCTCCCTGGAACGGTTCGAGCGGAATTCAGGTGTTGGGAGCTTGGGTCTTTGGAACTTCTTTGGACTTGGAACTTGGAACTTGGAGCTTCCCTTGCGGCTTCCTGCCGGGCCGTCCGCGCTTCGGCTGGAAGGACCCATTTAAGAGCCCATGCACATCGTGAGTCAGTCGAATGTCCCAAAACTGGCCGAAGTTCAGTTCTGGGAACGATCCAACCAGTTGGCTTGGTGGCATGTCAAACACCACGCGCACGCTTTAACTCCTTCCGCACTCGGCGACGTACGGCCAGAATGTTCGCGATCTCCTGCTCGCTGGGACCGGCGGGCGCCCCAGCGGCCGTATCGTTAAGCAAGGCGAGGTCCGCCTCAGTTTCGCGGCGTATCCGGTCGCGCAGCAGATCACGGAAGAACTCACTGGCGTTGCCGAAATCACGTTGCACCGAACGCCGGACATACTCGGACTGTTCGGGCGTCAACGAAATGCTCATGGTGTCCATTTTCATGGAGGTAGCCTGCGAACCCACCAAGCATTGTCAACGGTTGCGGAGAACTCGGCCGCCTCAAATCCATACCAATCGCGCTGCCTGGCTCGTCCGGTCAACGCATTGTGGAGGGGCGAGTGTTCCCGTCGGACCGGGTGGACGAGGATTGGCTCCGTCGCCGTTGAAGGCGGCCTTCGCGAGCTGGGATTTCTGAAACCGGTAAGCGTAGTCCGGGAAAACCGGAAAGACCTCGGCCGCCGAACCAGGTGCCCGGCCGGAAAGGTTGTCGCGGAACCACCGGCGACGGAAGCTGTCCGGGATGCAGCGCACGGCCGTCTTGAATGTAGTGGGTCTGACCCGCGGGCTCCTGGGTGAGCACACGCCCCGCTTGTCGGCGTGGGTGGCGAAACACCACTGCGCCCGGATCGATCCCGCCTTGCCAGCGCTCACGTGTACCGCCCAGTCCGATTATCTGACCGGCCGGCGTCCGTCGGACCACGGGATCGTGGCCAATGGTTGGTATCACCGCGAACTGGCCGAAGTTCAGTTCTGGAAACAAGCCAACCAGTTGGTTTCGGCCCCCAAGGTGTGGGACGAACTCCGTTCCCTGTTCCCGGGATTCACCTGCGCCAAATTGTTCTGGTGGTATAACATGTATTCCACCGTCGATTGGTCAGTGACCCCCCGGCCGATGTATCCGGCGGACGGAAGAAAGGTCTTCGACATCTACGCCTGGCCTTATGAACTGAGGACCGCGCTCAAGCGGGACCTGGGTGAGTTTCCTTTCGCGGGGTTCTGGGGACCGGCGGCCGGGGTCCAGTCACCCCAGGGGGCACCCGATTGCGCCAGCCGTTGGATCGCGGCCTCGGCGAAGTGGGTGGAGGAACATCATCATCCGACCCTGAGTCTGGTCTATCTGCCCCATCTGGATTACAATCTTCAACGGTTCGGTCCGCGGACCCGTTCCGGGACGGGTTCCGTGGATTTGAATCCCCAGATCGTTCCCGATCTCCGCGCCATCGACAGTCTGGTTGGTGAGTTGCTCGACTTCTACGTCCAGCGCGGCGTGCAGGTGATTATTCTAAGCGAGTACGGGATCACCAATGTCTCCACGCCGGTCCATTTGAACCGCGAGTTCCGCCGGCGCGGTTGGCTGACCGTGAAGGAGGAACTGGGACGGGAGTTGATCGATGCCGGCCATTCCAAGGTCTTCGCCGTGGCCGATCACCAAGTCGCCCATGTCTATGTCAATGACCGGTCGCTACGGAGCGAAGTGGGGGAGTTTCTGGAGTCGGTGCCGGAGATCGCCGAGGTTTGGGACTTTGCGTTGAAGGTGGAACACGGTCTGGCTCATCCGCGGGCCGGGGATTGGGTGGCGCTGGCCCGCGAGGATGCCTGGTTCACTTATTATTACTGGCTGGAGGACAGCAAGGCTCCGGACTTTGCCCGATGCGTGGATATCCACCGCAAGCCCGGGTACGATCCGGTGGAATTGTTCCTCGATCCCGCGATTTCCGCCGTGAAGTTGAAGATCGCCGGGAAACTTTTGCAGAAGAAGTTGGGGTTTCGGATGCTGATGGATGTGATCCCCTTGGATGCTTCACTGGTCCGGGGATCGCATGGAACACGGCCGGAGAATCCGGACGACTGGCCGGTCTTGGTTTCGCCCACGGCGTTACCATCGGATCGCCTCGCTTCGACGGACGTCTATGGAGTGCTGCGGAATGCGGTGGTCGGCTGAGATGGCTTCCCACGAAGACGCCCGCGGATTCACCGGAAACCGCGGGCGTAGGGAGCGGTGGCCCTCACGAGCCACCGGAGTCAGGTTGTTCAGTTCGTGGCAATATTGATCGACTTCGGCTTGGCCTCGGCCGCCTTGGGAAGCGTGACGGTGAGGATGCCATCCTTGAAGGCGGCTTTGACCTGGTCGGCCACCACCGGCTGGGTGAGACCCACCTGGCGCTCGAAACGCCCGTAGAGGCGTTCGCTCCGCAGGACTTCGTTGTCTTTCACTTCGCGTTCCTGCTTCCGCTCGCCGGAAATGCTCAGGACGTTGTCGTGAATGGTCACAGTGACCTCCTTTCGATCCACCCCGGGCAGTTCGACGCTGACCGTGATGTGGTCGGCGTCTTCATGGAGTTCCAACGCCGGGCTGAAGGCGGCGCTGAGACCTTCCCGACTCAAGGCGGCCAGGGGCTGCTCAAACAGCCGGTCAAAGTCACGGCCGAAGTTGAGCAGCGAGGCCAAGGGACTGATGTTGTAATTTCGACGTGTTACAAGAGCGTTCATGTTAGAGTTCCTTTCCTTTGGTGGTTGGCGTATCAACCGACTAACGAGACTGCATAACAAATGCCGGATCGGATTCGCTTTCCAACTGGCTGATTTTCAGGGGAGTGGCCGTTTCGTTGGAGCGGGGAAGAGACGGCTTGAGACAGGCCCTTCTCACTGGCCGTCGCAACCGGTGACAGATTGGCACAGATCCTCTGCCGGACGGGCTCCCGGAAGGCGGCGGGCGCTGGATCAGGCGCCCAGGTAGGCGTCGCGAACCTTAGGATTGGCCCGCAAGGCAGCGGCCTGGTCGGCCAGGATGACCCGGCCGGTTTCGAGGACGTAGCCGGTTCGGGAGATTTCCAGAGCCAGGTTGGCGTTTTGCTCGACCAGCAGGATGGTGAGGCCGCGGCTCCGGTTCAGTTCGAGGATCTGGTTGAAGATCGCCTGGACCAGGAGGGGAGCGATGCCCAACGACGGTTCATCCAAGAGAAGACATCGAGGCCGGCTCATCAACGCCCGGCCAATGGCCAGCATCTGTTGTTCGCCCCCGCTGAGGGTGCCGGCCGGCTGACTCACCCGTTCGCGCAGACGGGGAAAGGTGGCGAAAACGAATTCCTCCTCCTGGTTCACGACGGAGCGGTTCCGTTCCAGATAGGCTCCCATGCGCAGGTTTTCCCGTACGGTGAGATTGGCAAAGACCATCCGGCCTTCCGGGCAGTGGGCCAGACCGCGGGCGACCAGCCGATGCGCCGGAATTCCGGTGATGTCCTCTCCCTCATACAGAATCTGGCCGGCGGCGGGTTTGAGGAGACCGGAGATGGCGCGAAGGGTGGTGGTTTTACCGGCGCCATTCCCGCCAATCAGGGTCACGATTGCTCCGGTTTCTACCTCGAGCGAGACGTCGCGCAGGGCCGTGATGGCGCCGTAGTTGACTGTTAGATTGCGGACTTCCAGCATGCGGAGGCGGGGAGGTCGTCAGTTCTGCGCTGGAGCGGCCGGCTGATGGGAGCCGACTTCTTCACCAAGATAGGCGGCGATGACCGACGGGTTGGCGCGAACTTCGGCCGGAGTGCCCTCGGCAATTTTTCTGCCGTACTCCAGGACGTGGATCCGTTGGCAGATGCCCATGACGACTTTCATGTCGTGTTCCACCAGCAGGATGGCGAGGTTGAATTTCCGTTGAATGAACTGGATGAGGGTCATGAGTTCCTGTTTTTCGGCGGGATTCATCCCGGCGGCCGGTTCGTCGAGCAGCAGCAGGCGGGGTTGGGTGGCGAGGGCGCGGACGATCTCCAGCCGCCGCTGGTCGCCATAGGGGAGGCTGCGGGCGGGTTCTTCCTGGACTCGTTCGAGTTTGAAGATGGCGAGCAGTTCCCGGGTGCGCTCGCGCAGCTCGACTTCTTCCCGGCGAAATTTCGTTCCGCGGGTAAGGGAATGGAGGGCAGCGTGCTTCAGATGCAGATGGAAGGCGACCCGGACGTTGTCGAAGACGGTGAGGCTGGGGAAGAGGCGGATGTTCTGGAAGGTACGCGCTATGCCACGCCGAGTCAGCTCATAGGGTTTCAGACCGACGATCGGCCGACCGGCGAAAAGAATCTGCCCCCGGGTCGGTCGATAAACCCCCGTTACCAGGTTGAACACGGTGGTTTTTCCGGCGCCATTCGGGCCGATCAACCCGACCAGCTCCTGCTCATTGACCGTCGCCGAAACGTCGCAGACCGCCGTCAAGCCGCCGAAGCAGATGGTCAATTGATCGAGTTGGAGCAGGGGAGACATCGCAGGCCAGAACGGAGCCGGGTAGTTCAAGCGGTTCGTCGCTTCCACAACGGCCAGGTGAACAGACCCTGCGGACGGGCGATCATCAGGCTGATCAGCAGCAGCGAATAAAGGATCATCCGCCAATCGCCCAGTTTGCGCAGGGGCTCCTGGACCACGGTCAGCAAAATGGCGGCAATGATGACCCCCACATGACGTCCCATTCCGCCGAGAATAACCATGATGACGATTTCAATGCTCTTGGTGAAGTCGAAGCCCGTCGGAGTGATGGAACCCTTGAGGTGAGCGTAGAGTCCGCCCGCCATCCCCGCGAAGAAGGAGCCGACCACAAAGGCGATGATTTTGTATCGCGTGCTGTTGAGTCCCATGGCTTCGGAAGCGACCTCGTCATCGGCCACGGCGATGAACCCCCGTCCGAAGGTGGAATTCACCAGCGCCCAGACCGCATAAATTGCGAGAGCGGCGATCGCCAGGTTGAAAAACAGGACGGGCATGGCCCAAGCACGGCTCAAGGGGGTGGGAATTCCGTTCAATCCAAGCGCCCCTCCCAGGATCGCCATGTTCTGGAGGACCACCTTGATGATTTCGCCGAAACCCAGGGTGACGATGGCCAGGTAGTCCCCTCGGAGGCGCAGGGACGGAGCCCCGACCACCAGACCGGTCAGCGCCGCCATCAGTCCACCGGCCAACAGCGCGACGGGCAGCATTAGCCAGGGTTGATTCAACAGAATCGCCCCAAATGGTTTTTGGTACACCGTGGTCAGAAGGGCCGAAGTGTAGGCTCCAATCGCCATGAACCCCGCGTGGCCCAGCGAGAATTGTCCGGTGAACCCATTGATCAGATTCAAGCTGACCGCCAGGGTGATGTTGATGCTGACCCCCATCGCGACATCGAGCACATAGGAATCGATTCGGCCCACCGAGGCGGCGATCACGGCAGAGAGCGCGAGAGCCAGAAGCAGCCAAAGCTGGGACTTGGGGAACATCGGGAAGGCTGGATTCCGGCTACCACCGAAGGGTGCAGTCAACCGGCGTCGGCAAGGCTACCGCTGGGTTCGACCCGAAGGCAATGGCCCGGCGCGTGGAGGGAGAATTCTCGCCACATTAAATGTCGTTTAGTTGGTTTTGGTTACCCTAAACGGGTTATTTTTTAGATTTTTGAAGAAGACGCTTGGCGAACGTCTCGGCCGGTGCATTCTTGTGCCTGTCAGACGCCTGCCGAACACCGAAATGTCACTTTGAACAATTCTGGCACTGAGTAATCCGATTCAGTGTTGGTTGGATGGGTGACCGCTAAGGGTTGGCAGAGAGGTCTTGCTTGCGGCGGGGTGCGGTCGCCGACTCCAGTTGGCCCTGTCGCTGATCTGAGCGTGCGGGTGAGCGCGTTAATGACCTCATCACCGGGGGCTGGTCGAAAGACCGGCCCCCTTCCTTTTTTCCGGGTGTCCATTTCCTCGAGCCGGCTGGGCGGAAGTGCAATGGATCCCTCGACGAATGGACCCTATTTCCGCATCTTCTATCGGTGTTTCCCAAGGTCAGATGGTCCATGTTGCTGGCATTGGTGGTCGCCGGATTTCTCACCGGTTCTGATTCAAATGCTTGGGGGGCATCCACCGTATCACCTTTGGTCATCTCCCATTCCCGGCCTACCTCAGGGTTTACCGCGGTATCGGCCAGGGACGCAGGAGTCACGTTCACCAATCCTCTTCCGCCGGAACGATTTCTGACGAACCATGTGTACCTGAACGGCTCGGGAGTCGCGCTGGGCGATGTGAATGGAGATCAGAGGGCCGATGTGTTCCTGGCCGGGCTCCAAGGGAGCAGCACGTTGTTCTTCAACCTGGGAGATTGGAAATTTGCCGCTGCCTCCGGTGAATCCCTACCGCCCGTCACCAAAACCTTGGATATCACGGGCGCAGTCCTGGTCGATCTCGATGGCGATGGGGATCTGGACTTGGTGGTCAATACGACGGCCCAGGGCACTCACCTCTGGTTCAATGACGGAAAAGGTCAGTTTTCCGCACCAAACGCCGGCCCACTGAACACCGGCCGAGCCGGGACCAGCCTTGCCTTGGCCGATGCGGACGGCGATGGGGACCTGGATTTGTATGTGGTCAACTACCGCCCCACGACCATCCGGGACGATCCCACGGGAAAGTTTGTCATCCGGAATGAAGCGAGCGGCCCGCGGGTGATCACCTACAACGGGCGTTCCACCTCGGAGCCGGATCTGGTGGGGCGTTTTTACGTCACTCCCGCCGGAGTGAAAGAGACAGGCGAACCGGATGCGTTCTTTCTCAATGACGGACGCGGACAGTTCAGCCCGGTGAGCTGGACGGGCGGCGCCTTTCTCAACGAATCGGGAAAGCCGTTGGAAGCAGCGCCGTATGACTGGGGATTGAGCGTGTTGTTTCGGGATCTCAACGGGGACGGGCGGCCGGACCTGTACCTTTCCAACGACTTCGAATCGCCGGACCGCCTTTGGTTCAACGAGACGGAACCGGGAGGGCCGGTGCGGTTCCGGGCCGCTTCAAGGCCGGCCCTGCGTCATATCTCCGCTTTTGCCATGGGGGCGGATGCCGCTGACATCAATCGCGATGGGTACGACGACTTCGTGGTCCTCGACATGCTGAGCCGGGATCATCGGGAGCGGAATGTCCAGGTGGACAACCTGCCTTTGGGTCGCCATCAGCCGGGAATTGAGCCGATGCGGCCGCAGTTCCTGCAGAACACCCTGTTTCTCGGACGCGGTGACGGCACGTTTGCCGAGATCGCCCGGCTGGCCGGTTTGGCCGCCAGCGAATGGTCGTGGACACCGGTGTTTCTGGATGTCGATCTCGATGGATGGGAAGACCTGCTCGTTTCCAATGGTCATGAGCTGGACATGATGGACGCCGACGTCGTCCAGCAGGCGGACGCACTCCGGAGCCAGCGGCGCCTTTCTCCCCGTGAAATGTTGGATCTGCGGAAGTTGTTCCGGCGATTTGACGCTCCGAATGCCGCCTTTCGGAACCGGGGCAACCTGAGCTTCTCCGATGAAACCACCACGTGGGGATTCGGCCTGCGGAACGTGACCCAAGGTATGGCCTTGGCGGATCTCGATGGCGATGGCGACCTCGACGTGGTGCAGAACAATTTGAACGCCGCGCCGACGTTACTGCGCAACGACGCCGGCGCCCCCCGCCTGCTGGTTCGGGCCAGGGGAGCCGGAGCCAATTCTCAGGGTATCGGTGCCCGTATTCGGGTCTTTGGAGGTCCGGTTCCCGAACAGTCGCAGGTCCTCATGAGCGGCGGACGGTATCTGAGCAGTGACGATCCGGTGCGAGTTTTTGCGGCGGGACCAGCTTTGAACCTGGTGGTCGAAGTCTCCTGGCCCTCGGGAAAGCGGACCCGGGTCAGCGACGTCCCTCCCAATTCCCTGGTCGAGGTTGCGGAATCGGACGCGGTCGAATCTTCCGGAATACCGCCCGCTGCGCCTGTTCCGCTCTTGGAAGACGTCTCCGCCCGCCTGAACCATGTTTCCGGGGAAACGGCGTTCAACGATTTCGATCGTCAGCCACTGCTGCCCTGGAGCCTGGCCTATCCGGCGCCCGGGGCGACCTGGGCGGACCTGGATGGCGATGGAGTGGATGAATTGCTGATTGGCACCGGGGCCGGCGGTGTGCCAGCGGTTTTTCAATTGGCTGATTCGGAGTTTCGCCGGCTCACCCAGGCTCCGTTACAGAAAGTCGTGCCCCGGGAACTGACCACCTTGCTCACGAGAGGGGGCACGATCTTCGCCGGCTCCAGCAACTACCGTGACGGCCGGACCAACGGCGGCGTCCTGCGGCTGTACGATCTGGAGCGCAACGTCTCCGGCGAGAGCCTCCTGGGACACGCGTTCGGTGTCGGTCCTCTCGCTCAGGCCGACGTGGACGGGGAGGGTGACCTGGAGATCTTTGTCGGCGGGCGAGCCACTGCCGGTCGGTATCCGGAATCGGCGGGTTCGCTCCTATTAAAAACCGCCGAGGGCCGTTTTGTGGTGGCGCAACGGTTTCCCGAACTGGGACTGGTCAACGGGGCCACCTTGGCCGACCTGGATGAGGACGGCGACGCCGACCTGCTGGTGGCGCTCGAATGGGGCCCACTCTGTCTGCGGCGGAACGAGGCGGGTTCCTTGGTTGCCTGGGATCCGGAAATCAAAGGTCCGACCGCGGGCTTGGCCGAAGGCCGGCGGTTGTCGTCGCTGGCCGGTTGGTGGACTTCCGTGGCCGTGGGCGATTTCGATTCCGACGGCCGACTGGATTTCGTCGCCGGCAACCGGGGTTGGAACTGGTTTCCCGTTCCGCGGGCGCCGCAGGATCTCCGCGAACCGGCGCCAGAAAACCTCCGCCGGATGCGCTATGGAGATTTTTCCGGCACGGGGCGGACCGAATGCGTGGAATCGTATGTGACCCATGACTTGGAGTTACCGCTTCGAAGGGCCGACGTGTGGTTCGCCGTCTTTCCCCAATTGCATGAGGTGTATCCCAATCGGAACGCGTTTGGGGCCGCCGCTCTCGCGGACGTCCTGGCCGCGCTGCGCTGGCCCGTCGAACCGCCCCTGCGGGAAGCCGCCTGGTTTGCCTCGGCGGTGTTTCTGAACCGGGGCGACCACTTCGAATACCGGACCCTGCCGGTGGAAGCCCAGTTCACCCCCGTGGCGGGAATGGCCGTGGCGGACTTTGATGGGGACGGGCAGCATGATGTTTTTCTGGCCCAGAATTTCTTTCCGGTGCGGGAGGACGAAGCGCCCCAGGATGCCGGCGTCGGGTTGCTGCTGCGCGGCGACGGGACGGGTGGATTTGTGCCGCTGTCCGCGCCGGAAAGTGGCGTGGTCGTCTCCGGCGACGCCCGGGCCGCGGCGGTGGGAGATTTTGACCAGGATGGCCGGCCTGACTTGGTCGTGACCCAGAATGCGGGCCCAACCCGGCTGTTTCACAACCGGACCGGAAAACCGGGGATCCGAGTCCGGCTCGCTGGTCGGCCCGAAAATCCCACCGGCATCGGGACCCGTCTGAGATTGCGAAAGGGCGAGTGGGGTGGACCTGCCCAAGAGATTCAGTCTGGCTCGGGCTGGCTGAGTGTGGACAGCCCTCAACGCGTGCTGACCGGAGATCGGGAGGCCACTCATCTGGAAGTTCGTTGGCCGGGGGCACCGCCCGCCCTCATTCCGCTGCCTCCCGGAGTCCAGGAACTGGAGGTGTCGTGGAACGGCTCGATACGGGTGGTGCGATGACGAAGTCGGTTCGCCAAGGGATGCTGAGGGGGGTGCTCACCGTGTGGTTGGCGCTGGCCGGGGTCTGTCCCCTGGCCGGTGCGCTCGAGTGGGAGTCGCATCCCGGGTATCGGCGGGCACCCATCCAGCCGGCGCTCACCAGTCGGGTTGGTTTCACCGAGCTGCCGGCCGTGAATCTGGGTATTACTTTTACCAACTTCGTCCAGGAAGAGCGGGTCATGACCAACCGCAACTTGACCTCCGGTTCCGGTGTGGCGCTGGGTGACGTGGATGGCGACGGCTGGTGTGACGTGTTCCTCGTCGGCATCGACGCCCGTCCGCGGCTCTATCGAAATCTCTCCCACTGGCGGTTTGCCGAAATCACCGACGAGGCGTTTCCCGGCGGAGAACTGCGGGGGCCGGAACTCGGATTCGATGGCACGGGCGCCGCGTTGGCCGATGTCGATGGGGACGGGGATTTGGATCTATTGCTCAACGGCCTGGGTTCGGGGACGCGTCTGTGGTTGAACGACGGAAAGGGTCGCTTCCACGAGGTCACCGAGGCGGCCGGATTGCGCTCGCGGACGGGAGCCACTTCGCTGGCGCTGGCCGATGTCGATGGCGATGGCGACCTGGATCTGTATGTCTGCAACTTTCGTCCGGACACCTTCATGGATCGGCCGGGAGCGAAGTTTCGGCTGCGCCAGGTGGAAGGACGGCCGGTGGTCATCGCGGTCAATGGACGCTCCACTTCGGAACCCGACCTGACCAATCGGTTTGAACTCGGATCCGACGGCCGGGTGCTGGAATTTGGCGAGCCGGATGTTCTTTGGCTGAACCAGGGTTCCGGCCGGTTCACGCCGGTGAGCTGGACGGATGGCACCTTCCAGGATGAGGACGGACAGCCCCTGCGATTCGTCCCGAATGATTGGGGACTGGCAGTCCACTGGAGCGATCTCGATGGCGACGGGCGCCCTGATCTCTACGTCTGCAACGATCTGCACACCCCCGACCGCCTATGGATGAACGCCTCCACCAAGGGCCGGGTGCAGTTCCGTGCGATCGCCCCTACGGCGTTGCGGAGCAACAGCACCTTCTCGATGGGGGTCGATTTCGGGGATCTGAACCGTGACGGGTTCACGGATCTCTTCATGGTGGATATGCTGGGGAGGAAACGGGAGGACCGCGCCCGCCAGCTCGAAGGACTGGCTCCCGTTTCTCGACCGCCCGGACAATTTGAGGACCGGGTGCAACTGTTGCGAAACGCGCTGCAGTTGAATCGGGGCGACACCACTTTCGCCGAAACGACAATTTTCAGCGGGGTCGAAGCCAGCGACTGGTCGTGGAATCCCATCTTTCTGGACGTCGATCTCGATGGTTATGAGGACATCCTGATCACCAACGGCCAGTTGCGGGACTACCAGGACAGCGATGGGGCGGAACGGATTGTCGCGGCCCAGGCGGGAGGGCGGACGCTGACTCCGGCGGATGTGGCCCGGTTGACCCAGACCTTCCCGATCTTCGCCACGCCCAACGTCCTGTTTCGCAATCTGACGGGAACCCGCCTGACGGGCACCAACGGGCCGCGTCCTTCTTCGGTCGTTCCGGTGTTCACCGACATGGCGCGCGAGTGGGGGTTTGCCACGGTGGGGATCTCCCAGGGGGCGGCGCTGGCCGATTTGGACAACGATGGCGATCTCGATGTCGTGACCAACCACCTGCTGGGCGCCCCGGGAATCTATCGCAACGACTCGGATGCCCCGAGAGTGGCGGTGCGTCTGCGGGGAAACGGAGGGAACACCCGGGGAATCGGGGCCAGAATCAGCGTCCGGGTGGCGGACGCCAGGGCTCCGTTTCCCAAGGAACAGACGCAGCACGTCATTGCGGGAAGTCGTTATCTAAGTAGTGACGAGCCGCTCCGGGTGTTTGCCACGGGTACCGCGGCGCGGGTGGACATCGAAGTGCGGTGGCCCTCCGGCCGAATTCAGACCCTCGCCGATATTCCTGCGAATTCCCTGGTGGAGGTATGGGAGCCGACCGAAACCCAGGCCGTGGTCCCAGCCGCTCCGGCGCCGTCCGCGCGCCTGCGGTTTGTGGACGTTTCCTCGCGTTTGGACCACACGCACCAGGACGAAGATTTCGACGACTTTGTCCGCCAGCCGTTGCTCCCGAACAAGCTGAGCCAACTCGGCCCTGGGGTCGCCTGGACCGACTTCAACGACGATGGTTTTCCGGATCTGGTGGTGGGGGCTGGACGTTCCGGAATGGTGGCGGTGTTTCTCAATGATGGGCATGGCGGTTTTCGCCGGAGTGACGACGCAATGTTCAACCGACCGGTCAACCGCGACCTGACCACCCTTCTGCCCATCGGACCCATGCTGCTGGCTGGTTCCAGCAACTGGGAAGACGGTCTGACCAATGGCGGCGCTCTGCGGCTCTACGACCGGGCTTCGCAACGGAGTGGAGAGGCGGTGTTGGGGATTGATTTCAGCGTGGGTCCACTGGCCGCGGCCGATGTCGATGGAGATGGAGAACTCGAGATTTTCATTGGCGGACGCACGCGCCCGGGGCGCTGGCCCGAGCCGGCGCCCTCGCTGCTGCTGCGCAGTGACGCCGGGCGTCTGACCATCGCCGCCCGGTTCGAGAATCTCGGACGAGTCAGTGGAGCGTGCTTCACCGACTTCGACGGCGACGGGGATCCAGATTTGGTGGTAGCCGGGGACTGGGGTCCGCTGCGTCTGCTGCGCAACGAAACTGGAGTGCTCGTCGAATTCGAACCCCTGGTGCAGATCGGCCAGCAGCGGGTGCCACTCGGCCGGCTTTTGGGACTTTGGAACAGCGTGACCGCGGGTGATTTCGATGGAGACGGCCGCCTCGACCTGGTGGCGGGAAACTGGGGTTTGAATAACCCCTTAACCTCGAGTTTGCCTCCCGATGAACGGCCATCTCTCACTGGGCACGACGCCGGGGGAACTGTCCTCCGACGTCTGCTCTATGGCGTTCTGGAAGAAGGAGGACCGGTCGAGGTGATCGAGGCGGTGCCTGGTCCGGCCGGTGACGGGCCGGCGCGCGAATTGCCGATGTGGTCGCGCTCGTTTCCCTGGTTGCGAACCCAGGTGCCCACCTACGCCGCTTTTGGCCAGGCCACGATTGACGGAATCTTCGGACCGCGAATTGCGGAGACCCGGCGGCTGGAACTGACCTGGCTTGCCTCGACGCTGTTTCTGAACCGTGGCGATCATTGGGAAGCGCGGGCATTGCCCGACTGGGCCCAGCTTTCACCGGTGTTCGGACTCGCCGTTGCCGATGCCGACGGCGATGGCGCCGAGGACCTCTTTCTCGCGCAGAACTGGTTCGCCACCGATCCCTTGACGGCTCGTCAGGATGCAGGCCGCGGTCTGTGGCTGCTGGGAGACGGCCGGGGAGGATTCTCGGTGGAACAACTCAGTGGCATTGCCATTTACGGAGAGCAACGGGCCGCGGCCATTGCCGACTTCGATGGCGATGGCCGGCCGGACCTGGTCGTAACCCAAAATGCCGGCGCCACCCGGCTTTTTCGTAACGAACGCGCCCAGCCTGGACTTCAGGTTATCCTGGCGGGTGGTGCCTCCCCCACCGCCGCGGTGGGATCTTCCGTGCGGTTGGTATTCGGCGACCGCCCAGGGCCCTGGCGGGAACTGCGGCTCGGGGCGGGTTACTGGAGCGTGGACAGCCTCGCTCCGGTGCTGGCCCAACCCGAACCGGCCACGGCACTCGAAGTCCGCTGGCCAGGCGGCCAGTTGCATCGGGCGGTGGTTCCCGTCGGAGCCCAGGTCGTACGGATGACAAGGGACGGGACACTAACGGTAGTCCGCTGAGGAGCGCGGACGGCTCGTCCGCTCGATTACCCCGGGGCCCGCGAGCTTCCGCCCGTTTCACGGTGGGAGTCGGGGCGGCCAGGAACGCTCGGCCGGTGGGAACGATAACGGTGAAGTTTCCAAGGACGGTCCCGTTTTCGGGAGCGCGGACGGCTCGTCCGCTCGACTACCCCGAGGACCGCAAGCCTCTGCCCGTTTCACCGTATGGAGCCGAAGTGGTCAGGAACGCTCGGCCGGTGGGAGCGATAACGGTGAAGTCTCCCTCAAGAGTGCGGTCCACTGGAACCCGGACCGCGGAATTCCCTGACCGAAGGTCCTTCTGAGACCCCATGTATCGGCTGAGGACAACCGACGCCACACGGCCATCCCTAGGAAGACCGTGTCCCGGGTTCCTGCTTTTCCCATGGCACCTGCCGCGTCGCCCTCGCTACGCTTCGCGTACGCCAGAACGTTCCATTTTTTATCATGACCACTGTCAAACAGCTCAAAACCATCAAGGGAAACACCGCCGCCAAGGTGGCCGCAGAACTCACTCGAACCGGAGGACTTCTCCGTCTCGCCCCCGCCTGGGTGCCACGGTCGTTCCTCCAGCCCGGCCTGCGCCTCAAGCTCCATCCCGATGACACCTACGCTTACGGCGCGAATCGCGGCGGCATCGATGAACGCTGGTTCGCTTCGACCACCGAAGCCGCCAACGAAGGCCGCGTTCCCGATGAAGGCTTGAGCTACGTCGTCGTCGGCAAGGAGCGCTTTACCCTGCGTCAGGCCGTGGCCGACTGCGGCGCAACCCTGGTCGGTAAAACGATCTGGAAAAAATACCGACGCTGGCCGGTGTATTCGAAGTTCTTCGATAACATGGGGCCGATTCCCCACCACATGCATCAGTCAGCCAAGCAGGCGAAGCTCGTCGGCCAGGAAGGCAAGCCCGAGAGTTACTACTTCCCGCCGCAACACAACAACGTCGGCAACAACTTCCCCTACACGTTCATGGGCTTCGAACCGGGCACGACCAAGGCCCAGGTACGGAAATGCCTCGAAGATTGGAACAAGGGCGACAACGGCATCCTGGATCTCTCGAAGGCCTATCGTCTCAAGCCCGGCACCGGCTGGCTCATCGATCCATGCATCCTCCACGCACCCGGCAGCCTTTGCACTTACGAGCCGCAATGGGGCAGCGACGTCTTCGGCATGTATCAAAGTATGGTCGAAGGCCGCTATGTTCCCTGGAGCCTGCTGGTAAAGGACATGCCCAAGAGCAAACACAAGGATCTCGATTTCATCGTCAATCAGCTCGATTGGGACAAGAACGTGGACCCGAACTTCAAAGACCATCACTACCTTGAACCCGTGCCCGTGGCCGATACGCGGAGTGAAGGCTTCGTGGACCGGTGGATCGTCTATGGCCAGGTCGATGGCGAACAGCTCTTCACCGCCAAGGAGCTCACCGTGGACCCCGGCGTAAAATGTACCATCCAGGACACGGGCGCCTACGGCCTGATCTGTGTGCAGGGCAAAGGCACCCTCAACGGCCAGCCGCTCAACAGCCCGAAGCTCATCCGCTTTCATGAGCTGACCGAAGACGAATACTTCTGCACCGAGGACGGCGCGAAAGCGGGCGTGACCTTCGAGAACACCAGCGAGACCGAACCGCTCGTCACCCTCCGTTACTTCGGTCCCGAAGTGAATCCGGATGCGCCGGAGATGGGGGCATACAAGAAAAACAAGTTTAACTGATTTGGAGACGGGTTGTCACGGCTGGAAGCGCTCGGCAATCCTGCGCTGGTGGCCTGAACTGATGCGTGTGGATTTGCTCTGGGGCAGGGATGCCTTCGGTATGTATCAACTGGGTCCATTTCGCTTCAAGCAGCTCACGAACACTAATTTAGTTTGAGCGGTTCCCCTGGCTCAAGCCACCGGCTCTGCCGGAGGTTTTGACTCCCCCCGGCTCACGCGAAGGGCCACGCCGTTTCGGAAGGAATGGCGAGTCTGCTTGAACCGGAGGTCAATGCTGGCATGTTCACGCACGTGAAACCGGTTTCATCCTGCAGTGGACTTTCGCATATTTCGGGCAGATGGATTATTGGATCCCTGTTCCGGCTCGGGTGCTGGTTAGGGCTGATGGCGGGTATCGGTGTGGCGGCGACAGCGCAAGCGATCCTGGTGCCCAGCGGCGCGGAGTGGCGGTATCACAATTCGAATGTCAATCTGGGCTCCACCTGGCGCCAGGCCGGTTACAATGACAACGACTGGAGTTCGGGGAGCGCTCCGCTGGGTGCGGGAGATTCGCACATCGTCACGTCGATCGGCATGGGGCCCAGCGGCGGGCGGTATCCGACGATCTATTTCCGGCGCACCTTCTCAGTTTCATCAGCCGCAGCTTATGAGGGTTTGATCTTGCGTCTGCTCCGGGATGATGGCGCGGCGGTCTATTTGAATGGTACGCTGCTGGTCGCCGACGGCGTGGCGATTCCGTCGGATCATAATCAGTTTGCCACCCAGATCGTGGATGGCGCCAATGAGTCCACCTATTTCGTTTACACGGCTCCGGCCGCCGCCTTGGCCAATGGCCTGAACGTCCTCGCCGTCGAGGTAAAGCAGGCCAATGCCACCAGTTCGGATCTGGGGTTCGATCTGGAGCTGGTGGGGTTGATTGACGAGGACTCCCCGAACCTGCTGGAGGTTCAGCCGTCCCCGGGCACGGTCGTGTTGAGCCTGGACTTCATCCGGGTGATTTTCGACGAGGGCGTCACGGGGATTGAGGCCGCCGATCTGCTCCTCAACGGGCAACCCGCCACCGGGTTTACTATGATCTCCAATCGGGAGTATGGTTTCACGTTCCCGGCGGTGGAGCCGGGCTTAGTCGAGGTGACCTGGGCCGCCGATCATGGAATCACGGATGACAGTCCCGGAACCAATCCGTTTGTCGGGGGAAGCTGGAACTACACCGTGGATCCCGAGGCGGGGGATCGTCCCAACGTGGTCATCTCGGAATTCCTGGCCGTCAATGACAATGGTATTCGCGACGAGGACGGCACCCGTTCCGACTGGATCGAGATTCACAACCTGGGCCCGCTGGAAGTCAGCTTGGAGGGTTGGTATCTCACGGATGACCCAGCGAATCCCACGTCGTGGCAGTTCCCGGACGTTCGCCTCGGGGTCAATGAGTACCTGCTCGTGTGGGCTTCGGACAAGAACCGCCGGGATCCATCCGCACCGCTGCACACCAACTTTCGCCTCGGCTCCGACGGCGACTACCTCGCGCTGCTGGATGCGGAGGGCAATGTCATGTCGGCGTTCGAACCGACCTACCCTCCCCAACAGCCGGACATCTCTTATGGCCGGGACCGGGCCGATCCGACGCGGACCGGTTATTATCTAACGCCGACACCGGGAGGCCCGAACACCCTAAGCGGCGCGGGGTTCGCCGCCGAACCGGCTTTCTCGTTGGAGAGCGGCGTTTACACCAACAATACCCTGACCCTGACTCTGACCGCGGCACCGGGCACTACGGTGAGGCGGACGTTCGACGGCAGCATTCCCACCCCCACGTCTCCGCTTTATACCGGCCCGATCACTTTCTCGACGAACATGATGATCAAAGTCCGGGCGTTTTCTTCGGATCCGACTCTGTTTCCCAGCCCAGTGGTGTCGCGGACCTTTGTCATGCTGGACGCCAGCGCGCGCAATTTCACCTCGAGTTTGCCGCTGCTCATCCTCAGCACTCCCGGGCGATCCATCCCCCAGGAGGTTCCCCCCGGACTACCTCGGCAGCCGGGAGTCTTCGTCGCGATCGATACGTTCCACGGGCGCAGTTCCCTGCAAGGCGCACCGGATTTCCAGGGCCTGGCGGAGTTCGAGATCTTCGGGCAGACCTCGGCCGGTTTCTCGAAGCGTCCGCACCGGATCGAGATTCAGGATGAATTGAGAAATGACCGGAGCATCCCCCTGCTGGGCATGCCCGCGGATGGCGATTGGAAATTGCGCAACCCCTATAGCGACAAGTGCCTCATGAACGACTTCCTGGCGCTGGAGCTGTTTGAAGAGATGGGCCATTACTCGATGCGACGCCGGCTGGTCGAGGTCTTTGTGAGCACCAGCGGGGGCAAGCTGACGTATCCGCGCGATTACTATGGCGTGATGGTGTTGCTCGAAAACATCGAGCGCGGTTCGGACCGGGTGAACATTTCCCGCCTGACTCCGGAGCACGTGAGCGAGCCGGAAATCACCGGCGGTTATATCTGGAAAAAGGATAAGGATAGCACCGGGGATCTGAACTTCGGCACCAGCGGTGGCGGCAGTTTTAGCGGCCAGTTCCTCAAGATCCACGAACCGAAGCCCCGCTACATCACCTCACCGCAGATTACCTGGCTTAGGAATCATCTCAACCGGATGGAGCAATCCCTTTACGCGCCCAACTGGCGTACGGCCACCGGCACCAACCACTATAGCCATTATCTGGACGTGGATTCGCTGGTCGATCAGCACTGGATCGTCGAGTTTACCAAGCAAATCGATGGGTACCGGCTTAGCAACTACATGCACAAGGACCGCGGTGGCAAGATCAAAATGGAGCCCATTTGGGATTGGAATCTCGCTTTCGGTAACGCGGATTATTTCGAGGGTGGCCGGACCAATGGCTGGTATTATTCCCAGTTGAGTGAGAATGATCATATCTGGCTGCGCCGGCTCATCACCGGCAGCACCAGTTCCAGCGGCTCCGCCGGTGATCCGGAGTTCCTCCAAAAGATCGCCGACCGTTGGAGTGTGCTGCGCACCAACGTCTTTTCCTCCGAACGCCTGCTGAATCGGATCGATGAACTGGCCGCCCAGCTCGATGAGCCTGCGGTCCGGGACTTTTCCCGATTCCCACGCCTCGGTTCCTATGTCTGGCCCAATCCGAACGGACGGGCCGGGGGATGGCATGTCGATTACGTCACTCCCACGACGTACGCGGGCATCATCAACGAATTGAAGCGATGGGTCTCCGGCCGGTACCAGTGGATCGACAACCAGTTTACCAGACCGCCTCAATTCAGTCATTCCGGAGGGCCGATTACCAACGAGTCCATCGTCGAGATCAGCGGCCCTCCCGGCGCCACAATTTATTACACCCTGGACGGATCGGATCCACGCGCTCCAGGGGGCGGGGTGGCGCCGGGAGCGTTGACTTATGGAAGTCCGCTGACGGTCGCCGAGAATGTCCATGTGTTCGCGCGCGCCCGCCGGAACGGGGCCTGGAACAACACCTGGAGCGGTCCGGCTTTGCTCGCCCTGCGAACGGATATCCCGGCCTTGCGCGTGACCGAGATCATGTATAATCCGCCCCCTCCGCCCCCAGACAGTCCGTATGGAGCGCCGGATTTCGAGTATATCGAATTGAAAAATATCAGTTCCGAGCCGCTTCCGTTGAACCGGTTTGCGTTTACCCGCGGCATCCAGTTCGTGTTTCCCAGCCTGACGCTGACGCCCGCCCAGCGCGTGGTGGTCGTTCGCAATCGGGCCGCCTTCGAGTCCCGCTACGGTTCCGAGGTGCTCGTGGCCGGCGAATATGAAGGGCTCCTCGACAATCTCGGTGAACGCCTGACCTTGACTGGACCCTTGGGTGAACCGGTACATGACTTCGCTTATGGTGGCGCTTGGTATCCCAGCGCCGATGGGTTGGGTTTTTCGCTGGCCATCGTCGATGAAACCGCCTCGCTGGACACCTGGGAATTCCGATCAAGCTGGCGTCCGGGCAGTGTCTTATTGGGTACGCCAGGCCGGGACGATCCCGAGGCGCCTATTTTTCCGCGGGTCCGCGTCAATGAGGTGCTCAGCCGTCCCACGGCGCCTGCGCTGGATGCGATCGAGCTCTACAACGCTTCCGATAGTGCGGCGGCGGTGGGTGGCTGGTTTCTGACCGACAACCTCAATGTTCCCCAAAAGTTCCGCATCCCGGAGGGAACGATCATTCCGCCGGGCGGGTTTCTCGTCTTCACCGAGGACGAGTTCAGCAGCAACAATCCGGACGTCCCTTTTGCGCTGAGCGCCCAAGGGGAGGAGGTCTTCGTCTTTTCCGCCAATGTCGCCGGAGAATTGACCGGGTACGCTCATGGCTTCGAATTCGGGGCGGCGGACTCGGCGGTCACCTTTGGTCGCCATATTACCACCACGGGTGAAGAACAGTTCGTAGCGCAAAGCGCCGACACGCTCGGCGGCCCCAATGCCGGGCCCCGGGTCGGTCCGGTGGTCCTCAGCGAAATCATGTATCATCCGGAACCCGTGTTTGCCAATGGGGCTTACTGGAACAATACCGAGGATGAATATGTCGAGTTATACAACTTGAGTCCGGCTCCCGTTCCGCTGGATGGCTGGCGTCTGGAGAGCGGCGTCCGTTTTGACTTTCCTTCCGACACCTCGTTGCCTTCCGGCGCCAGCCTGCTCGTCGTGAGTTTCGATCCGTCCCGGCAGCCGGAACAATCGGCCGCTTTCCGCGCCAAATATGAGGTTCCTTCCGACACCGTCCTCTTCGGTCCGTTCGACGGGAATTTGAACAATGCCGGGGAGACGGTTGCGCTATCGAAACCGGATGTTGCCGGCGAACCCGCGAGCGTTTCTTACATCCTGGTGGATCAGGCTCATTACTCGAGTCTCCCGCCCTGGCCGGCCTCCGCCGATGGAGCGGGCCACGCGCTCCACCGGCGGCAACTCACCGCGTATGGAAATGACCCGGCCAACTGGGTCGGCGCGTCACCCAGCCCAGGCCGCCCGTTGACGCTGAGCGACTCCGATGGCGACGGACTGCCCGACTTTTGGGAACAGAATTATGGTTTGAATCCCAACGATCCTTCGGATGCCAGCCTGGACTCCGATCAAGACGGAATGACTAATCTGGAAGAGTATCTCGCCGGAACCGATCCGCTGGATGCGGAGAGTCGGTTGGCACTCGAGGAAATCACGGTGGCCGAGACTATAACGCTTCGGTTCATCGCCGCGGCTCAGCGGGGTTACCTGGTCCAGTTCAAGAATGCCCTCAATGAAGGGTCTTGGGAAACCTTGACGCTGATCCCGGCGGGTGCGGAGAGCCGCGTGGAAACCGTGATCGATTCCACCCCAGCCACTGCCCGCTATTACCGACTCTCAGTCGTGTGGGAACCGTGAGAGCTTAATCCAGGTTGCCTTCAAAGGGTTTTCCCTTCCAATTCTTCGAGAAAGCTGCGGACCGGCATCACCTCGATGCCCTCCTCGGTGCGAAAGGGGCGCTCGCCTAGGAAGACCACCAGCCGGCGCTGGATTCCTTTCAGTCCAGCAATGGCTTTCAGTCCTTTGAAATCGGATGAAGTAAGCCTCTCCTTGGCTTTGACTTCGACCGCCGTGAAGTCCTGACCGCGTTGGATCAGGAAATCCACTTCGGTGCCGCCTTCGACCGGCGCCCAGTGGAACAAGCTGTCATGCCGCAGCCCCAGGTCGCTTCCGGATTCGCCATAAGCCCTCAACAAGGTCCCGATCCAGCCTTCCAGCAAGGCACCTCGCTCCGCCTCGCCGGGAGGATGAAACTCCCGTTTCACCGCCCGCACCACGCCGGGATCCACCCAATAGAGCTTGGGGTGCCTTCGCTCTTTGACCCGCAATCGGCCTTCATAAGCCGGCAGCAGCCAGGCGAGATAAGTGTCGGCAAGGATCTCCAGATAGCCGGCGACCGTGGTCCGCGCTACCCCGGCATCGCGGGCCAATCCGGCGACGCTAAGTACTTGCCCGTGAAACAGAGCCGCGACCGGCAGGAAACGCGCGAATCCCGGCAGATTCCGCACCAAGGCCTCCGCCTGGATCTCCTCCTTCAGATATAACTGCACATAAGCCTCGAGACTTTCCGCTCGGGCGGACGACTGCCAGATCACGGGCAGGCTGCCGAAGCGTAACACCTCCATCAAATCGAAGTCGGGTCCGAGTTCCTGTGGCAACAGCGGAAACATGACCCGCCGTAACGCTCGGCCTGCCAGCAAGTTCGTTCCCACCTGCTTTAGCTTGCGGGCACTCGATCCCAGCAGGACAAAACGCATCTGGTGGCTCTCGATAAACCGGTGAACTTCGTTCAGCAGCGACGGCAGCCGCTGCACTTCGTCCACCACGACTGTTTGTCCCGGTGGAATTCGCCGCAACTCCCGACCGAAAAGGGCAGGGTCGCGCAGGTAATTTTGAAACAAGCCCTCGTCCAGAAGATCGAATCGAGGAGCGTCCGGGAAAACCTGCCGTGCCCAGGTGCTCTTGCCCACCCCCCGCATGCCGAACAGGAAAAAGCTCTGCGCCGGGGGGTGCAGGCGCCGGAGGTAAGCAGGGTGTGTAGGCATGTCGTCAGAATTACCGGAAATATGACGACAAGGCAACAGCGGACGAGCCAACCGCATCAACAGCCACGCCCCAAGGACGTGGCTATCGATGTTTCCCGGACCCTGCCGGCGCCAGGGTCGATGGGGCGGGTTCGATGTTACGGCGCGTTGAGCCGGAAGTATTGCGAGGTTCCCTGTACTGGGACTCGAGCGGTTTTTTGGCCGCCCTCAGTGATGATGTCCACTCCTGGATCCTCCCAGGAACCAGAGTTTAGCGCCGTGCGGCTCTGGAGCACGAAGGGCGTGCCCCCATCCGGCCAGGCGAGCAGAAGTTCGTCCCCGTCGAGTTGTGCGGTCAAAGTGGGAGGGACCTCCGGGGCGGCGGCTTTTTGCAGCTCGCGAACCGCGTCGAGTCCGATCGCTTCGTTCAATAGCCAGAGTTCATCCACCAAGCCCCGGAAGACGCGGCTGCTCGCGCCAAGATCACCCCGCGCTCCGACCACGGAACCGAAGTTGCCGACCGTAAGTCGCCCGGAGGTGGTGATCGGCCCGCGCGGGTAGTCGGACGTCACGTCGATGTTCGCTTCGACCTCGGCCGTTCCGAAATAATAGGTCAGGTGTCCGGCTTCGAGGGATGAATCGTAAGTGGCGGCAAAGAAGACCCAGTTGGCCGGGCTGGCCTCCGGATCCTCGGTGATTCGGCCCCACGAACTGAAGGGCCCGCCTCCGGCAGCGTCGGGCCATTGATTGATCCCGAGGCGCAGAGAACCGTCGCCCACCAGCACCAGGTCGAAGCCCGGCCCACCCGGGGTGGCCAGAGCGAAGGCGATGCGGTTGCCGCCCGGGCCTTCCTGCAAGCTGCGGGCATTGACCCAGCCGGCAATGGTGAAGGCCGACAATTGCCCTAACGATCCTCCATAGAAATCGGTGACCAGATCGGCAGCCTGGCCGCCTTGACCTTCCTCGATGCTTCCCAGGTCCAGTGACGACGTGTTACCGGTGGGGGCAAAGGGTCCGGTGGGCACATTGGACGAGAAGGCCGGCACCCCCGCGGCAGTGACCGCCAGGGTGACGCCACCCCGGAGGTTGCCCTGATTGGCGGAAGTCGTGCCGCTGCCTTCCGCGAACGGCAGGTACACCTTGCGATGGTCTTCCGGCAGCACGGTCAGCCGGGCCGCGGTACTGACGGTGCCTCCCAGGGTATTAGTGACCGCTACGCTGAATAGCGCCTGGTCATCGCTGACGGCAGAGTCGGCGAGCGTGTATGACGAGCCGGTGGCCCCGTCAACGGGGGCGCCATTGCGGAGCCACTGATAGCTGATGGGACCCGTGCCGCTGAGTTCGAGGTCGAAGGCCGCGGTCTGGCCCGCGAAAACCGTGAGGTCCGCCGGATGACGCAGAATGGTGATCGGTTCGGGCGGCACGCCAATGGCGGCCGCCGTCTGGGCCGCGCGAATCTCGTCCAAGCTGAGAGCCCGGGCGAAGACTTTGACTTCATCCATGAGCCCGCGGAAAACCCGGCTTCCTCCCGCCGGCCCGGTCTCATTGCGGGCGCTAACGACCGTGCTGAAATTACCGAGCGTCAGGGGGCCGGTGGCCGACAGGACGCTTTGAGGGTAGTCGGCGGTGACGTCCAGTTCGGCGGCGGTAGTGGGCGAACCGAAGTAGTAGTTGATGTTTCCGAAGTCGATCGTGGAATCATAAGTAACGGCGAAGAAGACCCAGTTCACCTCGCCGGTGTCCGGGTCCGCCGTGATCCTTCCCTCGGTGCTGAAGGGCCCGCCGCCGTTGGCTCCATCCGGCCACTGATTGACCCCGATGCGGAGGGCTCCACTGGCGGTTTGGACGAGGTCGAAGCCCGCGCCATTGGGCGTGGCGAGGGCGAAGGCGATGCGGTTGCCTCCCCAGCCCTCGGTCAAGTCGCGGGCATTCAGCCAGCCGGTGACGGTGAAGGATTCCAACGAACCGAGGTCGGGCTTCAAGGCTTGGGCCAGATCGATGGCCTGGCCGCCTTGGCCGTCGGCAATCGAACCGAAGTCGATAGAGGCCGTATTTTCCGTCGGAGCAAACGGGCCGGTCGGCACCTTGGCAGAAAATTCCGGTGCTCCGTTCCGCTCCACCAGCCCTCCTCGGCCGCCGAGGGATCCGTTGTTCGTGATCGAGTTGCCGGCAGCCTCGGAAAAGGAGAACGCCGCCCGGGGACCCGTGTCGCTGAGGACGATCAGTTGCGCCGGACTACTGGCGGCGTTGCCGACCGAGTTGGTGGCGCGGACGCTGAATTCCGCTCCGTGATCGGCCGCGGTGACGCCTACGAGGGTATAAGTCTGCTCGGTGGCGCCCCCGATCGGTTCGTCTCCGCGCCACCATTGAAAGGTGTAAGGAGCCGAACCGGTCACTTCCACCTGGAAGGTGGCATTCTCTCCGACAAAGACGGTCTGTGACGCCGGGGGGGTGCTGATGGCCACGGCCACGGGCGGTGCCTGCCCGTTCAACTGGGCGCCCTGGAGATCCTCGAGCCCGAGGGCGGTATCGTAGATCCGCCATTCATCCATCAAGCCGCGGAACACCCGGCTGCCGCCGTCGGGTCCGGTTTCGCCCCGGGCTCCGACCACGACTCCGAAGTTGCCGAGCGTGAGCGGTCCGGTGAAATCGATCGACCCGCCGTTATCCACGCCCCCCAGATACGTATGGGCGGAGTCCAGTTGCACCAAGGCATCGGAACGTCCGAAATAATACTTAAGCTGTCCCGTGGCCAGGGTTGGATCGTAAGTGACCGCGACAAAAACCCAGTTGTTGGACCCGACTTCCGGATCGGCGGTGATTTTCCCGGGCGAACTGCTGGGCCCGCCGCCGTTGGCCCCATCCGGCCACTGGTTGATGCCGATCCGCAGGGCGCCATTGCTCAGTTGAACGAGGTCAAATCCGGAGCCGTTGGGTTCGGACAAGGCGAAGGCCAGGCGATTGCCGCCCCCGCCTTCGCGCAAGTCCCGGGCATTGACCCAACCGGCGATGGTGAAAGCGTTGAAGAAGCCCAGCGTGCCGTCACCGGCGATGAGATCCAGCGCGCGGCCTCCTTGCCCGGCCGCGATGCTGCCGAAATCGAGTGAGCCCTGGTTGTCGGATGGAGTGAAGGGGCCGGTGGGCACGGAGGTGGAAAACACCGGCCAGTCCTCCGTCACCACCAAGTCGGCCTGACCGGCCAGGGTTCCGGAATTGGCCGCCGTGAAACCGGGTTCATCTTCGAAGCGGAGGTTGACCAGGGGCGGAGAGGCGGCGTGGACCGCGGTGACGGCCAGGAGCAATGCGACCAACGACGCCGGGCGACGGCCCCGTTTGAGAAACGAAGGAAACAAGGACATAAGGATTGAGTGCAATGGTGACAATGAGAGTGGCCAGGACCAAAGAGTCGTTGAATTGAGCTTATTTTTAGTGGAGCACCTCAGACGAGGCTTGGACAAAAGATATCCGATTCTAGTCTAAGTTTTACGGTGGAGGCGGGTCGTCACAAACCAGGGGACAGGCTCGATCCGTTGCGGATGCTTGGGACGATCAGGCGGGCTACTGCTTGGGAGGTGCCAACCGGTTGGTAATCCACTGAAAGTCCGCCAGTTCGGAGGGGCCGATGAAGGTCAACACCGGCCGCGGAGTAGATCCGTCCCCAGCGCGTTGGACCCGGGACAATCCCGGTGTGCGGAACTTCTTAATCTCCCCGTGACTGTCAGCGAACATGAAGCCGGCGGCATTGCCGTGCCGTCCCGAGACGGCGTCCAGCCACGGCTGCCGGGTATAGTTGTTGAGGTTGTCGAAGGGAAAGTAGTGCGCGTCGTTGATGCTGTTCTCGTGCTCGTCCAGCAGGACATAGACATCGCTCGCCCCGCGCGTGGTGAAGTCGCTGAGCTTCCGAACGCTTTGGTAGCGGACACCCTGGCCGGAGGCCCAGCCGCTGGGAGGCCCCATCATGGCGTTGGCCGCGTAGCTGATGACCCGAGGCGCCAGGCGGCCGCCGTGCCGCAACTTGCTGTTGTCGGCGGCGCAGCGGAAGGACGCGAGGGAGCCAATGTACCGGTAGGTCGGGCTGTTGGTGATGGTCCGGTTGGTAATGCCGACCGGCACTCCGTCTGGGGCCCAGTTGCCCTCCATCCAGGAGGGGGTCCGGCTGTCGCCGACGGGGCCCAGCACGATGTCCTGGTGGTCCCCAGCGTACAGGGTCCAACCCAGGCCCAGTTGGCGGGCGTTGTTCATGCAGTGGACGCCGTGGGCGCGTTGCTTCGCCTTTCCCAGCGCCGGCAGAAGCATTCCGGCCAGAATGGCAATGATGGCAATGACCACCAGCAGTTCAATGAGGGTAAACGCCGACGAGCGACCAACGGCTCGCGACCAGCGCGACATCGAAACGGGCATGTCCACAACCTGGACGCCGCGGAGCGATCTGCCTTGGAGATGGCGGGTTTTGTTTGGGACGAAATTGAGGGGGCATTCGAGACGAGATTTACCGCGGCTCGGCAGCCCATTTCGCCCGAATTATCCGGGCGGCAGACCGATGGCGCAGCTTGGGAGCCCAGGACCAAAGATTGCCTCCCGGACCGGTGTTCGTCATAACCTCCGTCCAGTTCACCGTGGACATCATGTGGTTTGGCAAGAAGCGCAATCCTGAGGAGCACCGCTATTATCTCCTACCCGGCCAAGGCCGGAGCAACCGGCGCAAGCGGCGCCAGCAACTGGTGGCTGCCATCATTGCCGGAGCCGTCTTTGCCGCTCTCATTGGCGTGGCGATGTGGTTGATGAACGAGCCGCGCTGATCCCGCCACGCCGTGCATACCTATGCTACTATGCACCCGTCCGCTATGGGCGGGACGCCGCTGGCTTCTCCAGCCGTCGGCTGACCTTCACGTCGCGGACAAAGTCATCGAGTTTCATCCGGTCCGCGGCGAAGTTGTCCACGGCGGACTTCCGTACCCGGAGGGTCATCACGGAGTCGGCCAGCTTGACGTAACCTGTTCGATAGCTGTCGGCGCCGATGGCTTCCTGGAAGACTTGCTGCGTCGGTGCCCGTCCGGTGACCTGGACGATGATCCAATCCTCAGGAGTCAGACCGCGCAGATTGCCGGCATGGCGCAACGCTTCTTTCAGGCGCTGTTCCAGTTCGTTCACCCGGGAGGCGTCATAAACCGACTGCGGTTGAAGCGTTTCCGGATCCCCGCCGGGCTGGCCCAGGATTTCCCGCCGTGTTTTCTCCCACGTGGTGTCGTGGGAGGTCTTGGAGCCCGCCGGCTTTGCTTCCGGGGTCGGGGTATCGATCAGCGGAAAGTCAACCTCCAGCAGGAAAATCGCGCCGTATCCGTCGATCAGAATAGCCTCGAGTTCACGGCCCGTGTCGTACCGCCAGGGCCTCAACTTGACGCCCCCCAGCAATCGGTCCGGCCACGGCTCTTGGTTCAGGTGGACGGTCCGGTCGAGAATGGTGGCCATGATCGTCAGGTCTTCCTGCAGGGCGGCAATGGTATCATCGGCGACGTTGGCACCGGGAATGACCAGCAGCCGGCGGGCTTGGGGTCCGCTATAACCAAAGGCGGGGCCTTTGAGTTCGCGAAGGAGTTCGAGATCGCGCGCCACTCGGCCCACGTCGTCTGGGGAGCCCCGGGTTTTCGTCTGCCAAGGGCTGCCGCCACCGTCCGGTACGGGAGGTGGTTTCACGGCGGACGGCGCGGGCGGCGCGGCGGGTGTGCCCGGCGCGAGCGCGGATAGGGGGGCAGCGGGTTCGATCACGGGCCGGGGAGGTAACGGCACGGTCTGCGCCCGAAGCGAGGGGGCGAGAGCAAGTGAGGCAAGAACCAGGAAGCACCAGGGTGTTCCGGCCATTAGGGAATGTGATTTCATGGCTGTTTTTCGAGGGGATGGTTCAGAGGCTCCCGGCCGGTTTCGGCCGGAAGATAGGAGGCAAGGAAGTTGAGTTGCGATTCCGTCTGTTGAAACACGGTCCCGGTGCGTCGGGCCAGGATGATGAGGCCGGAGCGGAGGGCTTCCGAGTCGAGCGCGCGCCGCTGGTCGAGGGTGTCGAGCGCTGCCAGCAGGTCCCGTTGATCGGCCGCCCGTCCCGCCTCGAGGTCCCCGGCGAACTCGCCCAGCAACCGGCGGTTTTCCTCGGCGGACGCGGTAAGGGTGACGGTCGCCATGGCCTGCAATTCTTTCCGGAATTGCGCCTGCAATTCCTGCCGGACGGCCGCCACCTCCCGCTGGATCTCCCAACGGCTGGGACCCGAGGCCCGTCCCGCCAGGAATCCGACTGCCAACACCACCGACGCGGCCAGAGCCCACCGCACCACGGGTCGCCAAGCCCGGTTGGTGGTCCCTCGCCGCGGCAACATCAGCGACGCCTTGTCCTGGTCGAGCAAGACCAAGGTGGACCGCAGGCGCTCCACCGCCTGTTGGCAGTGGGGACAGACCCTTAGATGCGCCTCGGCGTCGGCCACAGCCGATCCGTCGAGTTCGTCATAGACGTAGGAAATCCAGGTTTCCGGAGCGGGATGGTTCATGGAATCGGGGAGTTGAGGTGGGTGAAAATGGGTTCAGTCGTGACGATGGGACCCCAAGAGGACGGCCAGCCGTTCGAGCGCGTCGAACATGCGTGACTTCACGGTGCCTTCGGGAATGCCCAATACCTCGGCGATCTCGGTAAACTTGAGTCCCTCATAATGCCGCAGGACGACCACCGTGCGTTGCGTTTCCGGCAGGCGCAGCAGAGCACGCCGGACCAGTTCCGCCTGCTCCAGCCGTTCGGTGAGTTCAGCAGGGGACGGCGCGTTATCGGGCAGGGAATCGGCGCCGCCCGGTCCGCCTGAATCCTCCATGGCGTCCAGCGACCACTCTGGGCGGCGCTGGCGACGACGGAGTTCGTCATGACACAGATTGATGGCAATGCGCCAGAGCCAGGTGGAGAAGCGGCCCGAAGGCTCAAAGTCGCGTCGCCGCGAAAACACCCGGGTGAACGCCTCCTGGGCGAGATCCTCGGCCCGATGAAGGTCGCCGGTCATCCGGGCACAAAGCCGTTGAATCGGTCCCTCCCAACGCTCCACGAGTCGGGCGAAGGCGGCGTGATCATCGGCGGTTTGTACGCGCCACATCGCCTGCTCATCGGTGAGGGAAAACGGCCAGGTCATGCGTTGACACCGGTGGAACGTCGGGAAGGGGGAAACAGTTCGGCTGGGTTTCAGATTTTTTCAGGAGACCGGCGGCGCGGGTGGCTCGCCCGCCTGCGAGAAGCTTCACCACCCAAGCTCTGTCCCCAACGCGGAGTTATCCCCCACACCGAGCTTGCAGCGGTTCAGCGGGAACCGGGATCTTGGAGCTTCTTTGGAGCTTCTTTGGAGCTTGGACCTTGGGTTTTTGGAGCTTTCAATTTGGCCTTCCACTTGATTCGAGCGGACGAGCCGTCCGCGCTGCTGCCTCAGGCCCAGGGATGCTTTGTGACTCGTATGTCCCTTGCGCGAGGGGAGTTCCGCCCGCAACGTTCACCGCTATGTCCCGGCGTTCCGGTGGTGCTTCAGTCAACCTGCGTGGGTTGCATCGGCTTCTGCTGCTGCTGGCCATAGCGGGCTTGCTGGCCGCCGGAGCCGTGTGGTGGTTGGTGCGCCATCCCGGAGCAGCCTCCTCCCGCAGCGGTGGAAATTCCGGGAGCGGCACTGCCCCTCAGCCGCCGGTGGTCGAGTTTACCGACGTTACGGCGGCGGCCGGAATCCACTTCCGGCACGAGAATGGGGCGCAGGGACAAAAATTCCTCCCCGAAACCATGGGTGGGGGAGTCGCTTTTTTTGACTACGACAACGATGGGGATGCCGACCTTCTCTTGGTCAATTCCACCTGGTGGCCGGACGATCCTCGCCGGGCCTCCCAACGGCCGCCCACCTCGGCACTGTACCGCAACGACACTCCCCCCGGCGGCGAGCCGAGCTTTACCGACGTCACCGCCGGGTCGGGCTTGGACGTGGACTTCTACGGCATGGGGGCGGCCTGCGGTGATTTCGATAATGACGGTTGGGTCGATGTGCTACTGACCGGCGTCGGCGGCAACCGGCTGTTCCGCAACCTCGGAAACGGAACCTTCGCCGACGTGACTGAGGAGGCGGGCGTGGCCGGACCGGTCGGGAAGTGGTCCGCCGCCGCGGCCTGGGTCGATGCGGATAACGATGGCGATCTCGATTTATATATCGGCAACTACGTCGTCTGGTCGCCCAAGGTGGACTTCGACGTCAACAATCAGATGGTGGGCCTGGGGCGGGCGTATGGCCGTCCGTGGAATTTCCCGGGCGAGATTCCGCTGTGGTTCCGCAACGACGGCGGAGAACCGGGCGTGGTGAACTTCACCGACCGATCCGCCGCCAGTGGTCTTCAAGTGACCAATCGCGCCACGGGCCTGCCGGCGGCCAAGACGCTGGCGGTCGCTCCGATCGACCTGAATCGGGACGGCTGGATCGACCTCGTGGTCGCCAATGACACGGTACAGAACTTTGTGTTTACCAATCGGCACGACGGCACCTTCGCTGAAGTAGGTGAAATGGCCGGCGTTGCCTTCGACGCGTTCGGGCAGGCCCGCGGGGCGATGGGCATCGATGCCGCCCGCTTCCAGAATGACCAAGCCGTGGCCATCGCCATCGGTAACTTCGCCAACGAGATGAATGCGCTGTACGTAGCGCGGAATCTTCGACGCGGCGAACACCTCATGTTCACGGATGAAGCGATCTCTGCCGGGCTGGGTCCGGCGAGCCAGGCGTTGTTAAAATTCGGACTGTTCTTCTTCGACTATGACCTCGATGGCCGCCTCGATGTGCTGACGGCCAACGGCCATATCGAGGACGAGATCGAGACAGTGCAACCCTTCGCCCGCTACCGTCAGCCGGCCCAACTTTTTTGGAATACGGGGGCCAGTCCGGTTTTTGTTTCGGTGGATGCCTCGCGCGCCGGGACGGACCTGTTCCAGCCTTTGGTCGGGCGGGGCAGCGCGTATGCCGACATCGATCTGGACGGCGATCTGGACGTGGTGCTCACTCAGTTGAACGGCCCTCCGTTGCTGTTGCGCAACGACCAGGAGCTGGGTCATCACTGGCTGCGGGTGAAGTTGGTGGGACGTCGTTCCAACCGGGATGCGATCGGGGCCTGGATCACGGTGCGGTTCGGTGGCCGGATGATATCCCGCCAGGTCATGCCCACGAAGAGCTACCTGTCCCAGAGCGAGCTACCGGTAACGTTTGGGCTGGGACGAGAGAAGGTCATCGACGCGCTGGTCGTCACTTGGCCGGGCGGTCAACAGCAACGAGTAACGGGGGTGTCGGTGAACCAGATACTGACGGTGGTGGAGGCAGATGCTTTGCCTGGTGGCCGGAGCCGGTGAGGCATCCGGAGGGGGATTTGCGATTTTTGATTTTTGATTTGCGATTGGAATGGAAGCGACGCCGTCCATCGGACTCGGATCACGGAACGAAGGTCGGCACCCCATTCTCTCGCCAAGCTGGAAACCCGGCGGGCCAGGTAAGCTGAGATGCCTGCCCTCCTTCGGCAGCCGACACTGACGGCGAGGCGAGAGAATGGGGTGTCAGCCGGCCTTGGGCTTGAACAGGGCCGCATCCAGCACCGACCAGAGATGCACGGCCCAACCGAGCAGGAAAATCCACAAGACTCCGGCGAGCACGAACTGGATCACGGCGATCAGCAGCCGTCCTTGAAGGAGTTGTCCCAGTCCGGGAATGAAAAAGCTGCACAAGGCCGCGATGACGTTCCCTGCTGATCCTTGGCCGGCCATACAGATGATTCTTGGTTCTGGGTTAACGCCGTTCAGGCCGGCTTGTAGCGTCCGGGGAGCGGCAGCGGCATGATCGGGCACTTCATGTTCCAGTCGAGCGGACCTTCCGGACTGAGTTTCTCTTTGGAGTTCAACGCTTCTTCCCAGGTGATCTCGCCTCCGGTGTAGGCGGCCAAGCGGCCCATCAACCCGAGCAGTGTGCTGGACGCCAGCCAGTCGCCGTCGAAGCGATACGGGCTGGAGTTGCGGATGCTGCCGAACAAGTCTTCGTGCTCGATGACGTACATGTCCTTGGTCTTGCCGCTGAACCGCCAGTTGGTCTCGCCGCGAATCACGGGGGCGTTCCAGCCGCTTTGGGCGGTGCCTTTTGAACCGAGGATGTAATCGGAATTGTCGCTGTAGCAGCCGGCAATCTGACGCTGGGCAATCACGCCACGGACGCCGTCCGGATATTCATAAACCACCGTCATGTGGTCGTAGATGTTTCCCTCGTTGTTGGGAATCATGCGGCCGCCGGTGGCGGTACACTTGAGGGGTGCCTGCTCCTTCAGGCACCAGGCCAGCTTGTCCACCGTGTGGATGCATTGCTCGACAAAGCCGTCGCCGGACAGCCACGAAAAATTCATCCAGTTCTTCAACTGCCACTCGAAGTCGGTCATGCCCGGCTTCCGCGTGCTCGCGGCGGGCATGGGCTTGACCGGGCCGGTCAGATACGTGCCGTACACGGTGCGGATATCCCCGATGGCGCCATCATGAATGCGTTGGTACAGCTCGCGGCGCGGGGTGTCGCTTCGCCAGCAGAATCCGGACACGAAATGCAGTTTCTTTTCCTTGGCCATCCGCACGGATTCCAACACGTGCCGGAGTCCATCCGGATCGGTCGCGACCGGCTTTTCGCAAAAGATTTGTTTCCCTTTCTCGACCGCATAGCGCAGGTGGGCTGGGCGAAAACCAGGAGGCGACGCCAACAAGACGACATCGACTCCTGAATCGATCAGCTTCTCGAACGAATTGAGCCCGGTGAAGGTGGAATCCGGGGTGACGTCCACCCGGGGGCCGTATTGCTCCTTCAAGCCCTGCAGCGCGAGCTGTGGCGGTTCGGGGAAGGCATCGGCCACGGCGGTTAGCACGCAGTTGTCATCGGCGGTCAACGCATTGCTGGCTGCTCCTGTGCCGCGTCCGCCGCAGCCGATGAGACCGATTTTCAGGGTGTCACTGTTCGCGGCAAAGGCCTGTGGACGAATGAGGATCGACGGAGCGGCCAAGGCGAAGGCGGCGGCCGTGGAAGAGGTACGGAGGAAGCCCCGTCGTGTTTGTTCGGAAGCAGGGGAAGGCGTTTTCATTGGCGGTCTCTCGACGATACACACGGTCCGCCATTCGAGCCAATGCGGTCAAGTAGGGCTTTGGCGGAAGAGTGCATCGGCACGTATCTAGGCGAGGGAAAAGCTTGGATTGCCGCATTCCCGCCGTAGTTTACGCCGCGTTCGCATGAAACGTCCGTGGTTGCTGCCCGCGCTCGCCGGAGTGGAGCTGGTCTTCGCCGTCGTACTGGCCGCGTTGTGCGCCCTGCACATTTATTACACTGTGGTGAACAACCGTCTGGCTCGCCGGATTTATGAATACAACGTCAATCGTCAGGCGTTTGCCGCGTTGCTCCGAGAGAGCATGACCTATGGCACGGTGAGCAACCGGGCTGTCCTCCAGGCCCTGACCGACGCCGGCATCCAGGTCAATATCTCCACGAACCTCCCGCCGGCTCAGGCCCCGGGCCGACGCAGCCGTTGAACCATGAACGAACTGCATGAATCCGAGGAGGGGCTGGTCACCCCGTTCAGCGACGCCGCCCGCCTGCGGCGCGACCTGGATCTGCTGCATCGGGTGGTACGTTTGGTTGTGGTGGCGTTGATCATCGCCACCGCCTCCCTCTGCTTGTTCATGTATCGGCAAACGAAACTGCTGCAGTTTCAGATCATGGCTCAACAAGCCGCGGTCCTCGAGGCGGACAAGCGGCACGCCCCGATTCTCACCATGCTCCCGGTTTTTCAGCGCATCGGGGGACGCTATCCCGATTACGCCAGCAACGTGCTCCAGAAATTCAGCCTGCCCGCGCTGGCGCCCGATCCGTCCGGTTCCTTGCGCCCTTGACGCCTCGGGTCAGGAGCGCATGGCGGGGTCGCTTCACGCGGCGGATTCGGTGGTCGGAGCGAGGGGCAGCAAGCGGCCGCATTCCATGCAATGACGGGCTGGCGGCGGGTTGACCTTTCCACACCCGGGGCACTTCATATGGGCCTTCAGGTAACGCCGATGGATGATGAGGTTCCGCAGATAGGGAATCCAATTCAGGAGATTGGCGAAGATGAACACGGAATCGCGCTGGTAAAAAAGCGCGTAGGAAAGCAGGAGCCACGATCCCAGCAGGCTCAGCCACCAGAACAACGGCGGTACCACCACCTCCTTGCGTTTCTCGGTCGCATACCATTGAACGATGAACCGGGAGGTAAACGCCACGTTGCCGAGCCAACCGATGACTTTCCAGGCATGCCATTCGATGCCGAGAAAGTTCCCGTGGTGCCAAAACAGGGAGTGCAAGAATTCCATGGAACTGCCCCGAGCGTCAGGGACCTGGACGGAAACGGGCAAGCGGGGAAGGGATGGTCCCCGGGTCCGCATCCATGAGGGGGGCTTCGCCGTCACAGCTCGCGCCGACCGAGCGTTCTTGGCCACCTCGATTCCACGCGGTGAAGGCGGTTCGAGCCGGCGGTCCTCGGGGTGATCAGGCGGACGAGCCGTCCGCGCTCCTGACGGCTCCACGCGGTGAGGCGTTGCGTTTCTCTCCGTTCCGCGGCGGTACGTTGGTCGTTCTCAGAGGAACAGTAGAATGCCGATCCCACCCACCAAGGCCGCCCCAAACGCCCGGAAGATGAGGCGACGAAGATCGCGGCTCCCTAAAAACGCCACGATGCCCCCCTTGAAAACCAGGTTCGACAACGAAGCAATCAGGATGACCCGGCCGCCGGTGCTTCCGTCGAGCTGACCGCGGCTGACCAGGGTGGAGGTCGAGAGGGTAATGGCGTCCATGTCGGTCAGGCCGGAGATGAGGGCCACGACATAGAGCCCGCGTTCGCCGAAAAACTCCCGGGCATAGGTCACCGCCAGCAGGACTCCGGCGTAGATGACGGCGAAGCCCAGAGCGATCTTGAGCTGGGTGGGGTTGCCGGCGGGAGGCAACGGAGCCGCGTCCACCCGGCCCCGCCACCATAAGACCAACGACAGCGCGGAGGTCAGCAACAGCATGGCGATCAGTGGGGGCGTGATCGTGCGAAATTGTCCCGGAGACACGGTGCCCACCAGCACCAGGACCCGCACAAAAACCACGGTGGAGGCGAGCATCACCACCAGCGCCGTCAGGGCCGCGGTCCGGGCATCCGGTGCTTCCTTCGAGCGCCGGGCGTGGCTGGCGGTGGTGGCGGTGCTGGAGATCAGTCCACCCAGGAGTCCCCCGGCGACCGCTCCGGAGCGTCCGCCAAGCCATTGGGAGACGAGGTAGCTGGCGAGGCTGATCCCCGTGATCAACACCACCATCAGCCAGATCTGCCGTGGATTGAGCACCCCGCCCGGACCAAAACCGCGGTCCGGCAGCACCGGAAACACCACCAGGGCCACCACCACAAACTGCATCATGGCCCGCATGTCGTCGTTGCTCAGCCCGTGCGCGAGCGAATGCAGGCGGGTACGGAGATGCAGCAGAACCGCCGTGCCGGCCCCCACGACCAACGCCAGCGCGTGATGCCCGTCCGCCGAGAGGACCCCGGTCAGATACACCACGAGCAACGCCAATTCGGTGGTGAGTCCGGGATCATAGTCCGGCTGCCGACTGGCCAGCAGGTTGGCGGCGACCAGCAACGCCGTGATCGCGAGCAAACCGGCTCCCACCAACCACGGCCCGACGGATTCGGAAAGCAGGGTGCAGATGGCCCCGAGCAATCCGGCCAGGGCAAACGTTCGGATGCCGGCGAAGGCGGACGCGTCCCGCTGGCGCTGCAGTCCCACCAGCAGCCCCAGCCCCAGTGCGATGGCAAAGTCGATGATGATTCCGGAGAACACAGGGCTGGATCAGGATGGAGGAGAGGCCTGGGTGGTGCATCTTGAATTTGTCCTGACCGAAACGGGGCGAAAGGATCAAGACAAGAGGCGCCCTTCGGCAACTTTCCCCCAGCAACCGGTTGCCCGGCGGCACGCCTTGAACAACGCTCGACGACGGCCAGTCTGTTGCGACGCATGATTACGGTTCCTTTCGACAAAACTCCGCGGACCCGCTTGGTGTTTGGGAATGGTGTGCTTAGCCGTTTGGGCGAGTTGGCCCGTGAAGCGGGCGGAATGAAGGTGCTGCTGGTGACCGATCCGGGCATTGCCGCCGCTGGTCACGCCGACCGCGCACAGGAATCATTACAGAAGGCCGGACTGACCGTGACGGTGTATGACGGGGTCCGGGAGAATCCTACCACGGCCGACATCGCGAAGTGCCTGGCGGTCGCGCGCGGGGCGCAGGTGGATCTCATCGTGGGATTGGGCGGCGGCAGTTCGATGGACACCGCTAAAGGAACCAATTTCCTGTTCACTAACGGTGGCGAGATGCGCGACTACTGGGGGGTGGGCAAGGCGACCCGGCCGATGTTGCCTCTCATTGCCGTCCCCACCACGGCGGGAACCGGCAGCGAATGTCAGTCCGCCGCCCTGATTGCCGACGAAGTGACACACCAGAAGATGGCCTGTCTGGATCCGAAGGCCGCGGCCAAGGTGGCGTTGCTGGATCCAGAACTGACCGTGTCCCAGCCGCTCCGGGTCACGGCGGTCACCGGCACCGACGCCATCGCGCATGCGGTGGAAACGGCCGTGACGACGAAGCGAAACGCCGTTTCCGTGATGTATTCCCACGAGGCGTTCAAGCGGCTGGTCGCGGCCTTTCCCCGCGTGCTCGCCGAGCCGACGGATTTGGCGGCGCGCGGGGAGATGCTTCTCGGCGCGGCCTTTGCCGGAACGGCCATCGAAAACTCGATGCTGGGCGCGGCCCACGCCTGCGCCAATCCGCTGACCGCGCACTTCGACGTCGTCCACGGCGCGGCGGTGGGTCTGATGCTGCCGCACGTGATCCGTTTCAACGCCGGCGGTGACGAAGCCACCCGGCGCGCCTACGCCGAGCTGGCCAGCGCGCCCGAACTGGCCTGCGTCAGCGAAGGACTCGACCAGGCGGTAGAGGCGCTGGTGGCGCGCCTCGAAGCGTTGCTGAATCTGGCCGGGATTCCCCGTTCCCTCGTGGAGGCCGGAGCCGATCCGGATTTGATTCCGGTTCTGTCGAACGAAGCGGCGAAGCAGTGGACCGCCAACTTCAATCCTCGTCCGCTCCGTCGGGAGGATTTCGCCGCGCTGTATCAGGCCGCCGTGCGGCCGCGCGGCACCGGCGACGGACACGGCCTTTGATCCCGCTCCGCGAACCGATCAATGGCGGCGCAGGCGGAGCGTATGGTCCATCCGCCGGGTCTGGTTGTATTCGAGCGGGGGAAGGTCCGTCTGGGTGGGAGAGGCCGTTTCGTGCAACAGATGGCGCGCGAGAATTTGCAGCTCCATCCAGCGTGGCAGGTCCAGCGGAGGGGCGTGGGCGATCTGACGCAGCAGGCTCCGCCATTCGATAATGATCCGATCCACGTCGCCGGTACCCAGAAACTCGGTGGCGAAGCGTGCCTTGGAGGCCGGATGCCGATGCACCGAGCGAACGACCGTCTCGGCGCCGCTGCCATATCCGGGCGGAATGCCGCCTTCCAAATATCCCGGCACGTTCAGATTCCCGAAAGCGGCACGGCACGAAACCGCCAGCCGTCCGCCCCAGCGATCCTCCGGGCCGGCAAAGCGGAATCCGGCATCCAGATTGGCCAGATCATAAACCAATTCCTCCAGGGGATACGACCCATCGTCGAGTCCCGCGGCCACCGCCAGACCGTCGCCGCCGTGAAAAAAGCTCACGATGCGCCCGCGAAGGGTCGGACGCCCGCCGGCATCGACCAGCGCCAGACGCCGCCACAGTAGCGCGGTTCCGGTTCCCGTTGGGAGTTGTCGGCATACCGGAACCAAATGGCATTGGGCGCAATCCTCGGGAAACATCTCCCGTTCCCGCGGCTTCCAAAGCGGCACGCCAACGTCATCCACCGGAACTTTCATCGTCTGTTCCGCCAGGCTGACCAGAGCGAGAATCTGAAACGGTTCCTCGATGAATCTCAGCACCGGGAGCCGCTGAGCCTGGAAGCTGCGCTCGACCAACGGTACGATCAGGCTCCGCCAGACCTCCAACCGCGTCTCCCGTCCGTTCCATCCGGTTTGCTTGCGAAGCCATTTGGTCAGCTCGACGCCGTCTTCTCCGAATCGCTCGGCGACTTTGACCGCCCGGCCCCAGGTTCCATCCGCCAGGGAAATCAGTTCACCGAATCCCACTTTGGCCACGGCCGCGGGTTCGGTGAGCAGTGGTCGCAACGAAACAACGAACGGTTGGTCCGGTGACTCGGCGGGTCCGTAGGTCGCAATGCGAATCTGGCCCAAGGCGTGTTCCTGCCACGGGGGAAACGGCTGCCACCGGCCCTGTGAATTGAGCAGTTGGCGAACGCGCCGGCGGACATGACGGGCGCGTTCGGCATCGGTCTTGAGTCCGCAAGGCGTGTCCGGATTTTTCAGCGACGCTTCGACTCCCAGGAAGATGGGCTTGGTCGTGAACAGGCGTTCCTGGACGCGGACGGCTTCGGTGAACGGATCGTGACCTTGCTCAGCGGCGGCCTGCATGACTCCGAGCAGCGCGCCCCAATCCACCAGCCCGCTCCTGGCCAGCGCCGTTGGCCGGCCATCGCGAAGTCGCAGTTCATTGGCACCGACCAGAACGTAGCCGGTTTCGTCGAATCCGCGGCGACCCGCGCGGCCGAACATCTGGAGGATTTCGTCGCTGCCGATGGGAATCTCCACGCCGTCGCGTTTGTAGTTGTGAGCCGAGATGGCGACGCTGCGGAGAGAGAAATTGATTCCGGCGGCCAGTCCCATGGTGGCCACCACCACGCGGAGCTGTCCGGCTTTGGCCAGGGGTTCGATCACTCCGGCCCGCGCCGCATAGCTGAGTCCGCTGTGATGATAGGCGACGCGGGCTTTGAGCAGGCGGGCCAGCGGTTCGCCGACGAGGCGGCGTTGGGTGTCGGTGAGGGTGAGGGGCAGGGGATTGGGCAGGTAGCGGGCCAGGTCCGAGGCGATTTCCTCGGCGCTGCGGCGGCGCGGGGCGAAGAGCAGCACCGGCCCCAGATTTTCGGCGAGCGCCTTGGCGCAAAACCGCGCCCAATGCCCACGGATTTCCGCAGGCACACTCCAACTGAGTTCGTTGACCAAGACTTCCTCCAGCGGCACCGGCCGGACTTCATGGCGCACCAGCACGGCGGAGCGCCCGAGGCGGTTCAACCAATTGACCACATGATGGGGATTGGCCACCGAACCGCTGAGCAACAGAAGCTGGGTGCGCGGCGGGGCCAGCGCGATGGCCAGCTCGTAGTTCAACCCCCGGTCCTCGTCGCCGATCATCTGATACTCATCGACCACGAGCAGGGTGGGGCCTTCTCCGCGGATTAGACGCTGCTTCTGCGTCTCTAGGGTCGCCACCAGCACCGGTGCCTCGAGGTTTTCGGCGAGATCACCGGTGGCGATGCCGACGTTCCATCCGCGGGCGCGCCACTCCGCGAGTTTGTCATTGGCCAGGGCTCGAGTGGGAACGGTGTAGATGGCCTGTCCGCGAGGTTTGCCCTGATGGGACCACAGCTCGAAAATCAAAGTCTTGCCGGCGCCGGTTGGGGCCTGGACGACCACGTCCCGGCCCTCACGCAAGGCGGCGACGGCCTTCTGTTGCCAGAGATCCGGTACCGTCATGGTTCCCCAGACGGCCAGGCTCGACTCAAACGGTTCCGCCAGCGACGACACGAAGGCAGGGTACCTGCGCCGCGCCGATCGGAAACCCCGAATGCGG
>CAYYSX010000009.1:2781-13331 GCA_964474315.1 uncultured Verrucomicrobiota bacterium | reverse complement strand
ACATAATCGGTGGCCAGTCCGTCGCGGAAGTTAGGGCGCGCGGGGGTGCCGCTTTCCAGACCCTGCAGAAACTCGACCACTTGGTGGACAAAACTGTGCTCGTAGCCGAGCTGAAGCCCGGGAACCCACCACTTGCCGCAGTAGGGATGATCGCCATCGCTGACGTGGATCGAGCGCCAACCGCGGAGCTGGCTCTCGTCCTTGTGGTCGAACCACTGCAGCCGGTGAAGATCATGCAGGTCCCACTTGATCGAGGCGTGCTCACCGTTGATCTCGAAGGTGTACAGCGCCTTGTGCCCGCGGGCATAGCGGGTGGATTCGAAGAGCCCGAGGGAACCGTTGTTGAAATGACAAAGGAAGGCGCAGGCGTCATCGATGCCGACCTTCTCTACTTTGCCGGAGAGCTGGTGTTTGCGTTCCTTGATGAACGTCTCGGTCATGGCGTTGACGTCCTTGATTCCGCCGTTGAGCCACAGCGCGGTATCGATGCAATGGGCCAGCAGGTCGCCGGTCACCCCGGAGCCGGCGGCTTTGACGTCGAGACGCCAGAGGGCGGCGCCGCCTTGCGGCAGGTCGGCGCTGATGGTCCAGTCCTGCAGGAAATTGGCGCGGTAGTGGAAGATCTTTCCGAGCCGACCGTCGTCGATGAGCTGTTTGGCCAGCACCACCGCGGGACAACGGCGGTAATTGTACCAGACCATGTTCGGTACCCCGGCCTTCTCGACGGCTTTCACCATTTTCTCGGCCTCGGCCGAATTCATCGCGAGGGGTTTCTCGCACAGGATCATTTTGCCGGCCTTGGCGGCGGCGAGGGCCAGGTCGGCATGCAGGTTGTTGGGGACCGCAATGTCGATGAGGTCGATGTCGTCGCGGGCGATCAGCTTGCGCCAATCGGTTTCGACGCTGGCGTAGCCCCAGCGGGCGGCGAACTCCTTAACTTTATCCTCGTCCCGCGCGCAGACCGCCTGGCGGACGAGTTCGTAGGAAGAATCGAAGAAATGACCGACTTTGGCGTAGGCATTGGAATGGGCGCGGCCCATGAAGCCGTAGCCGATGAGACCGATACGAAGAGGTTTCTTAGGCATGGGAAGGTCAGATAAAGCGAGCTTGTGAGGGGTCAGGCTAGAAAACTGGGACACGCGAAACAAGGGTGGAGCGGCTGGGGGTGCCATTGGGGCGCATCTTGAATTGGTCTTTAACGGCGGGCCGAGCCCGAAGCTCCAAAGGCCAAAACCCAAGCTCCAAAGAAATCCCAAGTTCCAGAAACCAATGAGTCACCGAACGTCTCACCCCAATTCGGAATGCGGAATGCGGAATGCGGAATGCGGAAGTGGGGGCCAGGCGAACAGACTGAGCTGGGTGGCGGTGTCTTGGAGCTTGGATCTTGGAACTTCTTTGGCGCTTTCCTGCCCCGTCCCGAGGTCGGACAGCATCACGCGTGACTCGACCACCATCGTCCTTGAAGGAATTCCTCCGCTCCTTCAATTCGTTGGGCATGTCACCACCATCGCTGCGCTGGGGAATCCTGGGAACCGCCCAGATCGCGCGGAAGAACTGGCACGCGATCCATAACTCAGGGAACGGCGTGGTCGCGGCGGTGGCCAGTCGGGACCACGCTCGGGCGGAACAGTTCGTCGCGGAATGTCAGGCTCAGATTCCGTTGCCGGTTCGGCCGGCGATCTATGGCAGCTACGAGGCACTGCTCGACGCTCCGGATGTGGAGGCGGTCTATGTCCCGCTGCCGACCGGACGGCGCAAGGAATGGGTGCTCCGCGCCGCTGCGGCCGGCAAGCATGTGCTGTGCGAGAAGCCCTGCGCCCCCACCGTCGCCGATCTCCTGGAGATGACGGAGGCCTGCCGGCGCCAGGGCCGACAGTTCATGGACGGCGTCATGTTCGTCCATTCCCGCCGCTTCGCTCAGGTGCGGGAGTTGATCACCACGGGGAGCGAGCTGGGCGAACTCCGCCGGATCAACTCCCAGTTTAGTTTCCGGGGGGATGAGGCGTTTTTTGCGTCCAACATGCGGATTCACCGCGATCTCGAACCGCAGGGATGCCTCGGCGATCTCGGTTGGTATTCGCTGGTGCTCACGCTGGAGGCGTTCGCGGGAAGGATGCCCCGCGAAGTCAGCGGGCGGATCCTCTCCACGTTCGGGGCCGCCGGGAACTCCGCGCCGCTGCCGGCGGAATTCTCCGGCGAGTTAGTCTATGAGGGCGGCGTGACCTCCTCGTTCTATTGCTCCTTCCTGACGGAGAACCAACAGTGGGCCAGCCTCAGTGGATCGTTGGGACATCTTTACCTGGCCGACTTTGTCCTGCCGTTTGCGGGGACGGAGACCGAGTTTCAGTGGTATCGTTCCGAGTTCCAGGTGAATGGCTGCTCTTTCGCGATGAGACCCGGAGTGCGCTCGGTACGGGTGCCGGAACACGCGAACAATCACCCCACCTCCCAGGAGGCACTCATGTTCCGTCAGTTTGCCCAGCAGGTCCGCAGCGGGGTCCTGAATTCGGCCTGGCCGGAACGCGCACTCCAGACCCAACAACTGCTCGAGGCCTGTCTCCAATCCGCTGCCACCTCGGGACGGCCGGTGTCTTTACCGGAGAAGTTGGCGCAGTAGCGCAGGCCTCTGGCCTGCTGTTCCGCAGGTTTTTAACCTGCCCGCGGGGGTGCCGTCGGCGGCGTCCACCGGAAGGTTCCGGAGCGCCATTCCTGGCCGGTGCGGGCGCGAAGCAGGCGGAGACCGGCCGCGCGGAAGGCCCGTTCCACCTCGGCAAACTGAGTCTTCAGAATTCCGGCCACCACCAGGGTTCCGCCCGGTTTCAGCCGGGCCAACAGTCGGTCGCGTTCCGCGATCAACAGGTCGTGGATCAGGTTGGCGCAGATGACGTCGAAGCGTTCCCGACTGCTGCGGGGCAGGCGGGTGAGATCAGCCTGCCCCAGCGTCAACTGAACGTTATTTAAGACGCAGTTCTCCCGCGCAATGCGCACCGCCTCGGGGTCGAAGTCGAAGGCCTGGACGGGCGCATAGCCGAGCTGGGCCGCTGCAATGGCCAGAATCCCGCTGCCCGTCCCCGCATCGAGCAGCGATGGAACCGTGCGGGATCGGCGCAACGACACCAGTTGCTCCAGGCAGTATCGCGTGGTGGCGTGTTGCCCGGTGCCAAAGCTGAGGCCGGGATCGAGCAGAACGAGCGCTTGACCGGGACGCGGCCGGCGTTGGCTCCAGGTCGGCTTCACCAACAGGTCTGGGCCGAATTCCATGGGCCGGAAATGGCGCTTCCAGGATTCGCTCCAGTTCCGCGGCGGGACCATCCGGATGCGAACCTGGCCGGGAGACGGGTCGAGACCGGAGGTGATGATGTCCCGCAACCCGGTTCGGAGAAGGGCCCGGGTGGAATGGACCTCCGCCGCGGGCAACTCCGAGTACACGCTGGCCGTCACCATGCCGCTGGCGACGTCCAGATGGACGGCGGGCGACTGGCCGAACGTTTGGTCGAGCAGGCCGACCACCGCTTCCTCGGCTTGGGCGTTGGTGATGATGGAAATCTCGCGCAACATTTCAGGCATCAGAGCGGCAAGGGCCAAGGAACAGGGAAGTCGCCGCGGGGCGCATCTCAGTTTTTGGCAAAGCGGGGGCTGTCTGTGGAGGAACAGCCCCCTTTGGACGTGTCTTGGGCGGTCGAATTCCAGGCCGAGCGAATTCTCTCCTGGCCCTGGCGGGGCCACAGACCGTAGCCCAGGGCTGAGCCTAGCGCTGCCCTGGGCCACGGCCCGCCACCGACCGGCGCCCTGGAGGGGCGCCAGAGGCTCTGGCGCCCCTCCAGGGCGCAGAACCTCTTGGCCGGTCCCGACCCCGGGGCAGCGCCAGCGGGCGCTGCCCCGGGCTGGAGTCTCCAGGCCTTTCAGGCCAGCACCGGAGCGAGCCGTTTGGAACGTTTCCGAATGCCCTTCTTCGGTCCGCCCGTTCGACAAAAACTGAGATGCGCCCGTCGCCGCGAGCGGGCGACGAACGGGTGCAACTCCCGGTCCCATCATCCAAACAACCGGCGCAAGACGGACCGTTTGAGCCCGGCCGGCACCCAGCGAGTCAGACCCAGACTCTTGGTCAGAGCGGCGAGGCGGATGCGTGGGGAGGCCGCCAAGGCCCGCGGATTGAATTCGGCGAGACGGCGCCGGCAAACCATGGAGAACAGTGCGATTTCATTGAGGCCGTTCTCCCGGAAGGGAACCGGCTTGACCGCCTGCAAGAATACGCCGGGTTCGGAGGGGTCCGGCCGGAGGTCTTCGATGCGGAAATCGGCGAAGATCCGTTTCATGTCGTCCAGCTCGTACCGCCAGAAGTCGTACGGGAATCCATGGTACGGAAATCCCCAACTGCGAGTCGTCGCCACCAAGAGTCCGCCGGGTCGGACCAATCCTTTGAGGTTGCGGACCACCGTGCGCCAGTCCCGCACGTGCTCGAGCATTTCGGTGGAAAGCACTACGTCGAATTGTTCGGAGCCAAACCGCTCAATCACCTGCTCGGCATCGCAGACTTCGTCCACGCCGGGTCCGGCGGCGATGTCCACACCCAGGTAAGAGGCCGGCCCCAGCGATTCCACATGCGGACGGAGGCTGCCATTGACGTCGAGGGCGCCGACCTCGATCACCCGTTTCCCGGCGATGTTGGCGGCGGTAAAGATCTGTTGTCCAAACTGGAGACAAGCCCGGTTCACGTTCGTCTAGGATAGCTACCGATGGAAACCGGATTGGGAAAGCGGCAAGTGACGGAATGGCCAAGATGTCGTGCCAGTATCAATCGTTGCGAAAGTCCCTTTACACTACTTGATGCTGGCACGCCGGTGGTGCGGTGAGGACACCGCACGCTACAGGCACGTGCTTTCGCAACGATTGATACAGCGCCGCCGATGGATCTGGTCGCGGGGGCCCCTGCGCCATTCCCTCCCAACGGCAGGCTGGAAATGCGGCAAGAAATCAGCCCACGATGACGGGCCTTCGCGTCCGCCATGCTCACCACCGCCTCCACCATCGACCTACCCTCCGGAGCCAGTCACCACTTCGTTATTGTGGCCTCGCGCTACAACGCCCGTTTCGTGGACGGAATGCTGGCCGCCGCACTCGACACCTTCCAAAAAGCGGGCGCTCCCGAACCGGAAGTGCTGCGGGTGCCGGGCTCCTGGGAGATCCCTGTGGCCGTCGCGACCATCGCCCGCCGGCCGGGCCCCGTTCCCAGTGCCATCGTTTGCCTGGGACTTATCCTGCAGGGCGAAACCGCCCACGCCCAGCACATTGGCGACGCGGTCAGCGAAGCGTTGATGCGGATCGCGGTGAAGAATGGTGTGCCGGTAATCCATGAGGTACTGACGGTAAGCGATGAGACCCAGGCGGTGGCGCGGTGCCTGGCCCCGGAGACCAACCGTGGTGCCGAAGCGGCGCGGACCGCGTTGGCGATGGCCCATCTGCTCGCCCCGTTCCGCCCTGATACCGGCCGGTAGTGGTGTCGTGCCAGAGAGGCGGAACGCCCCGACTTCGTGGTGCGTAAGAACGATGGCGGGTCTGTCCCTGCGGGATGCGACTCCAAGCTCTCAGCACCCGGGTTCCGCTCGAACCGTCCCGGAGAGGCGGGGCTTGGGCCCTTGGAGCTTTTTTGGAACTTGGAGCTTGGCTTTTGGAGCTTGCGACGGGGATGGGCAGCTCTTTGGGCGCGGCCCGCGGCTTTAGGACAACTTCAAGATGCGCTCCGACCACCCGGCGCTCCGGCGCGCTGGGCCGCACGGGTTGCATTCGCTCCGTTCCGTCCGTAAATCTGACGGGTCAGCCGCCGGTGTGGAGTGACGCCCGCCGTCGGGTATCCGATTCGCATTCATGTCTTTTCACCGCATTCTGTTGGCCTTGGCCACGACCGCTGCGGCGCTCGCGCAAAGCGGCGACCGCGCCGGGGAAACCCAGCGTGAGGTGGTGCCGCGGGAAATGATTCCGCCGGCACCGGTGCTCAGTCCCGCCGAAGAAGCGGCGACCTTCCAGCTTCCTCCAGGCTTTCGCGCCGAATTGGTCGCCGCCGAGCCGTTGGTTCAATCGCCCGTCGCCGCGCAGTTCGATCATCAGGGACGCTTGTGGGTGGTGGAGATGACGGGGTACATGCGGAATCCGGAGGGCAGCGGCGAGGACGAACCCAATGGGAACATCGTCATTCTGACCGACATCGACGGCGATGGGCGGATGGACATGCGGACTGTGTTCCTCGACCGACTGGTGATGCCTCGGGCGTTGATGCTGGTCGGGGACGGGGTCTTGGTGGCCGAACCCCCCCGGGTCTGGTTCGCGCGGGACACGAACGGGGACGGACGGGCGGACGAAAAGATCCTGGCCATCGCGGACTACGCTACCCAGAACGACCCGGCACTCGGCCTCAAATCCAACCCGGAACACGCCAGCAACAGCCTGATGTGGGCGCTGGACAACTGGGTCTATTCGGCCAACCACACACAGCGCTATCGTTGGACGGGCCATCCCACTAACTGGCTGGCCCAAGACACCATTTTCCGTGGCCAATGGGGATTGTCGCAGGACGACGTGGGACGGATCTATTACAACTCCAACTCCGATCCGTTGCGGGCGGATCTGGTTCCGAGCGCGTATCTCGCCCGCAATCCCAACCTCCGCTCGCCGGTCGGCGCCAACGTTCAGCTCGAGAAGGATCTCCGTACCTGGCCGGCGCGGGTGAATCCGGGGGTCAACCGTGGCTACCAGCCCGGCCAACTCACCCCGGAAGGCCGGCTGGCCACCTTCACCGGAGCGTGTGGACCGGTGGTGTATCGTGGCGACCAGTTCGGTCCGGAATGGGTTGGGAACGTGTTCCTGTGCGAGCCGACGGCCCATCTGATCCGCCAGAGCCGGATTGAGAACAAGGGGGGCTGGCTGACGGCCACCAACGCTCAAGGGCAGGGGGAGTTCTTTACTTCCACCGATGAACGGTTCCGTCCCGTCAACCTGCACAACGGCCCGGATGGCGCATTGTACGTGATCGATTTCTACCGCGGGCTCATTCAACACCGCATTTATCTCACCAGCTATCTCCGCGGCCAGTTGGCGTCGCGGGAGCTTTTCCAACCCGTGAACCGCGGTCGCATTTGGCGCGTGGTGAACGCGGATCGGCCCCTGGTCCGAACCGAGGCGCTTCCCGCCCAGCCCACGACGACTCAACTGCTCGAACGACTCGTGCATCCGAACGGGTTCTGGCGGGATACGGCGCAACGCATGCTGGTGGAGCGGGCGGATCCCGCCGCCGTCGTGGCCCTGAAGAAGCTGACCCGTGCCGCCGAAAACCCATCACCGCGCGGCCGGCTCCACGCGTTGTGGACGCTGGAGGGGCTGGGGGAACTGGACCTGGCGACGATTCACGGAGCCATCGATGACAGTGAGGGTTCCGTCCGTTCGGCGGCGTTGCGGTTGCTGGAGCCGTTTCTCGCGGGACCGCAGCGGGACGAGGCGGCCAATCTCATCTACCGGCGGGCCGGGTTCATTCCGGCGGAGGAACAACTGCAGCTTTACCTGACGCTCGGCGCGCTCAACTCCAAGACCGGCGACGCGATCACCCGGGCGCTGCTGATGAACAGCGCGCCGGATACCTTGCGACTGCATGCCGCGCTGAGCGGATTGGGCGGGCGGGAGCTGGAGTTTCTGGACGCCCTCATTGGTGACCCCGACTGCAACGCAACCCGGCCGGGGCATGTTCAGTTGGTGCGGGAATTGGCGCGATGCGTGGCGGTCGAGGGAAATCCGGCCCGGGTGGAACGCCTGTTGGAACTGGCCAGCGGCAAAACGCCCGGCGACTGGCAGCAACTCGCCCTGCTGGACGGATTGATCGGAATCCTTCCACCGCCGCCCAAAAGCGGACAGAAGGCCACGCCGGTGAAGCCCATCCTGTTCCCCCATGAGCCGCGGGCTTGGACCGCCTTGCAGCAGGTATCGGCAGCCGAAGTCACCGACCGCCTCGCGCGGTTGGAGCCGCTGGTCGCTTGGGACGGCAAGGCGGGGCTCCTGGCGCCCGCCACCGTCCAGCCCCTGACCACGGAGGAGGAGGCCAGTTTCGCGCGCGGCAAGGAGTTGTATCCCACCATCTGCGGCGCCTGCCACCAACCGCACGGACGCGGCCAGGACGGGCTGGCCCCGCCGCTGCTCGATTCCGAATGGACTCTGGGCAGCACCGAACGGCTGATCCGCATCGCGCTGCACGGCGTACGGGATGCCATCACGGTGAACGGGGTAACCTGGAACCTGGCCATGCCCGCCTTTGCCGAAGCCCTCGACGACCAACAGGTGGCGGACGTCCTCACTTACGTCCGCCGCGAGTGGGGGCATACGGGAGACCCCGTAACCGAACCCGCCGTCAAAGCCGTGCGGGAACAGCACGCCGAGCGAGAAGATGCCTGGACGGAAGCGGAACTGTTAGAAGTAAAGTGAGGCTAATTCGTCCTCCGTTAGTGGCCAGTGCTCCCTAGTCCGTTGCCTTAGGCTGCCATGCTATTCTTCCCCCTCGTTCCGCATTCCAATCAATCGGCAATCACAAATCGCAAATCGCAAATAAGAAATTACTGGCCCGCCCGGAAGAAGGACGCCGGTTTCCGTTCCGGTGGGGCCGGCGCCCAGATGCGGATATTATCGACCTTCCCTGTGTCGTCGAACGAGCCGAAGCCGACCCAGCCCGAACCAAACGTGCGGTCCTCCGCCCACATGATCGGCCGGGTCATATCGTCGAAGAACACCTTCACGACGCCGTCCTTCCGTTCGAGCCGGACCCGGTGCCACACGCCGAGTCCCCAGTTCACCCCCGGCGTCGTTTCCTTCGACACTTTGGTCCGGGGCGCATCGTTCACGATGAAGATGTTGTGGGCGTGGTCATCGGTCTTCGTGGCAATATGCGCATAATATAAGTGGGCGGGATCCTGGACGCCGAAGAACAGGCACATGTCGCGGTGTCCGTATTCCTGGCCGGTCTGCAACAGATCGGCCTCCAGGATGAAGTCGCCGAACACCCGGTCGCCGATCAGCGCGATGTTGAAGGGGGAGCGGACCGCCGGCTGGTAATCACTTTGCTTGGCGAGCTCCAGCGTCCGGCTGGCGCCATCGTCGGAGAACTTCCAGGCGGTCGGGTCGCTGAACACGAACGAGTGCAGTCCCTCGGGCGAATCGAAGTGCTGTTCGAAGGCGAGAACATACTCCGGAGGAAGCGGAGCGGCGGGCGGCTGGCTGGGTCCGTCGGCCGCGGGAAGTGTGGCCGTGATACCCAGTCCGACCGCGAGGCCCAAGAAGCGGGAAGTCATGCCCGTGGGCGTACCCCGGCTCCCACTTCCGCGCAAGCCAGGGTTGGTGGAGGGCGCCTCTGAAGTGGTCCTGACCGGGACCGCGAGGGGACAGGGGGCGAAAGCTCCAAAAGCCAAGCTCCAAGCTCCAAAGAAGTTCCAAGCTCCAAGCTCCCGGCTCTGTTCGGGCCAGGGTCGATCGCTCCGCCAAAACCTGGGAGCCCGCCGGAGGCACGGAGTCCCGGCTTCAGCCGGCGGAGACGTCCCCGGAAACGACGCGCCGGAAAATGACCCACCCGCTGGAATATCGTTCCACCTCCGAACGACGTGATAGTCACCTTGAACGGAGGACTGACCCTCGCGGAAAATAACACCGTTCCGGCTTCGCTCACGGTAACCCGAAGTTCTTTGTCGGGTAGTCCGAATCTCACCCAGAACTCCCTCACCGTAACGTTAGGTTTTGGCGGCACGGCGAGTTACGGCGTCGATTACGTCATCACCGGAGTGAGTCCCAGCGGTACGGTGACCATCCCCTCCGGATCGACTTCGGTGACGCTGCAGGTAACACCGGTGCTGGATACCCGCTTCGAAGGCGAGGAGTCGCTTTTCGTGTATGCGATCACCCCGTCCAACAACGCCTACACGTCGGACGGAACCTTCGCCGATTTCACCATTCTCGATGATGACAGCAACCAGGTGCCTTTGGCCGGGTGGAAGCTCACCGATCTCTCCACGCCCAATTCGTTGGTCAACATGGCGACCGATATCAACGAGCGTGATTTGGTCCTGGGCACTCCAGCAGTGTGGCCAAGTCAATCAACGCCCACGGGCTGATCGTCGGACAATCCCGCCTGAAGGTAGGCAGTTCCTATGTCACGCGTGCGTTCGTGGTCTCCAACCAGGGCAGTGCGGGATCGCAGCCCTTGCTCAATCTCAACGAACAAGCCTGGGTGTTCACCGGCGGCCAATGGCTGCGGGCGGATAACAACGGGTGGACGCTCATCAGTGCCGAGCGGGTGAACGACGCCGGCTGGATCGTCGGCTATGGGGTCAAAAGTGGCACGACGCGTGCGGTGGTTCTGAGTCCGCGCTGAGCCAGCCAAGGCCGGCGCGGTCCCTGGTATGCAACGTCGTGGTTTCACCTTGATCGAGCTGCTGGTGGTGATCGCGATCATCGCGATTCTGGCCGCGCTCTTGCTGCCGGGCTTGGCCCGAGCCCGGCAGCAAGCCCTGGGCGTTCAGTGCTTG
>CAYYSX010000009.1:0-2681 GCA_964474315.1 uncultured Verrucomicrobiota bacterium | reverse complement strand
GCCGACGGCCATGCGGAGCGACACCGGTGGCTGGATGAGCGAACGCTCGTCCCCGTCGTCCGCGACTACATTTGGGGACTGCATCAACCGGACAATCCCGATGTGGCGTGGCTTCACGATCACGCCTACGCGCCGCGGCAGTAGCCAAGTCGCCTGCCGCGAGCGGACAGGGGGCGAAAGCTCAAAGTTCAAAGTTCAAAAATCCAGCGGTTGATGCGTCCAGCGGGAAATTTGGCTGGGGGGCGAAGTTTCAAAGCCCCAGGGGGAGGAGATAGGGACATCGGTCGCGTTTCGTCGGGTCTTGGTTTTTTGAACTATGAACTTTATGGCACGGATGAAGTCACCTGGGGCGAGCCGGAACGATGGGAGCGCGGGTCTGTGACCCGCAGCAGCGTGGCCACCGGGGAGGTGGCGGAATGCCCCTCGATCAATGGTCTGCCCCTTGGGAGTTGGGGTATGCTATCAATCGTTGCGAAAGTGTGGTCACGCCGCTTGGTGCGCGGGAGGTGCGGTGAGGACACCGCACGCTACATGCACATACTTACACAACGATCGATAATACGAGCGGGCGTGGCGAGACGAGTGCGCCTCGTGCCCTCGGCGGCTACGCGTAGTCGCCGACCGCCCTTCAGCGCGCCGCCAAAAACGGAGAGGCGCCTTAGGCCAACCCCAGGTTGCGCACCACTTTCACCGTCGAATGCGGCTTGTTGAGCGTGTAAAAATGAATCCCGGGCGCCCCCTCGCGCAGCAATTCCTCCACCTGCCGCGAACAGTACTCGATCCCGAAATCCGTTACCGCGGCATCGTCGTCTCCCAACGCCTCCAAACGGGCCAGGAACGGATCCGGCAGTCGCGCGCCGCAGAGCTGCGTGAACTTCTTGGTCTGACTGCGCGACAGCACGGGCAGCAAGCCGGGAATGATCGGAACCGTCACTCCCAGCCGCGCCGTGAGATGATCGCGAAATTCGAAGTAATCCGCGTTGTCGAAGAACAACTGCGTGATGATGAAGTCCGCCCCGGCCCGCACCTTTTCGGCCAGGTATCCCCAATCCACATGCTTACCGCCGGCCTGGGCGATGTGCCCTTCCGGGAATCCCGCGGTGCCGATGTTGAATCCGCTCCGTTCACGGATGAAGGCCACCAACTGATTGGAGAACTCGAAGCCACCCTCGGTCTTCACCCACGGACCGCCCCCGCCGGGTGGATCACCGCGCAGCGCCAGGATGTTTCGGATGCCCCGTTGGCGCGCCTCTTCCAGGACGTCCTGCAGTTGGGCCCGGGTCGCATTGACACAGGTCAGATGCATCATCGTGGTCAGGTCAAACTCCCGCTGAATGCGCTCCACGATGGCGAGCGTCTTGTCTCGCGTTCCCCCGCCGGCGCCATAGGTCACGGAACAGTACAGCGGCTTGATCCGAAGCAGTTCCGGCAGGGTGGAGGTGAACAGCGTCTGGTCACCCTCGTCGGTCTTTGGCGGGAAGAATTCGATGGAGATGGCCGGCTGGTGCGCCGCGGCAGCCTCGACATGCAGGTCGTGGATGTACCGGATCATGACCGGGAGAATGGGGAAGCCCAAGGCAGGCTCAAGCAATAAATCAACGAATCAGGATGTTTTGATTTGATAAATGAAGCTGTCGAAGTGGACTCTTCAGTCCGGTTCTCCGTACAAGAGCCGGATGCGCCGACCCACCTGCCCATGACCCCTCAGGAAGCCAGCCAGTTGCTCGATGCATTCGCCCGCGGAGAGTTGAGTCGCGATCAGGTTCTGCGGCGTTTCCAAGCCACGCCGGTGGCGGCGCTCGGCTTCGCCACGGTGGATTTGCACCGCGAGCTGCGCCAGGGATGTCCCGAGGTCGTCTTTGGAGCGGGCAAGACTCCGTCCCAAGTGACGGCGATTGCGCAGAAAATAGTGAAGGCTAGCGGACGGGCATTGGTGACGCGCATCACGGAAGCACACGCGCGAGCGGTGCGACGGAGATTCCCCAAAGCGGTTCATCACGACACCGCCCGCCTGCTGACCATCGGGGCGCCCCCGCCCGACCGGGGCGAGGGATTGGTGGCAGTGGTCTGTGCGGGGACCAGCGATCTCCCCGTGGCGGAGGAGGCGGCCTTGACCGCGGAGTTTCTTGGGGCCCGGGTGCGGCGGGTCTTTGATGTCGGCGTGGCGGGTCTGCATCGCTTGCTGGCCCGGTTACCGGAGATTCAGGAGGCCCGGGTCATCGTGGTGGTGGCGGGCATGGAGGCGGCGCTTCCGAGCGTCCTTGGGGGGCTGGTGGCCCGTCCTTTGATCGGGGTGCCCACCAGCGTCGGTTACGGGTCGAATCTGGGCGGGTTTACCGCGTTGTTGGGAATGCTGAACTCATGCGCCTCGGGCCTGACGGTGGTCAACATCGACAACGGGTTTGGGGCCGGGTTTGCTGCCGCCCGGATCAATGCGGTAGCGCAGACCCCTTGAGTGGAGGGGCATCTTGGATTGGTCCTGACCGCAACGGTGATGGGACGAGGGACACGAAAGTTCCAAATCCCAAATCCCAAGCTCCAAAAAAGTTCCAAGTTCCAACGTCCAAGCGCTCCAGCTCCCCAACACATCGCTTCCCGGGACGGTTCAAGCCGAACCCGGGTGCTTGGAGCTTGGGTCTTTGGAACTACCCATGAACCGTCCCTTCCCACCTTGTAGAGTC
>CAYYSX010000008.1:0-53969 GCA_964474315.1 uncultured Verrucomicrobiota bacterium | reverse complement strand
CCGCCCACGGATACTCAATCGAGGTGGTCACCCACAGCCGGCCGGTGGCGTCGAAGGCCAGGTTCATCGGCTTGTGGATGTCCGGCTCGGCGGCGACGAGCTGGATCTCGAATCCAGGCGGAAGCTGGAATTTCTGCTGCTGTTCGGCCGGCGCCAACGGTTCGGAGGTGCGAACGCCCAGGGCCAGTTCGTCTGGGGTCTGGGCGGTTGCGGGAAGGAAGACGGGCGCCGTCAAAACGGCGGTGACGAGGGTCCAACGAAGGCTCACAGGGCTCACGGACGAGAACCGTAGCGATGAATTCAGTGGAGGGAAGAAGGGCTTCCAGGCGCCGGCAGTCTCGGCCACATCTTGAATCGGCCCCTTCCGGCAGGAGCGCGGGCGGCTCGCCCGCCGTCGGGAAGCTCCAAGATTCAATCCAACCGATCCGCTTGAACGGTAGCTCGGAAGGCGCTGGGACAACACCCCAGATGCTTGCGGAAGCAGGAGGTCAAGTGGCTGTGGCTGGAGAAACCGGCTTCCAACGCGATCGTGGTGAGATCCCGGCGGGTGTCCATGAGCTGGCGTTGGACGTAGCGCAGACGCTGCTGGATGAGGTACTGGATGGGACTGCGGCCAAAAGCCCGGCGAAAGGCGATCAGGAACTGGTGGGTCGTCAGGTCGGCCAGCCGGGCCAAATCATCCAGCGTGATTCGGTCGCCTAGATGCGCTTGGAGGTAGTCGCGCAGTCGGCGGGTGGCACGGACGTCCAATCTCGGCCCGGAGATGGGACGAGAACGAGGTGGCGGTGGCGTATGGCCCAGCGTGTAGTGTTGGCACAAGTGCAGGCCAATTGTCTGGCTGAGGGAATGTCCCAGCATCAGGGAAAGATCGTCGGATCCCTTCAAGGCGACCTGCAATCGGCGAACCGCCTGGTGTAGGAACTCGTCCCGCGCTCCCGCCACCGGAACCATCTCGCGTCGGCCGGCACCCGAGCCCCGAATGATGTCATCCGCATCGGAATCGAGCGACAGAAGCGCGTAGTGGATGACCGTGCCACAGGCATGGCTGGCGTATTTCCGTTCCGCCGGAGCCGTCCAAACCTCACCCGGCAGCGCGGGACCAAAACTCCCGCCGAAGCCATCGAGTTCGGTTTCCAATCGCTGCATATGGCCTCCCAAGTGAACGACGACGGAGTGCTGGTGGCGGTAGAAAATGCGCCAGTCCGTAGGCTGCCGGATGTCGTCGCTGCGGAAGGTGACCTCCAGCCCCGGCCAACGGCGCCGGACGCACGCCAGCACCTCCGCGGGCCTCCCCTCTCCAATGTGGGTCGCGGATGAACGGGGCATGAAGCCATTCTCTGGCGCTGACCGGTCGCGGCAAGTTTGAAAGCGCCCCGGAGCTTTTGAAAGCGGACTGAACGATCCAGGGATAGGGTGCTCGGGACTGCGAGCCAGCTCGCAGGACGTTTGGTCGTCATTCTCATTATACCACCCACCTCATGAGCAAACATTCTCTCCAAGGAAAAGCCGTCCTCGTCGGAGCCGGCGCGAAAAATCTCGGCGGACTGATCAGTCGCACCTTCGCCGCCGAAGGCGCCCGGGTCTGCGTCCACTACCACAGCGACGCCGCCCGGACGGATGCCAACCAGACCCTCGCGGACATCGAGGCAGCCGGGGGCGAGGCCTTCGCGATTCAGGCGGACTTCACCCAACCGAGCGAACTCGCCGCGGTATTTGCCGCGGCGAAGAAACAGTTCGGCGGACTCGACATCGCCATCAACACCGTGGGGAAAGTCCTGAAAAAGCCGTTTCTGGAAACCACCGAAGCCGAGTACGATTCGATGGCGGCGATCAATGCCAAAGCCGCCTACTTCTTCATTCAGGAAGCGGGCCGGCACCTGAACGACGGGGGAAAAATCTGTACCGTCGTTACCTCGCTACTCGCTGCTTACACCGGCCTCTATTCCACCTATGGCGGACTGAAAGCACCGGTGGAGCATTTCACCCGGGCCGCCTCCAAGGAGTTCGGTCCGCGCGGTATATCGGTGACCGCCGTGGGGCCAGGCCCGATGGACACGCCGTTCTTTTACGGCCAGGAAACGCCGGAAGCCGTCGCCTATCATAAGTCGGCGTCGGCCCTCAGCGGCTTGACCCAAATCGAGGACATTGTGCCGCTGATCCGGTTTCTGGTGACCGACGGCTGGTGGATTACTGGACAGACCCTATTTGCCAACGGCGGCTACACCACGCGGTAGGCCTTTCCGCCGAGGGATCCGGCGTTCACAAGGAACAACGGGGCGCCTCTTCACCCAGTCCATACCGGGACGGCGATCGGGAGTAGGGGCGAAAGCTCCAAACCCCAAGTTCCAAGCTCCAAAGAAGCTCCAAGGACCCACCTCCAAGCGCTTCCCACCAGTTTGGTCCGGACGGGACCGGGCACTTGGAGGTTGGGATTTCTTTGGAGCTTGGGTTTTGGAGCTTGGAACTTCTCCGAGACTTGTCCTGCGGGCGAGCCGCCCGTGTTGCGCTCCTGCCGGTAAGGACAGTGTAAAGATGCGCCCTTTTTGGAGCTTCCCTGACCTTCTTGCTTCCCGCCTCGCTCCCGCTTCGGCAAGATCATAGTCTGAAGGTTCGAACGGATCCGGTATTTCAATCTAAGTTCGACATCTATTTCAGCCATGCCGGCACTGAAACCAAAACCCTGGACGTCAGCGGATTGGAGCCAACTGGGCCAGGTGCCCGATTCGGTTTTGGCGCGGCGCACCGGACGCACCATCAAAGCGGTGGTCGAAGAACGGGAACGCCGGCGCATCGGATTACTCACGGGTCCTCGCCGCTGGACCGCGAAGGAAATTCAACTCCTCGGGCGCTTCAATGATGCGGAATTGGCTCGGCGGTTGCGGCGTTCTCACAACGAGGTCCGCCAACAACGCCTCGCTCTGCACATTTCCCCTTTCCAGCCGAAAGGGAAGTGGAAGCATTGGTCACGCGCTGAGGAGAAGTTGCTGGGGAAGATTCCCGACGAACAGGTCGCCGCGCGGACGAATCGCAGCCTCACCTCGGTAAAACATCACCGCTGTGAACTGGGCATCCCCAAGTGCGATCCACGCTACCGGCCCTGGCTTCCCTGGGAGGAAAAGCAGTTGGGTAAGGCTTCCGATCGGGAGATCGCCGCGCGACTCAACCGTAGTGTGGATTCCGTCAAGCAACGGCGCCAACTCTATGAGATTCCGCCGGCGGCCCGGGTGTTCGCCCACCAATGGCGACCGGAAGAGGATCGTTTGCTGGGAACGGCTTCGGATGAGGAAATTGCGGAAAAACTGGGGCGCGGCCATCTGGGAGTGGCGGCCCGGCGCCGGAAGCTGGGCCTTCCCTTGCCCGACCCTCTCGTTCGTCGTTGGACCCCGGAGGAAGATGCGCTGTTGGGCCAGGTTCCCGATGCCGAGTTGGCTCCCCAGCTCCAGCGTGGCGTGCCCGCGATCCGAAAACGCCGTCGCGATCTGGGCATTCCCGATCCCTTCGCCAAGTTCAAGCGCTGGTCCAAGGCGGAGCTAAAGATGCTCGGCAAGAAACCCGACGCCGAGCTGGCGCGGGAATGGGGACGAACGGAACCGGCCGTGACGCAACGCCGTCTCAAACTACACATCCGCGACCCCTTCCATCCGGCCACCGAGCTTTGGACGAAAGCCGAAGAGAAATGGGTGGGCACGGCTCCCGACTCGGAGATTGCTGCTCGTATCGGTCGCTCCCTCATGGCGGTACGGATGCGTCGAATCGCCTTAGGCCGCGCCTCGATCCGGCCGCCGGTGGAAGGCGAGTGGACTCCGGAACAGGACCAACATCTGGGCACACGGCCCGACGCCGAAGTGGCCCGGCTGGTGGGACATAGTCCAGCCGCTGTCGCCGTCCGACGACGAAAACTTAAGATTCCCAAGTTTGACCATCGGTCACGGGCTTACACTGCGGAGGAAGACCGATTGCTGGGGGTGGTGTCTGATGAAGACTTGGCGCGCAAGACCGGTCGAACCGTGGCCGCCATTGCCGCGCGACGGTCGAAACGGGGGATTATCAAAGCCGATCGTGAGCGGCGTCCCTGGACGGCAGAGGAAATGGCCTTGCTCGGCACACGGCCCGACCAGGAATTGGCGACTCGTTTCAATCGGACGCTCGAGTCCATCAAGGTGAAACGAGGCAAACTGGGTCGGCCGGTGTGGAATCCCAAGCGTCGGAACTGGACGCCGCAGGAAGACGCGTTGATCGGCACCGCCTCAGATCAAACGATTGGGGGGCGGCTGGGGCGGAGTCCCGCCGTGGTGGCGCAGCGCCGCCGGCAATTGGGCCGGGCGGTTTGGAAGGGATAAGAATGCTCTGAAATTGAGGATCTCACCACCGGCTATAACTGCGAATCCGGATGCTTGCGGCTTAGCTGCGGTGGCGGGGCATCCACCGTGTCCCGCGGCAGCTCACCGGTGAATTGATCCGTGTCACCCAGCTCCCGCTTCAATCGCGCGAGTCGGGCCTTCAGATCGGTCACCACCGAGGCAGAGGCGGGATCCGCGTACCGGTTGCGCATCTCCTCCGGATCGTTGACGAGGTCGAACAGCTCCCATTGGTCCGCCTTCCAATAATGAATCAGCTTATGCGTGTCGGTACGCACGCCGTAGTGAGCCCGGGTATTGTGATGCCCGGGATCATGATAATACCGATAGTAAATGTCCGTCCGCCATCCGGGCGGAGTGCCACCGCTGAACAACGGAACCAGACTGCGTCCCTGCATGTCGGCGGGGATCGCCGCTCCGGCGAGGTCAAGAAACGTCGGGGCGAAGTCACAGTTGATCGCCAGGGCGTCGCTGGTGACACCGGCCTTGATGCCCGCCGGCCAACGGGCCAGGAACGGCATTCGCGTGGACGGTTCGTACATGAAGCGTTTGTCGTACAATCCGTGTTCTCCCAGGAAAAAGCCTTGGTCGCTCGTGTAAATCACGAGCGTGTTCTCGCGCAGGCCGTTGGCATCGAGCCAGTCGAGCAGGCGTCCGACGCTGTCGTCCACGCTTTGCACGCAGGCGAGATAATCCTGCAGGTAACGCTGATATTTCCAGCGGTTGAGTTCCTCCCCCCGCAGAACCGTTCGCTCTCCGTTCACCACCAGCTCCACTTCCACCGGTCGCTCGGACAACCAACGTTGGCGATCGGCGCCCGTCAGTTCCGGAGGCGGTTCCAGTTTCAAATCAGTGCGGGTCAGGTCGTGAAAAACGGATTGTCGCTGCTCGCGCAAGGCGTCCGACCGTCCGGAATGATCATCCCGCAACGTCGCCGGCTCGGGAATCTGCCGCGTGGCAAATTCGCGCCGATACCGCTCGTTCGGAGTCCATTCGCGATGCGGGGCCTTGTGGTGACATAAGATAAAGAACGGACGATCCGTCGGTCGGTTCGTCAACACGTCCAAGGTCAAGTCCGTGATGACTTCGGTCGCGTATCCGCGATAGATGCGGTGCCCGTCGCGGTCGTAAAGAATGGGATCACGGTAACGGCCCTGTCCCGGCAGGATATTCCAGTGGTCAAAGCCTTGGGGATCGGAACCCAGATGCCATTTGCCAATCAGGGCCGTGTAATAGCCCGCTTCGCGCATCCGATGGGCCACCGTCACCGTGGCGGGGTCGAGATTGTTGAAAACCGGGATCCCGTTTCGGTGACTGTACTGACCGGTCAGGATCGTTGCCCGGCTGGGGGTGCAGATCGAATTGACCGCATAAACCCGATTCAATCGTAGTCCTTGCGCGGCGAGACGGTCCAGGTGAGGGGTCTGATTCACCACGCTACCATAGGCGCCGATGGCCTGGGCCGCGTGATCATCGGTCATGATGTACAGGATGTTCGGACGCGGTGCGGCGGCGTGGAGGGATTCAGGGTTCCCCAGCCCGAGGACGGCGAGCACCGCGATGACCGACGCCAGCCAGGAACGACGTTGCTGAAAGACCGAAGCTGCCCCGGAAGGAAACAGTGGGAAAACAGTGCAGAAATGACCCCGGCCAGCCGGGTGGCGGGGCGATTCGACCGGCGGGATTCGGTCCAAGGTGTTCGAGGTGGGACGGTTCACCGGGGCGTTGTCGCCATTCCTGAGAAATTCGCGAGTCTCAAAATCATCAAACCACCCTCCGCCGGTACCACCTTTAAGAGCCTGTTTGAAAATTGAAAGGGGTCCTGCGGCGAGGGATTTTGCTGGTGGTCAAGGCGGCGAGGCCGGCGCATCCCCGCAGTGGGCTGTAACGGCCGAGCCAACGCAGGCCACCAGCAAAAGACCCGCCGCCCGGAGGGTTCTCGCAGAAACAGGACCCCTTTGAATTTTCAAACAGGCTCTAAGGCGAGCGGAAGCGGTAGAAGCGGCGGGGATGATGGGTCCACTCCGGATCGCTGAAATCGGCCGAACCGTTGGTCGCCAAATCGATGGAACTGTTGGTAAGCGTGTGGGTGCTCACCGGAGTCCAGACCGGCTGAGTCAGGTCGGTACACGCTTCCACCACGATGACCAAGCCTTTCGTTCCGGTCAGGGTGAACCCGAACTGTCCCTCCTGGATCCCCAGGCGGGAATCGTGGTTAGGCGCCCGGGGATTCCACAGCACGGTCGGACGACCGGCAAAGGTGCCATCCCAACCCAGGGTCTGAGGCAAATAATAGACGACAGCCTGGGCGGAGTAGGTAAACGAGTCCAAGCCCAAGGCAGGGGCATTCCCCGCAAAATAAACACTGGTCAGGCTGGGGCAGGCCGCGAACGTTTCGTCTCCGAGGAGAGTCACACTGTCCGGAATCGCAACGCTCACCAGATTCACGCAGTTCGCAAAGGCCGCGTCACCGAGGGCAGTCACCCCGGCGGGAATCGAGTAGGCAGGCTCAGTTTTGCCCGCCGGGTACTGGAGGAGGTGGGTCCGGTTCTGGTTGAACAAGACACCGTCCACACTGCGATAGACCGCGTTGAGGGAATCCACCGTAATGGCCGTAAGGCCGGTGCAATCGGTGAATGCCCTCTCTCCGAGGGCGAGGACTCCGGCCGGAATCAACACGTTCGTCAGGCTGGAGTTGTAGGCAAACGCATAATTCCCCAGGGTAGTGACACTGCCCGGAATCGTGACGCCGGTCAGGCCATAGCAACGCTCGAAGGCGGCGTCTCCGATGGTGATGACGCCCTCCGGAATCGTCACACTGGCCAGGTGGGAACAATAAGCGAACGCCGAAGGGCCAATGAGCGTGAGCTGTTCCGGAAGGACGATATGGGCCAGACTGGAACAATAGGCGAACACCGAGGTTCCGATGGCGGTAACGCCGCTGGGAATCGTGACCGTCGTCAAGCTGGTGCCAGAAAACGCATAGTCGCCCAGGGTGGTCACCCGCTCCGGGAGCGTAATGCTGGCCAGGCGGTAGCAGCCGGAGAAGGCCCCGTCCTCGATGACCGTAACGCTGCTGGGAATCGCGTAAGCACTTCCGATTTTGCCCGCCGGATATTGGAGGAGCCGGGTCTGACTCTGGTTGAACAAGACTCCCTCCACGCTGCGATAAGATGCGTTGCTTGCATCCGCCGTGATATTCGTGAGGTTGTAGCAGTTAATGAATGCGAATTCTCCGATGGTCGCCACGCTGGCCGGAATCACGACGTGGGCCAGGCGGTAGCAACCCGCAAAGGCCGCGTCCCCGATGGCGGTGACACTATCGGGGATCGGGTAAGTGCTTCCAGTTTTGGCTCTCGGGTATTGTATGAGTCGGGTCTGGCTTTGGTTGAACAAGACGCCCTCCACGCTGTGATAGACCGAATTGAGCGTGTCCACCGTGATCGCCGTCAGGGCGGTGCAGTCAGCGAACGCCCGATCCCCAATGGTGGTGACGCTGCCCGGAATGGTGACGCCGGTCAGGCTGAAGCAGTGCTCGAATGCTCCCTCCCCGAGGGTGAGGACGTTGGGGCCGATCCCGATGCTGTTGAGGCTGGAGCAACTCGCAAAGGCCCTGGCTTCGATGGTCCTCACGCCGTCGGGAATCGTGACGCGTGTCAGGCTGAGGCAGTCGGCGAAGGCGGAGTCCCCGATAGTCGTGACGTTACTGCCGATCGTGACACTGCTCAGATCGTAACAGTTGGCAAACGCTCCGCTCCCGATGGTCGTGACGCTGTCCGGGATGTTGATACGGGTCACGCCAGTGCGACCGGCGAACGCCCCGTTTCCAATGGTGGTGACCGGCAGGCCCTCGATCGTGTCCGGGAGAGTTATTATCCCGTCGGAACCGGTATAGGCCGTGAGCGTGATCGTGCCCTGCTGGATGGTGTATTCGTATTGGGCCTGGGCGATCGACGGCCAGAACAATAGCCATAGCAATGGCAGGAACTTCGCGGCCTCCATCATTTTCCGACACCCCACCCACGGGTTTAGGCCGGGGAGTTTCCTGGGCGGAGTTTGCCTTCTCATGGTTTTGTCGAGTGGAGGGAATGTTCCCCGGCGCTCCGGTCAGGCAAGGATTCTGATCCCAAACTGCGGCGCTACCTGAAGCAGGGTCTGGATTTCTTCCGGGGTCACTGGCAGCGGTTCGGCCTCACGTGAGGCCACGGGACGGGCGAAGGCCGCCAGGAAGTCCTCGAACCCAGCCGGGGACGCCGTGACCAGGAGTCGCGCCAGGCGGTCCGAGGCGTTACGGAAAGCGTGCGGAATATGGCGCGGAGCAAATACTGAGGAGCCGACACCGGCTACCACCACCTGGTCGCCCACCGTAAACTGAATTTCGCCTTCCAGAACGAAGAACATCTCATCCTCCCGCCCATGAACATGGGGGGGTGGGCCTCCCCCCGGCCGGACCAGCATCTCCATGGAAAAAAGCGCACCACCGGTCTGGGCCCCGGTGATCAGGACGCGACACACATCACCAACGGCCGAGAAACAGCGGCCCGCCTGACCCGAAAGGACGAACGGTTCGCGCGGAGAAGAGGAGGCAGACATCGGGAACTTCAAGGGAGAGGAAAGGCCGGGATCATGAATCTGGGTGCCTTCGCGCTCCAGACTTTTGATTGCACTCCGCGACCAACTCCCGTTCAACACGTCGGTGCAACCGAAGTTCAAGGTCATCCCGGGGGCCGTCATTGCCCCCCAGGGTTTCCGAACCACCGGAGTTTTCTGCGACATCAAACGCCTCGGAACGGGCAAGGGTTCCCGCAAGGGGGCCAAGCGCGACCTCGCCCTCCTCGTGTCGGAGGTGCCGTGCGCGGTGGCTGGGATGTTTACCACCAATCAGATCTGCGCCGCGCCGGTCAAAGTCTGCATTCCGCGGGTCGCCAAGGGCCTGGCCCAAGCGGTGGTCATCAATTCCGGCAACGCCAACGCCTGCACCGGTCGTCAAGGCTTCAAAGATGCCCTGGCAATGACCCGCCTGGCGGAGCGAGCCCTCGGACTGGCCGAGGGCTATGCGCTGGTGGGCTCCACCGGACGCATCGGGGTGGCCCTGCCGATGAACCAAGTGCAGACGGGCATCCACCAAGCGGCCTCCCAACTGGGCGATACGATCCATCACGCCGATCAGGCCGCGGAAGCGATCATGACCAGCGACACCCGGCCGAAGCAGATCGCGATCGAATTTCGTCTCGGCGGAAAGACGGTTCGTCTCGGCGGCATGGCCAAGGGTGCCGGCATGATCCAGCCCGGGATGAGCGCCACCGGAGCCCGCCCCGCGGGCCTCCATGCCACCATGCTGGCGTTCCTGACCACGGATGCTGCCATCGGATTCCGCGCGCTTCAGACGGCCCTGAACGAGGCGGTGGCGCACAGTTTCAACCGGATCACGGTCGATGGCGATATGAGCACCAACGACACGGTCCTGGTGCTCGCCAATGGCCGGGCGGGCAACCCGGCGGCCGCCTGTTCGAAACCTCGATCAAAGGACTTCGCCCTCTTTTCCGCCGCCCTTCGCTTCGTCTGCCTCGAGTTGGCGAAGATGATCGTGCGGGATGGCGAAGGGGTGCATCGCGTCGTGACCGTTCGAGTCAGCGGAGCGCGGTCTGCGGCGGAGGCCGATGCCGCGGCGCGGGCCGTGGCCAACAGCGCCCTGGTCAAAACGAGCTGGCATGGCGGTGATCCCAACTGGGGCCGGATTATCGATGCGCTCGGCTACAGTTCGGCCCAGGTGGTGGAAGAGCAGGTGGATATTGGCTATAGCGCGCCGGGTGCGCGCCGAATTCTGTGGAGTCTCCGGCGGGGGCAGCCGACCCGCGCCGCGTTCTCCGAACTTGCTGCGGCGGTGGCTCCCGAAGAGTTCGACCTGCACATCCGCTTGAATTTAGGCTCCGGTGAAGCGGTGATGTATGCCGCCGACCTGACGGAGCAGTACGTGGACTTCAACAAGGGGGACATCACGGATCCGGCCTCTCTGGGCGGTTGAACTGCCAGTCGTCGTTCGGCCTCCCCCTCCTGGCATGCGACCCGGAAGTTGAAGCAGACCGGCGGTCTGCCGAACATGGAGCCCGCAATTTTTCATGAATGCACATGATCCCAAAGACCCGGCCTTGATCGCCCGGATGGCCGGCGATGCGGAGGTCCAGGCCGCTTCCCGCCGGTTGTTCGAACTGAGCTGCCGGTACCGGTACTCCTACAACTTTACCTGGATGGGCCGGCCGATCATCCAGTATCCGCAAGACTTGGTCGCCATGCAGGAGTTGATCTGGAAGGTCAAACCGGACCTCATCGTCGAGACAGGGGTGGCCCATGGAGGTTCTTTGGTCTTTTACGCGTCGATGCTGGAACTGCTGGGCCAACCCGGACAGGTGCTGGGAATCGACATCGAGATCCGTCCCCATAACCGGACGGCACTGGAGGAGCATCCCCTGTTCCGCCGCCTTCGCCTGATCGAAGGTTCCTCGGTGGATGAATCCGTGGTGGCGCAGGTGCGAGCCGAAGCATCAAAGGCCCGCCAGGTTCTGGTGGTGCTGGATTCGAACCATTCCCATGCCCATGTGTTGAAGGAGTTGGAGTTGTATTCGCCCTTGGTGAAGTCGGGCAGCTACGTGGTGGTTTTCGACACCGTGGTGGAAGACATCGATCCGGCGTTGGTGCAGGACCGCCCCTGGGCCCGGGGCAACAACGCCAAGACCGCTGTTCACGCCTTTCTCCGCCAGAACGACCGATTTGTCATCGATCGGGAGATCGAGCAGAAGCTCCTGCTGACAGTGGCGCCCGATGGCTATCTACGATGCGTCCGGGACTGAGACCCGGTGTCCGGTCCGCCCACGGAAAGGAGTGTTCCGAGGGGTTCTACGATCTCATCTCCGCCGGAAAATCCGCCCACGGACGGACCGGATTGGCTTTGGGCCACGCTCCTTCAACGTCGATCCGGGCGGATTTCTTACCCACTTCCTCGCGCCGTTCGGCCCGGACTACTGGAACAGTTCCCGGAAGAAGACCTGCATGGCTTCCCAGGAACGTTGATCCGCCTTTGGATCATGCTTCGCTCCGGGGACCACTCCAGTGGCATTCCAATCGGTAAAACTGTGGACCGCACCGCCATAAACCGCCATCTGCCAGTCCACGCCCCCTTCCCGCATCTCCTTTACGAATCCCTCCACCTCGGCCGGTGGTACGAACGGATCGTCCGCGCCATGCAGCGCCAGAATCCGTGCCCGAATGTTCCGCGCATCCTGGGGTGTCGGAGAGAAAAGCCCTCCATGAAAACTGACCACCCCCAGCGTGGCCGCACCGCTGCGGGCCAGTTCGAGGGCCGTGGTTCCTCCAAAGCAGTATCCCATGGCCGCGGTCTTCTGTGGATCGCACTCCCGCCGTGACTTCAGCGTCTGCAACGCCGCCTCAACCCGTTGGCGGAGGAGGGCCCGGTTTTCCTTGTATTGCCCAGCCAGCCGGGAGGCATCCTCGACGGATTGGGGTCGGATTCCCTTCCCGTAAATATCGGCACAAAACGCAACATAGCCCAATTCGGCCAGCATTTCGGCCCGCTTCTTTTCGTAATCTCCCAAGCCCCTCCATTGATGCACGATGACCACGCCCGGACGGGGCAGGGGGCGGTCTGGATCGTACGCCAGAAAGCCTTCCAGGACGGTGCTTCCCTCCTGGTACTCGACGACCTCGGTCTTGACGGCACCGGTCACGATCCAAAACCAACTTCCCAACCAAGCGAGCGCAATCAGGCGGAAACCTCTCATGAGGCCAGGATAGCGTGGTGGAGTTCTTGGCCCAAGTACGGGGATGACCGGATTCAGCCGATCTTTTCACCCAGTCGCTCCAATTCGCGACGGGCCGCTTGGCGGGTGCGGCAAATGATGGTGTCCACCGTTCCCCGCCGGATGCGATAGCGCGCGGCTACTTGGGCGGGTGACCAGCCTTCGAACGTGATGAGGTGGTAAATCTGGTAATCCTTTTCGGACACCAACTGTTTCAAACGGCGCAGCAACAGCTCGTGAAAATCGCGGTCAGTGACTTCGGCCACCGGATCCTCCGAGCTCGGCGACGGAATGCGCTCCTCGGCAGACATCCGCTCCTCCGAACGATCCTGGGTGAGCGGCGTCGCGACCATCCCCCGCTTCCGCCGGGCGTCGAGAGCGCACCACGTGGTCAATTGCCCCAACCAACGTCGGAATGCCCCCGGCCGTCCTCCGGTTTCGAACACGCCAATCGTCCGCGCCACCCGCGAAAACACTTCCTGGGCCACTTCTTCCGCCTCCCATTCCGTCAACCCGTGCTGCCGACCGATACCCATGACCAAGCGGCGATAGCGGTCGAAGAATTGTTTCCACCCCTCCTCGTCATCCAGATCCTTTACCCGGTTGATCAAGGTGGCGCTGGTGCGACGGCTGGCATTGAGGGAAGTTCCCATAGGTGACGTCAGTGGATGCACAGCCGGGAGGGTGAGGCTGGGAGATTCTCGGCCGGTGTCATCGGCACAATCAAGTGTTTGTTGGAGGTGTGTTTGTTGGAGGTGCATTTCGCCCGAAGCGCATCTCCGACTTTGCTGAGCACCGCGCGGCAGCCCGGTAGGACAAGCGCAGGGCGCCGGCTCCGCCTGCCGGAGGGACCCTTGGCAGGGCAGCGTCGAGGAACTCTCGCCCCCCCCGGTTCCCAGTCGCGCCACCGGACGATCGACGCTGCCCTGCGAACGGCCGCTGTTCCTGCGCGGCGCGGGGAAACGCGGGGCTGCCGCCGGCGCGTCGGCCCAACCGGGGAAAGCACAGGGACGGGGCAAAGCCGCGTGAGTTTCACGCCAACCAGGCCGACCTGACCGTTCAGAAAGCGATCAAAAATGGGGAAAGTCCTCCGATTTGTGGGGCGACAGCGCTCTGGCACTGGTGATGCTTACTGACGAGAAAGGCGTTGACACAAAAAGTGAGCGGTCACTACTGTCCGCGCCACATCACTCCGCTACACCAAAGTTATGAATCGTCTCCGTCAGCAAAAAATCGGCGCGTTCACGCTGATTGAACTCCTCGTGGTGATCGCCATCATCGCGATTCTCGCCGGCATGCTTCTGCCCGCCCTGGCCAAGGCCAAGGCCAAGGCTAACCGCATTGCCTGTGTCAATAACCTCAAGAACATCGGCCTCGCCTGCCGCATTTTCGCCACGGACAACAATGGTCGTTTCCCGTGGGATGTGCCGGTGGCGGAAGGCGGTGGGGCTGAGTACATCGCTCCCTCGGGCGGCACCAACTTCCCCGGTGGCCCCGCGGGCGCTGTGAATCTCACGGCCAATCCGGCCTGGGCACTTTTCGCGGTGCTTTCCAACGAGTTGAGCACCCCGAAGATTATTCTCTGCCCTTCTGATTCGAAGAAGAGGCCGGCCTCCAGTTGGCGCGCCATGCTTGCCTCCAACGGCAATCAGGTGACCGATCCCAATAAGAGCGTGAGCTACTTCATCGGCACGTCGGCCAGCGAAGAGCAACCGCAGTCGATCTTGGGCGGCGACCGCAACATGACCAACGGCGGCGTCGGCGGAAGCCAACCGGTGGAGTTCAACGGTGATACCGGAACCACCACCAAGGGAATCTTCGTGGTCTTCAAGGCCCCCACCGGTTCTCCGATTCGCACCCTCAATACCCAGGCCGGCTATACGGCCAACATTCACCAGAATGCCGGCAACCTTCTGCTGGGCGATGGATCGGTGCAGCAGGTGACCTCCGGCCGCGCCCGGGAGCAGATTCGTGATGCCGCCGTCGCCACCGACTCGCTGCAAAACTTCATCTTCCCGTGGGATAGCGAATCCACCAAGAATTGAATCTTCAGTCTCTTTCCTCCCAGGCGCCCCGGTTCGGGGCGCCTTTTTTATTCCTGCTGCCGACCTTTCGCCTCCCGCCTTGTCCATCGGCGGCCTCACCGCTCATCCTCCCCCAATGGATGCACTCGCGGCTCCTGATCTCTGGATCAGTCTCCTGACCCTGACTGTGCTGGAAGTGGTCCTGGGGATCGACAACCTGATCTTCATCTCCATCCTCAGCGCCAAACTTCCAGTGGAGCAACAGGCCAAGGCCCGCCGAGTAGGACTCAGCCTGGCGTTGATCACTCGAGTCCTGCTGTTGCTCTCGCTGTCCTGGGTCATGGGCCTCAATCAACCCTTCTGGCAGACTACGATCGGCTCCTTCCACCTGTCGCTCTCGGGCCGTGACCTGATCTTGCTTCTGGGTGGCCTGTTTCTGATTGGCAAGAGCACTCACGAGATTCATGAGAAGTTGGAAGGGGTGGACGGCGCGAAATCGGCGAAGGTCGGGGCCACGTTTACTTCCGTCATTACCCAGATCCTCCTGCTGGACGTGGTCTTCTCCCTTGATTCGGTGATCACCGCGGTCGGCATGGTGGATCGAATTTCCATCATGGTGACGGCGGTGGTGATCGCCATGATCGTCATGCTGCTGTTCGTGAACCAAATCGCCGCCTTTGTGGACCGGCATCCGACTATCAAAATGCTCGCCTTGGCGTTTCTGATCCTCATCGGAACCATGCTCGTGGCGGAAGGCTTCCATCAGCATATTCCCAAGGGATACATCTACTTCGCCATGGCCTTCTCGGTGGGAGTGGAGATCCTGAATATCCGGATGCGTCAGGCCCAAAAGGTGGAACTTCGCCAGCCCTACCGATGAGTCCCGCCGACCTGCAGGCCAACGAGGAACTGCGCCGACACGAATTCCCGGTCGTCGCTGATCGGGTGTTCCTGGCTCATGCGGCCGTCTGTCCACTGCCTCGGCGCGTGGCGGAGGCGGTCATCCATCGAGCCACGGCCGGCACTCTGGACGACCAAGAGGCGGCGTTACCGGGCGGTTACTTCTCCGACACCCGGCGGTTGATCGCCGGGGTTCTCCACGCTCAGCCAGAGGAGATTGCGTTGGTGGGCCCCACCTCCCTGGCGCTGAGCTTCATCGCGGCGGGCCTCCCTTGGAAGCGGGGACAGAACGTGGTGGTCTATCACGACGATTATCCTTCGAACGTTTATCCGTGGATGGCCCTGTCGGATCGGGGGGTTGAAGTTCGGTTCTTGAACGCGCGCGAACTGGGGCGTCTGCGACCCTTCGAAATCCAGGGACAGGTGGATGAAGACACGCGTCTCGTCGCGCTGGCCAGTTGCCACTTCATCAGCGGCTGGCGGCTCGAAGTCGAAGCGCTCGGACGCTGGCTTCGCTCGCGTGGAATCTGGTTCTGTCTCGATGCGATTCAGACGCTGGGCGCGTTTCCGACCACGGTCGAGCACGTCGATTTCCTGGCCGCCGACAGCCACAAATGGTTGTTGGGGCCCTGTGGGGCGGGCGTGATGTACGTGCGTCGGGAACTCCAGGAACAGCTTCGCCCGATCGTTTATGGTTGGAACAATGTCCGGTGCCCCGAATTTGTGGCCCAGGAAGACTTGGTTTTGCGCCCTGACGCCCGCCGCTACGAGGCGGGAAGCCATAGCCTGCTGGGGATCGCCGGATTGCGCGCTGCTTTCGCGCTCGTGGAGGAGGTGGGCCTGGAGGCCATGGCGGCCGATCTGGCGCAAAAGCGGGCCTGGCTTTCCGCCGAGCTGCAGGCGCGCGGATGCGAGGTCATCTTCCCCGACCTGCCTCCCGAAAACACCAGCGGGATCGTCACCTTTGCGCCTCCGGGGACGGACAGTGCGGCCCTGCACGCGCGGCTGAACGAGGCGAAAATCGTCACCTCCTTGCGCACCACCCGGGACGGCCGCCGTTGGATTCGAGTGAGTCCCCACTACTACAACACCGAAGCCGAGCTCGCCCGTTTGGTGGAGCAGATCCGGTAGGTCGGCAAGGGCGTTTCTTGTATGGATCCTGACGGGGGGAACGAGAGGAGTGAAAGCTCCAAAAGCCAAGCTCCAAGCTCCAAAGAAGGGTGGACCTCCAAAATCCGGACGTGAATCGAGGCCCTGAACTCTCCCCTGTAGAGTCGTCTGTCCCCAGACGACTCTACAAGGTGGAAGGGACAGTTCATGGGTAGTTCCAAGCGTTTGGTTCCCATCCGAACCGCCCTGGAAGTGGGGGGCCGCTTCTTTGGGATTTGGGATTTGGCCCTTGGAGCTTGGGCGCCCGCCCTCCGTTTCAGGACCGACTCAAGACGCGCTCGTTCGGCAAGGATGGGGCTTCCGGCATGAAGTTATTCCACCTGCACCCGATAGTAGCCGCTGGGGCGGTTGGTGGCGGTGGGATCGGTCAGGATGATCTGACCACTGACATCGAGGGTGGCCGAGGACAGTGAATCCCAAGCGGACCATCCGGCGGACACTTGCAACGTCACCCGGTCACCCGCACCCCCCATGACGGTGACTTGGAATCCCTCGGGCGTGAGACGCGGATCGATCAGCGTCACTTCGGGACGCTTCACCTGACTCCAGCTCAACAGAATGTCGCCGCTCTCGGCGGGCGGAACACCTGCGCCATCGTCGCGGTAACCATCCACCGCGAGCCGGTATTCCACTCCGCGCTCGGCCTGGAACGTCACTCGACTGGTGTAAATCTCCTGAACGAAGTCGATGTCATCCCCGCTGGTGACTTCCGTCAGAGCGTTCACCGTGGTACCGCGATAGACGGCGAGCACGGTGTCAAAGGTGGAACCGAGCGTTTCGAACATCACCTCGGCCGACTCGGGCGCGGTCCAGCGATACCAGACGGAACGACCTCCCCGGTTGCCGGCGTGACGCGGCTCACCGGATTCCAGCGTCGCATTCCGGTTTTCCCCCGCCGCTTGGCCGGCCGCGCCATTGAGAACCTGGGCATTCATAAACCGATCGTTACCACCGACCCCGGGCTCGAAGACCCAACTCAACTGGATCGTTCCTTCACGGGTCGTGCCGGAGCGCGTGCGGTATCCCTCCACGGCCACCTGCAACGTATTCCCCGTACTGACAGCCACCGTGACCCGACTCTGCAACGTCGTCCGGTCGATGTCGTCTGTGACCCCGCGTTCGGTGAGGGCGGCGAGGCCGGGTCCTGAATAGATGGCCAGGATCGTATCGAAATCCGAGCCGAGCGTGTCGAAGGTCACCAGGCCGCCCGCCGGCGCGGTCCAGCGATACCAAACAGACCGCCCGCCCGAGTTGCCGGCATGGTCCGGCTCGCCGGATTCCTTGGAGGCGCGGAGATTCGAGCCGGTCAGCATCCCGCTGGACGCGGTCAAGACCTGCGCCTGGGCAAAGGCGTTGTTCGGCGGAATGGTCCCGGTAAGGGCGGTGGGTGGAGCCCAAGTCAGCCGGATCAAGCCTTGCTCGACAAAGTCGCCCAGTTCGCCATAGCCATCCGCGGCAATGAAGTAAACCTGGCCCGCCTGAGCCGTGAAGGCGACGCGGCTGGTGTAGATGCCTCGGTCGGGATCGATGTCATCCGATTCGGCGAGGCTGTTCAGCGTGTCCAGGGAATCTCCCGTATAGACGGCCAGGACCGTATCGATCGCCGAACCTTCCGTGTCGAAACGCACCAACCCGTTGTTGGGCGCGGTCCAGCGGAACCACAGTGACGCGCCTCCCGGGTTCCCCGCGTGTTCCGGTTCGCTGAATTCCCGCGTCGCGCCGGAGTTGTTGGCCGCGATTTCCCCTCGCACACCCGAAAGCACCAAGGCGTTGGCGAAATGATCATTGGAAGCCAAACCGCCGCCAACCCCCGGCAGCCAATTCAATACCACTTCACCGCCCATGCCGTCGTAGCCGTCCACCGCAATCAGATAGGTGGTGCCGGCCGCCGCCAGGAAGCTCAGCGCGCTGGTGGGATATTCGGGACCATCGTCGTTCTCGGCCACGCGGGTCAGCGTGTCCACCGAATCCCCCCAATAGACCGCCAGCACGGTATCGAAGCCGCTGCCGGCCGTGCTGAACGTCATCACGGAGTCCTCCGGTGCGATCCAACGATACCACACGGAATGGCCGCCGCGGTTGCCGGCATGAAACGGCTCTCCCGCCTGCCGGGTGGCACCGGCACTGCTGCCGCTCACCGAACCTTCGATGCCCGCCAGGTCGGTGGCGGCGGCAAAATCGTCGTTGGCCACCACCACCGGCTGACCCAGAAGCCAGTTTTCGATCAACGGATAGGTGCGATCGAAACGTCCGTAGATGTCGGATCCCTGCGGGTTGTCACAAGCGGAGACGCCGCCGTACAACTGTCCGATCACCCGCTGTTGAGCGTCGAATAACGGTGAACCGCTGCTGCCCGGCTCGGTCACCCCCAAGGTCCACATCACCCGGTGATACTGGCTCTCCGCCGCCAGCCGATTGCCAAAGCTGATGCGTTTATAATCGCCATCGGGATGGTGGATCGAAACAACGGAATCGCCGTCGTTCAACGCGGCCGTGGACCAACCGGCATAGGTGACCCCGCCCGGGGTAGGTTCGCGCAGTCGCAGAAAGGTGAAATCATTGCGTAGCGCATCGTCTGAACCGGCGAGCAAATCCGCCCCGCCGCTCGTGCGCGGAACCATACCCGGATTCGGGACCGGACCATTGCACTGAGAGGTTTGGTAAAACCAATAAAACTCCAGATCATCCGCTTCGACCTGCGAACCGACGCAGTGATTGGCCGTCAGAAAGTAGTCGGTGCCATCCGCCGGCGCTGAATCGTTGAGCAGGCAACCCGTGCAGAACAGTTCACCGGAATCCTGGATGGCCCCGATCCCGGCGACCGCGACCGCGGTTTGGCTCCAGTCCGAATGGCAGGTCACATCTTCGTTGCACGGGTCGGCCGCCTTCTCGGGTCCGCCAAAAGTCAGGCCCGTGTAGCGATGCATCAGGTTGGCCACGGTGAAACGGGCTTCGGCTGGGGCGACCCCGGACGGAAGCACGCACTCGATGGTGACCCGTGAGGCGAACACCGTTTCGGTCCAAAACTGATTCCGCGCGCCCAACCGGCCTAAGTCATACGGCGGCGAGACTTCGTTGGGGTTATCCGCGTTGAAAATGACCAGCACGGCGCCGGGCGGAAGATTCACTCCGGTGAAATGCAGCCGCAGTCCGAGCGCGGAAACCGATTCCACCGAGGCGGTCCAGAGCGACGAACCGTCCGGCAACGTTTGCCAGGGGACTTCCCCTTTGCCGAAGCCCGCAACGAGGGGTTGTGGTAACTCGCGCCGGACGCTGATGCGCCGCGCGCCCTTGCTCAGGTCGGTCTTCTGGGCGTCCTCCTCCCGGATCGGGCCCAGGTCGGGTGCCTCCAGCCGGATCCACGGTCCGGGGGCGACCTTGCGACGGACGGCCTGCGGCACCACCTGGTGACGCCGGACCGTGGTCTCCGGCTTCGTCCAGGAATCCATGAACATGGCCGGTCGGGGGATGATGGGTTCCAGGGTCGGTGGTGTCTGTCCCTGGGCGAGACGTTGGAAGGGCAGCCCGATCAACACCAGTACGGCGTAGCGAAGAAGACAAGGCATATGCGGCAAACTTGAAGATGCCGACGCTTCCTAATAAACACAAGTTGGGATCGCGCGAGTTTTATCGGTGCCTTACCAGATACCCTGGGGCTTGCCCGGCAGATGGAGCTGGGGATGGGTCCTGGCTCATCGGTTTTGTCCCTCCGCACTTTGTCTGTGGCTGCCCTTTCCGACGTATCTGCCACGCTGACCTCCCGGAGGTGGCGCACGTTGGAGATGATTCGTTACGCGATTGAGCTGGAGTCGTCCGCAATGTCAACACCGTGTCACCGTGACTTCGCGGACTCGTAAGCTAACCGAGCTTTGGCTGTCACTTGTTGTCTCCAGCCTCACCCCATGCATAGGTCAGGGAGAGCAATGGCGGCGGGTTTGTTGGTCATTTCTTGCTGGCCGGCCCTCACCGAAATCCCGCTGCGGTCGCGTCCGGACCCCGCCCGTCCGCCCGGACTTTCCCTCCCAAAGACTAAGCAGCCCGTGGCACCTGGAATCGTTCTTCCCCCGGCTCCCGAGGGAGTGACCGACTTCTCGCTGGAACGGCTTTATGTTCGGCCGGCTGGACGCAAGGGCCTGGAGTTCACCCCCGAGGCGAAGGCACTCGAGAACAGACGCGTCCGGCTGACCGGCTACCAGGTCCGGCAAACGCAGCCGATTCCGTGGGCCTTCCTGCTGTCACCGGTTCCACTGACGCTGCACGAGCGCGAGTACGGACTGGCCGACGACCTGCCGGCCACAGCGGTTCACGTGTTCTTTCCGCGTTCTCTTCCACCGGTGCTGCCTTGGGAACGCAGTGAGCTGGTCGTCATCGGCACGCTTTCGCTCGGCAACCGGGATGAAGCCGATGGGCGTGTGTCGGCCGCCCGGGTGGTGGTTGATGTCCTCGAGTTCGGCGGCAATCCCACGCTGGGCACCGTCACCCCAGCCGCCAGAACGAATAATAGCTCCTACCCCAGTGGCCCCTTTCCGGCAGTCCCTGTCGGTTCGTTAGAATCCACCAAAACTCCATGAAACCTCCCAAATCATTCGTCTCAGTCCTAATGCCCGGTGTGGCCTTGGTCGCGGCGCTGGCGGTCCAAAGCCATCCGGCTACGGCGGCCAGCATCTCGCGCTTGAATCCTCCGAGCCTGCTTTTCTCGTTCGGCGATGCCGGCACACCGGTTACCGCTCGGTTCCTAACCGGCCAATACTTCGACCTCCAGGCCACGATCCGCCCCGATCCCGGGGTCACCGTGGTGTCGGCGATATTCAAGGTGGACGGCGTGGTCATTCCCAAGCCGGTGGCGTTGCAAACGACCGACCTGGTTGCCGGGCTTCCCGCTGGTACCACGGTGGCGACCTTGCGCAGGTACAGCAACTCCAAGGCAGGCCTTCACACTTTCTTGGTCGAGGCGACGATGAGCGACTCGAGTATCATTAGCGCCGAAGGCAACTTCGAGGTCGTCCAGGTAAGCCAACTGGGCCGGCGGGCAAAAAACGTGATCTTCTGCATCGGTGACGGATTGGGCATCGCCCACCGGACGGCTGCCCGGATCGTGAAAAACGGGGTGCAACAGGGAAAAGTTAATTCGCTGCTAGCCATGGACACCTTTCCAGTGACCGGTTTGGTTATGACCCATTCGCTCAATTCGATCATCACGGATTCTTCCCCCGGCGCCGCTTGCTATGCGACGGGCAACAAGTTCAACAACAACCAACAGGGTGTGTTCCCCGACGACACGATCGCTAACTTCGATAACCCGCGGGTGGAGTTGATCGGCGAATATCTGGCCCGTACTCAAGGCAAGGCACTGGGTATCGTCACCACCTCCGACGTGTTTGACGCCACGCCGGGCGCCTTCGGTACCCACACCCAGAACCGGGGAGCTGGGACCGGAATCTGCGACCAGTATCTGGATGAGGCGGTGGTCAAGGGCGGGCTGCGGGTGTTGCTGGGAGGCGGAAGGAAATGGTTCCTCCCTAATACCACCCCCGGATCGGCCCGGGGCGTTTCCACGGACTACGTTCTGCCGAATGAACTGGTGACGGGCTGGGGCGTCGCACCCGGCGTGATCGATCCGGAACGCGATCTGGTCGGAGACTTTGAGCAGGCGGGCTTCACTTACGTCGCCAACGCCACCGAGCTGGCGTCCATCGATCCCTCCGCTGATCGTCTGCTCGGCCTGTTCACTCTCTCCAATATGAATGTGGCACTCGATAAGATCAGTGGTCGCCGCGGCGCCCCTACCGTCGTGAATCAATTTGGCGAGAACGTCGATGACACCACGGCGCCCCCCACCGTCCTCGGTCCGTTCAACGACCAGCCGATGCTCGACGAGATGACCGGACAGGCGTTGCAGGTATTGAGCCGGAATCCCAATGGGTTCGTCCTCATGGTGGAAGGCGCCTCGATCGACAAACAGGCGCACAACATGGACACCGAGCGGTGGATCCTCGACACCATCGAGTTCGATTACGCCGTGGCGCAGTGCAAGGCGTTCGCCGAGGCCAACCCCGATACGTTAGTCATTGTGACGGCCGACCACGAATGTGCTGGCATCAACATCATCGGAGCCTCGCGGGTGACCAACACCGAGTTGACCGCCCGTGCGGCATCCGGACTGGGAACCCAGCCGGGAGGACCGCGTAACGGGGTGGTGGGAACCTATGATGCCGCCGGGTTCCCCGTGTATGAGATCGCCGCCGATGGATATCCGACGACCACGGATCCCGACTACAAGATCCTGATTGGCTACGCCGCCAACGCGGATCGTTATGAAGACTGGCTTACCAATCCGCTGCCCCTCCGCGATAGCCAGCAACCCTTTGATGCCATTGCCCCACTGAACGCGTTCCCCAGCGGTCCCGTCCAACGCGACGTGGCGGGCGACTTTTTCGTCACCGGCCAGATCCAGGATCCGGTCGCGGCCCATACGGGTTCCGACATCCCGGTATCGGCTTATGGACGCGGGGCCGGTGCCTTCACCGGCGTGATGGATAACACGGACGTCTTCTTTAAGGCGATGCAGGCGGTTCTGGGCGGTGCCCGTCAATAATGCCAGGAGCTTTACCCCTATGAAAACACTGATCATTGCTTGCCTCATGGGAACGGTGGCCGTTAGCGCGGCTCGGGCCGGCGCCCCGTTCACCTTCGATACCCTCCAGGACGGCGACGAAGCCAACCTCGCCAGCCGCGCGGGTATTCGCTTCGAGCCGGCGTACTATGCGCCCGATCTCGATCTCGATGGCTGGGAGATTCCCGGAACGGATCGGTGGCGGATCGATTACTCGGCGCCGCCGGTAACGGTGACGGATCCCGAACTGTACGGCGGCGGACCGGCACCCTCGCCCTCGTTGGCGTTGGACGCTTTCTTGCAGCCGGTGCTGGTCCTCCTTCCTGGTCCAGGGGACTTAGCAGATTTCTCCTTCATCCTGGATGGAAACACCTATGGGGATTTACTGGACGTCCTGTTTCTCGATGGCCAGGGCCAGGTGCTGTTGGGTCTCCCTCTTGATCAAACCGTTCCCTACCTGAACTTCAGTTCCGGTCCGGTTTCGGGTGTTGCCTCCGTGCTCCTTCCGGCGGGTGCATTTTACGACAACGTGGTGGTACCGGAGTCGGGTACCTCGGCGGCCCTGGCGCTGCTGGGTGGCATTGCCGGCCATTCACTGCTGCGCCGTCGCTCGCGGTGCTCCCGGCCATTGTGAGCTGAGCTGGTCTTCTTGCCCGAACGGCGGCGTTCCCACGTCGCCGTTTTTTTCTGCCTTGGGGATCTGCCAGGGGGACAGAAGACGGACGATCTGTAGCGTCGGCTGTCCTCAGCCGACCCCCCTGGCCGGCGAGAGTTTTTTCTCCACGCCCGTCTGTTCCCGTGGCCCCCAGGCGACGCCACCCGCCCGGTCGGCTGAGGACAGCCGACGCTCCAGACCGTCCCTCCCCACTTCCCAAAGACGGAGAGGCGCCCGTTCCAAAGACCCAAGCTCCCAACTCCTGGGTTCCGACCGAACCGTCTCTGGAAGCGAGAGCTTGGAACTTGGGCGTTGGAACTTGGAGCTTCCCATGAACCGTCCCTTCCCACCTTGTAGAGTCGTCTGTCCCCAGACGACAGTCGTCTCGGGAGAGACGACTCTACAGGGGAGAGTTCAGGGCCTCGATTCACGTCCGGCTTTTGGAGCTTGGCTTTTGGAGCTTGCGGAAGGGCTCGGCCCGCGGCTTGAAAGGACAAAATCTAAATGCGTCCGTGTTGCGCCGGGCTGCCCCTTTCGCGTCCGAACGCTATGATCGTCGGAACGAAGCAATCGATGAGCACCTCCCCGATTCGTCTGGTCTTCCTGGGTACGCCCGAACTGGCCCGCACTATCCTGGTTTCCCTGTCCGACACTCCAGGACTGCAATTGCTCGCGGTGGGTTGCCAGCCCGATCGTCCCTCGGGACGCCACCTCCAACCAACCGCCCCGCCCGTGAAAACGGAGGCGGTCGCCCGGAATCTGCCCGTGCTGCAACCGGCCCGGGCAGGGGATCCCCAATTCCTTGCTCAACTCCGGGAACTCCATCCGGATTTGATCGTGGTCGCCGCTTACGGACAGCTTTTGCCGCCTGCTTTGCTCGAGATTCCCCGCCTCGGCTGTCTGAATGTTCACACCTCGCTGCTACCTCGGTGGCGTGGGGCTGCTCCCATCCAATGGGCCATTGCCTCGGGCGATGCGGATACCGGCGTGACCCTGATGAAGATGGATGCCGGTTTGGACACCGGGCCGATCCTCCGATCGGCCACCACGCCGATCACGGCCGATGATACCGGACAGACCCTGCACGATCGCCTGGCCACACTGGGAGGAGACCTGCTGCGGCAAATCATTCCGGACTATGCCGCCGGCCGGCTGATTCCCCACCCCCAGCCGACAGAGGGAGTCACCTATGCCCGCAAGATCACCCGCGCCGATGGACGGATCGAGTGGTCTCAGCCGGCCGGGGTGCTGTTCAACCGCCTGCGCGCGTTCACTCCCTGGCCGGGTGCCTTTTGTTTTCTGCCGGGAGCGCCCCGGCCTCGCTTGCTCAAGGTGCATCAGGCGCGGCCTGAGCCCGGAGAGCGGGAGACCACACCCGGTACGGTCATCGACCCGGGTCCGCAAGGACTGGTGGTCGCGTGTGGCAAAGGATCGCTTCGGTTGACCGAAGTCCAACTGGAAGGCGGGCGACGGCTGAGTGCGGCTGAATTCCTGGCCGGTCATTCGGTTTCGCATTTGGAATGAGCGGAACTCCATCGAGGGACATGGGCGGCGGCGAGCCCCAACCCTTTCCCTTCGGTCTATCAATCGATGCGTCAGTGCGTGCGTGTAGCGTGCGGTGTCCTCACCGCACCACTCGCATGCCCACACCTCAAGCCGTGTGAACATACTTTCGCAACGATTGATATCATTCGGCCCGGACGTAAACCGCCTTCAAATACTCCGCCTCGGCAAAGGTGGCGGCATGATCCGGAGGGTGTCCCACGGTCTCCAGTTCCGTGAAGGGCCGCTGTGCTTGGCGGAAGGCGCTCCGCACGGCATCCAGAAACTCCCTGACATTCACATGGGCGCTGCACGAGGCGGCCAGCAAAAGACCGCCCCGGCGCAACCGCCGGAGTCCGGCCAACGCCAACCGCTGGTACGCTCGAATCGCTTCCGCCCGTTCCGCCTCCCTTCGGGCCAACGAAGGCGGATCGAGAATGACGACGTCGAACTGCCGCTTCGGCCCCTGGGCGAGCCATTCGAAGGCTTCCGCTTGAATCGGCTCGTGTCGGGCGGCGGCGACGGTCGGTAAATGCGCATTCAAGGAGAAGTTGCGCCGTGCCTGTGCCAGGGCATGGGCGGAAAGGTCGAGGTCAGCAACCCGACGGGCGCCTCCCCGCGCGGCGTAGAGACTGAATCCGCCGGAGAAGCTGAAGGCATTCAGCACGTCGGCACCGGCCGCAAGCTGGCCGATCCGCCGCCGGTTCTCCCGTTGATCCAGGAAAAATCCGGTCTTCTGCCCGCGCACGACCTCGGATTCGAACCGCAGTCCCGATTCCAGGAATTCAACGCGTTCGGCTCGATCCGCACCCACCAGATTCTGGCCGTCCTGGAAGCCCGCCTGCCCGGCCGCGCTCGCGCAGTTTCGGCTCAGCCGCAGGACGATCCGTTCCGGCTTCAACTCGTCGGCCAGCCAGTCCCGCAAGGAGTGGAGACGGGGAAGCCAGGCCGCGGTGTACAACTTCAGCACCAGGGTGCTGCCGAAACGATCCAGCACCAGCCCTGGCCAACCGTCGCTTTCGCCATAAATCCACCGGTAACCCGTGGTTCCCGCGTCGAACAGACCGTGCCGCCGGGCGAACGACGCCCGCAGGCGTTGGCGCCACCAATCCGCGTCCACGGGAACCGGGCGGCCCACGTGAAGGATGCGGAGCCGGAGCGGCGAGTCCGGATCCCACAAGCCCAGAGCGAGGAACCGGTCCTGCCGATCATACACCACGCCCAGGTCGCCGGCGGCGCCAGAGCGATCCGGCTGCCGGATGGAATCGGAATAGACCCAAGGATGGCCCCGTCGCACGGCGGACTCGGCCGCGGCCGAGAGCCGGACACGCAGCGGGCGGAGAGCCGTTGGGGAAGCCTCCGTTGGGTCAGGCGGGGAGCAGGACGTAATCTTCCTTCTCTTCTTCGCGGGTCAGTTCGTCGTCCTCCGTCTGGAGTGGGGCGAAGCGTTCGGAATTGAACCCGAGCTCGCCATTGAGACCGTGCTTCAACGCAGGATCCTGCGGGTTGACGAGTTCCTCGAGCAGCACCCCGATTTCACCGTCCTTCTTCCCACTGTTCGCCCGGGTGTAGTTTCCACGGCCGATATAGACCGCCCGCACGGTGTACACTGAATCCTTTTGGGGGAGATGCTGGTAGAGCAGTCGCGCCATGGGCGGAAACTCATCATTGAGGCAAACGACCTTCTGTCCTTTCGAAAACACGGGAACACCGTACTACGAACGCGGGCGTCAAGGAATCCCCCAACGAGCGGAATCTGGCCGCGCGACGCCCCGCCCGCCGGGCGGCCTTTTTCAGGGCAGCGTCAAAGAACTCTCGCGCCCCCCGCCACAGTCGCGCCACCGGAGGATCGACACCGCTTTGCGAACCGCCGCGTTCTGGCGCGGCCGCCTCGCCTCAGGCGACGCCATGCCGTAGCCGTTCCTTTCCCGTTCCATCCAAAGCGCCACACCGCGGCGCACTCTCAATAGCTGACGGATGGCCTGGCACTTTGTACTTGAAGCAGAGAACCGGGCACTTTGTTCTCACTCGCAGCCGGGCGGCAACGCAGAGGGCACGGGCGAATGCGGAGTGCGGAATGCGGAGTGCGGCAACCCTGGAGCCTGCCAAGGACCGAGAGAAGGAACGGGAGCCTCAGCCGCCGGGACGTCGCTGCGGTCACAGACCCGCGGTCCGGCCGTGCTTCGGATCGCTCGGCAGGAACAGATCCGCGGGCCGCGCTCGAGCGCCGGGAATCAGGGCGCATCTCAATTCTTGGGAAGCGGTGAGGAACGGTCTTTAGAGGAACCGTGTAGCGTCGGCTGTCCTCAGCCGACCGCGCGGCTCGACCGCGACGGCTCGACCATGCCGGTGGAGTCTTGGAAACGAGCCGGCGTGGAGAACAGGGCGCCTGCTCTCCTCGGCGGCCAAAGGGTCGGTTGAGGACAGCCGACGCCACAGGCCTTCCGCTTCCGTCCTCTGTCGTCTGTCCTCGGCTCCTCCACCGCTCGCCAAAAACGGAGAGGCACTCCGGGAATCAATTCCCTTCAAGAAAAGCTCGAACAATGAGGCCAAACTGCTGCCATATCAGGAGTCCAATCGAACAGCCTTCCACCCATTCCTCCCATTTGGGACATGAGAAGACCCGCTTACCCCCTGTTCACCGGCGGCCCGAGCTGCTTGTTCCTCGGTCTCATCACCTGGCTGGGAGTGGTTTCCTCGCCGGCCGCCGAACTCGAGGTGAGTGTCGTGTCGGCCGCGAACCAGGAGTCCCTCACCAACGCGACGGTGACGGTCGAATGGGAGCCGGACGGACGACGGACAATCGGACCGAAGGCCAGTCCCTTCCGCTTTGATGATCTTCCCGTCTCGGTCTCTCCCCTTCGAATCACCGCCACCAGCCCGGGTTGGGCGCCGCTGGAGTCCGTGATTCAAGGTTCGGAGACTGCCGTGACCCTGGCGCTATCCGCGGCTCAAACCCTGGGGGGATGGGTCGTTGATGCCGCTGAACAGCCTCTCCCCGGCGTCGAGGTCTTCCTCAACTTTCCTCGCAAACTGGGCGGCCCGCGGGTGCCCATTGAACGCCATCCCCTCGTCACCGGAACCGATGGCCGGTGGCAGGCAGACTGGGTGCCAGCGGAGGTGACCCTGGTTCGGGTGCAGTTCCGCCACGCGGATTTCGAGACGTCCGGTGATCTGGCGCTTCCCCTGGAACAACTCCGTGATGGTTCAGCGCGGACCGTTCTGCATCCCCTGGCCCGGCTGGAAGGGATCGTGCTCAGCCCCACTGGGGTGCCGGTTCCGGATGCCGACGTGTTTTACGGGGAGGAATACATGCTCTGGGGCATCGAGGAGAATCAGAAGACCCGCACGGATGCCGAGGGACGTTTCCGGTTTGTTGGCCTGCCCATGAAGCCGACGGCCTTGGGCGCTTATACTCCCACGTATGCACCGGTGGCACAGTTGATTGACCTGAAGCCGGGCCTGGCACCGGTTACGCTCCGGCTCGCTCAACCCCACACCCTGACGGCGCGAGTGGTGGATCAGGAAGGGCAGGGGCTGGCGGGGGTTCAACTTCGTTGGGATGAAGCGGGTCAATTGCGCTATCCGGGATGGACCGGCGTCACGGATTCGGCCGGCCGATTCCAGATCACCAACTGCATTGCTGGCGAAATTACGGTGGATCTGACGAAGGAGGGATTTCTTCGGATGTCGGCCCGGTTGAAGCCGGAGGCGTCGGAGCACACCCTGGTCCTGCCGCCCGTCCTCCAGTTCGCGGGCACCGTGGTGGAAGAAGAGTCAGGCCGTCCGGTTACGACGTTTCAGGTCATTCCAGGCCTGTTCTTGCAGGGGATTCCTGGGGAAGCGGGGAAGTTTCGCGGCAACGAGTACGACGTGAGGAGGTTTGAGAACGGTACGTTTGCCTTGACCCTGGAGGCGCCGGCCATTGGAGGGGTGCCCCCTCCCCTCCGGCATGGTCTGCGAATCGTGGCCGAAGGATTTCAGGCCGAGACACTGGGACCGTTTGCGGCCGGCAACGACCACCTGGAAGTTCGCCTCAAGCCCCTGACCAGGCGGACGCTGCGTATCCTCCGTCCGGATGATCAGCCGGCGGCCGGGGCCGAGTTACAACTGGGCGAGCGTTTCTACGGACTGAGCACGACGAATGGCCGCTTTGTTCCCCGGATGGAGTCCTTCGGGCAGCGGGATCAGTTTAGGGGCACCTCCAACGAGCGCGGGGAGATTGTTCTGGATGAGTATCCCGAGCCGCGGTTAGGCCTGATCGTTCACGAGAGCGGCTTTCAGTTACTCCCGGCGACCATGACGTTCTCGGAATCGGTCCGCCTCGAGCCCTGGGGAGTCCTGGAGGGAACGTTGTCCTTGCGTGGCCAGCCGCTGGCGCATCAAAGCGTGGCCCTCTTGCTGCGCTATCTGCCCCTTCCTTATGGCACAAACGTCATGTGGCACCCCAACCCCCTTGGCAACCAACGGTGCGTCACGGACGCCGAAGGCCGTTTCCGCTTTGATCGAGTGCCACCGGGCGATCTCAGCATCGTCTTGGCCGAGCCGGACGTATTCGTGCCGGGCATGGGCCGTCCGGTCGGCCAGCCGCAATTTGCGAGCACGGTGGCGGTGGTCACTGTTTCCCCAGGAGAAACCACCCGCGTTCCTCTCGATATCACCGGCGCGGAGGTGTCCGGAACGATCGTCCTGCCGTTTGACGCGCCCTCGGACTATGATTGGAGGTATGCTCGGATTCATTTGACCCGCGTTCTTCCCGAGATTGTGCCGCCGGAGGGATTGGATGCCGTTGGCCGCAGCAACTGGTTTCGCGGGTGGTTCTACTCGGAGGCCGCGGCGCCGCTTCGTCCTTGGATTAACTTCCGAACCGCGCTGGGGGCGGGCGGGCGGTTGTATTCGGAAGGCCGTTCCGTGCCGGTTCAGCCGGACGGTTCGTTTCGCTTTCCTGGCCTTACGGTGGGAGATTACCAACTTCAGATGGCACTTCTCCGGCCTGGCGAAGGCGGGAACCAGGAGCCCAGCCTATGGGAGTACACCACACAATCTTTTACCCTGCCAGAGGATGCCGGTGACTTCTGGTCGCTGGGAAAGGTCGGATGGACCAACCTCCTGGCCTGGGTGGAGGCTCCGGAACCGACCGACCGGGAACCGGTCACCGTGGGCCTGAGCTGGGCGAACCCGTCGTCCCAACCCGGAACGATTGCTTTGTTGCGCGTGCGGGTGCGGGTCGCGCCTGGACATCACATCTACGCCGCGGATGAACCCTCTCCGACCTACACACCGATCTCCTTGAAACTCACCCTCCCCGAAGGTTGGACGGAATACGGTGAATGGAGCCAGCCGGTGGCGACGGCGAAGGACGGCCATTCGATCCTCAGCGGTGAGTTGATTTTCCGGCGCCATATTAGTATTCCTCCCCAGGCCACCGGTACCGCGCGTCTGAGCTGCGAAGTGCGGGTGCAGGCGTGCAATTCCGACTTTTGCTGGCCGCCGCGTTCCCTTCTCGCGGAAACCGTGGTGGAGTTCCCGACAGCCACCCCTCAATCCAAAACACCATGAAATCTAACTCCAGATCTAGCATCCTGCTGGCTCTTTTCCTAGGAAGCGTTCCTACCCAAGCTAAGAATCTGGAAGAACTCCGGGTATTGTATGTCGGCCAGCCCGAATCGAAGCGAGCGCAGGAGTTTCAGGAGTTTCTCCAGCCGAATCTGGCGGCCCTTTCCCTGACCCACCGCGAGACCTTCCAGCCGCGCGAAGCCGAAGCGTACGACGTGGTGCTGTTGGACTGGCCGCAACAGGGGGACTTGAAGGATCCGAAGGGGCATCCGCTCGGGGATCGCGCAGACTGGAACCGCCCGACCGTGCTCCTCGGCAGTGCCGGCCTGCGTACGGCGGTGGCCTGGGAGGTGCGCGGTGGTTCCGGGTGTACGTGTCTCTACCCTTTCGTCTATGGGGCGACGAATCATGAATTGTTCCGTAGCCCGCTGACCGTTCCGCTGAAACCGGTTCGTCGTTCCAATCCCGGCGTTTGGTCGGGCGAAATCACTGACCCCGAAATCGAAGTCATCCCGCTGGTGGAAGACCATTCCCGTCGTTGGCAAGCCGGCTGGTGTACTTACAGCGGAGGGTTCGACCAGCAGCCGGAAGTGGAATGGTTCTGCAGCGGCATCAACGACAAGGTCCCGACCGCAGCGGCGCTCTGGCGGCAGGGGAACCTGTTTCATTTTGGCTTCGAGCAATCTCCGGCCGAAATGAACGAGACCGGGCAGACCCTCTTGCTCAACGCCATTGCTTACATTAGCCGGTTTAGCCAGGACCGTCCCATCGCCGTGACCCCATCGGTCTTTGTCGCGGTTGATCCGTACCGACGGGACCAGGTTAAAGCCCGACTGGAAGGCAAGCATGGCGGGGTGCATGACGCCGCTCGCATGCTCGATTCCGCCACGTTTTCCGAAGTAGAGAAACTGGCTTCGGACGCCATTCCCCAGTGGTGGGAGCGGTCCGGGCGTTTCCTGCATCCGAACCGCGAGGGGCGATTGTGTGTGGATCAAGAACTGGTCGCCTTGGGTGAGCCGTTTGACAGTCCGGCCTTCATCGAGAAGGCCATCGACCAATTGAAACGCGGAGGCGAAGCGGCACGAACGGCGGGCTTACTCCTCGAACGCTATGTTCCGGAAGGCCCCGCCGGAGGGGATGTCGAAGCCTGGAACCAATGGTGGAAGGATCATGCCCCTTATCTGTTCGCCGTGGAGGTGGGCGGCTACCGTTGGCATATTGATCCATTGGCCCAGCAACGCCGAATCCCCACCGCCGAGCTGCGTGGCGCGCGACGAGCGGATCCGTAGGCCGGGTTAGCTTGCAATGAATCCTTCCGACCGGAGACGGGAGCGCGGACGGCTCGTCCGCTCGAACTTGGGGCGGGAGGGGGCGTATCTTGAAATGGTCCTCAAAAGCCGCGGACCGAACCCCAAGAGCGGCCCATCGCCTTCCTCAAGCTCCAAGTTCCAACGTCCAAGCGCGCCCAAGACCTCGCTCCTCGGGACGGTTCGAGCGGAAGCCGGGTGTTGGGAGCTTGGGTCTTTTGAGCTTTGAACTTTGAGCTTCCGCACTCCTGTTCTGGCGCCCCTGCAAGACGCGGGGGATCAGGGCACTAATGGGCGTCCCCGGTCCGGGAAGCGGGAATGGGCGCATCTCAGTTTATTGCAGTCCTGTCAGGGACTTTTCGGGAATAGCCCAGTTGAGCTTTCGGGTGTCCATCTACACCACCCGGCGCGGCGAGCTCGTCTGGGGCCAGGAATTTCCTTGGAAGATCTGGTCAACCCCTACGCTCTGCAGATCGGCGAAGTGGAAGTTTATGGGGTTCTAGCCGCTCTGCGCATCACCCTTTCGGGCACGGTGCTTACTTGGTCGGGGGGGATTTTGGAATCCGCGGAGGACATGACCGGCGCCTGGGCCACCGTGGAAGGGGCCACCAGCCCCTACCCGCTGCCCCTTACGGGCAACCGGAAGTTTTATCGGCTGAGGGACAACTGATTTGGGTCTGGGACCAACGAACCGGCAGCCATCGTGGGCAGAAGATTCGTTGCCGGCCCAGGAGGACCAAGTTCAAAGCTCAAAACCAGAGTTCTGTGCCCTCCTTCAGCCCAGCGCCAAGGAGCATCCGTCGGCGCCCGATCGGGCGTTCCTGGACGCCCACCGTCATTTACCACGGCCAACTGATCAGATTCAGTTCGGGCTCGTTTCGGATGCCGTCGCGAACGAACGAGCGCGGGAGAGTTGCCCCTGGTTTGAGGTTGGGATTCCGGTTGTAGATCTCCCGCTGCCGGCCACCGAATTCATCCGGGGCAAACGGGTTGATCACTTCCACGAAATTGCGGGGCTCTGGCTGCCGGAAAAGAAATCCGACGGTTCCATACTTCGCCATCAATTCCTCGGGCGTCGGCGGTTCCAGCCGGCGCTGAGTGTCCTCGCCCGGCGTGACAATCGGGGAGGTCGCCACGGCCAAAATCAATGGCACCTCGGCAATCACCTGCTCATCCGCGGCGGGCGGCTGAGAAACCGAGGGCACGGGGATGGCGAGCGGGCGAGGAGCCGGAGCGGTCTTCACCGCGGGGACCGCAACGGGCGTCACGGCAGGGACCGGAACGACCTTCGCCGGCGCCGTGGCGGAGGACACTTTATTGGTGGCCACCGGCGGCTTGGGATCCTGGGCATGAGCGAACATTCCCAGAGAACAACTGGTCAGTAGCGCTGCCAGCCAATCGAATTTTGGCTTCATGGGAACCACGGGTTGTTGGCTTTTTCCTGGCCGACGGTGGTCAGCGGGCCATGACCCGAACAGATCAACGTCGCCTCCGGCTGTGACAGAATCTCCTCCCGGACGCGCGCCCGCGCAAGTGTAAGCTGGTCCCGCGCGCCCCCCATCGAACCGGCGAAGATCGCATCACCGACCACCGCTACCGTCGGCGCCCCCCCCGACCAGCCGTCGATCAGGAAGGTGACCCCGTCTTCCGCATGCCCGGGCGTCGGACGATGCGCCACCCGCAGCGCCCCGACTTCAAACACGGTCCCCACGGCCAGTCGTTGATCCGCCGGAGCGTGTGCTGATCCGGAATGAATCCGCACCGCCGGAAACGCCTTCCGCAAGCCGGCCAAGCCCGCGACATGATCGGGATGGGAATGCGTAACAAAGATGTCGCCCAACTCCAGGCTATGGGCGTGGATCAGGCTGATGATCAAGTCGGCGTCAAAACCGGTATCGAACACCGCCGCCTTCCGGCGGACGGGATCCCAGATCAAGTACGCGTTTACGGTCATGTCATCGCCCGCCGAGGTGATCACTTCCAGCCGCTGCCATTGGCTTAGATCCACCGACTCGGGCCGCCAACCACGGCTGAGCGCTTCCAGCCGTGCTCCGCCCAAGGTCAACAGGTCACCCAACGCTTGGAACCGGGTTCCCGCCGGGGCCTGCCCGGAACTTTCAAAGCCCGTATAGTCGTCCACCGTCAGGCCCGCCGCCTGGGCGGCTGTTTCGGGGGAGGTTTGGGTCGAGGTTCGGGCTTTGCGGAGGATGTCACCGAGGCTGTCTTCGAGGTTCATCCATCAAGGCTAAACGCCCGCGGCCCGAAGAGGCAATGGCAGGGCTGTCCAATTCGCCGCCTTAGCCGCGGGTGGGGCCGGGACATATCTCCGTTTCTGGGCGGGACCGCGGCGCGGCGGCCCTCCGGCCGAGGTCCCGGTCCGTCGGGAACCAGCCAGAAACTGAGATGTACCCCGTCGGGCTGCCCTCCCGTCCTTGGAAACTCATCGCATCGCCCGTAAGGTTCCTTGTGACACATCCGTTCGAGGAAGGATTTTGGCGATCATGAGGCAAGTCGGGCGTCTGGATTCTGCATTCTCCACCCTCTGGTGCCTGCTACTGGCTTGGCGGCTGGGAACGAGTCTATCGGCCAACGCCGCGGAAAACCTCGCTCGAGGGAAGCCGGTGTTCAGTGCCGGGCCGACGTGGCCGGGCCTGGTTCTCCAGTCCCTCACCGATGGCAATCCGGATACCTTCACCCATCCCGCCACCGGAACCGACACCACCGGCTATTTCTTCGAAGTGGATCTCGGCCGGGAATATTGGCTCCAACAGATCGTCGTCCGGAACCGCAATGACGGATGCTGCCCCGATCGGCTGACCCGGTACCGGATCGAGGTCTATGCCGATGCCGAAGGGGAAACCGGAACGCTGAACTGGTCGGCCCACGTCCGCCTGGATGGATCGAACTCCGGTGTGGGAGGCATCGACACCATCACCGCCGACGCCGATCCGACGCATCCGTTCCGTGGTCGGTTCATCCGGGTGGTGAATCCCGGCAACGCCCCTTACCATCCGCAACTAGCCGAGCTCGAGGCCTATGGCGCGCCCGGGCCGGAGATCCGGTTTTTCACGGCGGACGACGACACACTCGAACCAGGCCAGACCACGTGGTTGCGTTGGGAGATTCTCAATGCCACCACCGCCCGCCTCGAACCGGACCAGGGCCCCGTGTCCCCCACTCAAGGAGCGCTCGAAGTCCACCCGGCCTCCACGACCACGTTCACTCTGATCGCCGGCAATACCGCGGGCGAGGTGTCCGCCACCCTTCCGGTCGGCGTGGGCGAGACCTTGGCCCCGCCGCGACTGACGGAATTCGTCGCCGCCAACGCCTCCGGTCTCCAGGACGAGGACGGCGACCGGTCGGATTGGATCGAACTGCACAACCCCAACCGGTTTAGTCTCGAGGTCACGAGTCATTATCTGACCGACAGCGCCGGCAACCGGCGGCAGTGGCGGTTTCCGGCGCGGAAGATTCCCGCCGGCGGATTTCTCCTGGTGTTCGCTTCGGGAAAGGATCGCGCGCCTGCCGAAGGCGAGTTGCATACCAACTTTCGTTTGGATGCCCAGGGCGAGTACGTGGGGCTGGTGGCCCCGGACGGCGTCACGGTGCTGGATCAGTTCCCCACCGACTATCCCGCCACCCGGAATTATCCGCCCCAGTGGACGGATGTTGCCTACGGTCGGGATCCCACGGGAGGCGTCGGTTTTCACCCACCCCCGACGCCGGGGGCCACTAATGGTCCCGCCTACGAGGGTTTGGTCTCGGCCGTTCAGTTCAGTCACGAACGCGGATTCCATACGACTCCCTTCCACGTCAGCTTGAGCACCGCCACCCCGACCGCGGTGATTCGCTATACCCTCGACCACAGCGAGCCCACGGCCACGCACGGACAAATCTACGCCGCGCCGCTGTTGGTTGAGGAGACGACCGTCCTTCGCGCGGCGGCGTTCCGACCGGGCTGGGCACCGACCGCCGTTGCGACCCACACCTACTTGATCCCCACCAACGTCGTGGCGTCTCCGGTCATGCGCCGTTCGATCACTGCGAATCCGGAGTACGGGCCGCAGATGGTTCCGGCGTTGCTCGATCTGCCCAGTATGTCGCTGGTCACCCCCGCAGTGATCGATGGTTCGTACGAAGCGATCGCTTCGTTGGAATGGTTGCGGCCGGAAGGTGGGGACGGATTTCAAATCCCGTGCGGCGTCCGCTATTTCGGCGGTGCTTACACCGAGTTCGCCAAGAAAAACTTCCGCCTCTATTTTCGGTCCGAGTACGGGGCCGGAAAGCTTACTTACCCTTTGTTTGCCGGATTTGAAGGCGAGTTCGCCCCGGTGGATGAGTTCGATCAGCTCGAACTGCGCGGCGGCTCCCACGACATGGTCGAGCGCGGATTCTACCTTTCTAATATCTTCGCGGACGACACGTTGCGAGAGGCGGGCCACTTGAGTCCACACGGACGCTTTGTTCATCTCTATCTGAACGGCACGTATTGGGGGCTCTATCATCTGCGGGAACGCTGGGGCGCGGCGATGCATGCGCGTTACCTCGGCGGTTCCCGCAGCAACTACGAGAGCATCAACGGGAACTGGAACGTGGGCGGCTGGCCGGATCCGGGCGTACCGTACGATGGCGACGGTTCGACCTGGGCCACGGCCAAGGCGCTCCGCCAAAGCTACCGCGAGATCCGGACCTGGGTGGATGTGCCGCAGTATGTGGACTTCATGCTGACCTGGATGTTCGGCGGGGCCGAAGACGAATACCGCTGTGTGGGACCGAACGTTCCCGGCAGTGGCTTCAAGTTCTACCTCAACGATGCCGACGGCTGGTTCTGCATTCCCCAATACTGTGCCGCCGACAATCGCACGGCTCGCGGCGCCCCGGGAAGACAGCCGGGGGATGGTCCGGGAAGCATCTTCTCCATGCTGCTGCGGGAGAATGATCCGGAATACCGGATCTTGCTGGCGGACCGCATCCAACGGGCTTTGACGGCCGGTGGCGCTCTTACGCCCGAACGCAATCGGGCGCGGTTGCAGGCGCGGGTAGCCGAAGTCTCCCGCGCTTTCATCGCCGAGTCCGCCCGCTGGGGTTATCTCACGCCGACCGCGTGGGCGGCGCGGCACGAATTCGTGGCGGCCGACTGGCTGCCGCGACGCACCACCGACGTTCTCAGCCAGTTTCGCGCGGCGGGTTTCCTGCCCGTTTCGGTGATGCCGGTGTTGGTCCCGGCGGGCGGTCCGGTCTCCAGTGGAACAGTCGTTCGGTTCGCCGGCATCGGTGGCAGTACGGTGTATTACACCCTGGATGGCAGCGATCCGCGGTTGCCCGGCGGAGCTGTTTCCTCCTCGGCCCGCGCCTTCCAACCGGGCGAGCGAACCGAGACGTTGGTTCCGGCGGGTGCGCGCTGGCGTTGGTTCGCCAACCCCTCCGGCCTGGGCCCCAGTGACTGGGTCGAAGGGCATCCGGAATGGTCGAGCGCCAACTGGAAGCATCCCGATTTTGACGATCGCGCTTGGGCGGAAGGACGCGCGGAACTGGGTTACGGAGAAGGCGATGAAGCCACGGTTCTGCCGTTTGGTCCGTCGGCTAACAAATGGATCACCTCCTATTTTCGCCTGCGGTTCTTGGTGGACGACCGGAACGGCATCGACTCCCTGCAGCTCCGCCTCAAGCGGGACGACGGCGCGGTGGTTTATCTCAACGGACGCGAAGCCGTGCGCAGCGGGTTGAGTCCCGGGCGGCTCACCGCGGGAACCCGAGCCGAGAACGCCGAAGACGACGGTCAGATTTTCCAAGAGTTCGAGGTGTCTCCCGCGCTGTTGCAGGACGGTCTCAATACCGTGGCCGTCGAACTGCATCAATCTTCCTCCACCACCTCGGATGCCAGCTTCGATCTTTCACTCATGGCCCGGCGTCCGGCGCCCTCCAGCGGCGAGCTCCCCCTCCTGGATCGGAACACGGTCGTCCGCGCCCGGAGCATGCAGGGAACCGAATGGTCGGGCCTGGCGGAAGCGTTCTATCAAACGGCGCAACGGGCGGTCGGACCCGGCGATCTGGTGGTCAGCGAGTTTCATCCCCATCCGGCTGATTCGGCCGCGAGTGAGTTTGTCGAGCTCGAGAATGGGTCGGCGCACGCCGTGAATCTCCGGGGCGTATCGTTTCGTGCGGGCATCGAGTTTACGTTCCCGTACCAGCGCGACACGATCCTCGCGCCTGGGCAACGTCTGGTTCTGGTTTCCGACTTGTTCCAATTCCAGCAACGGCACGGCCTCGAGGTTCCTGTGGCCGGCATTTTCTCCGGGCGACTGAACAACGCTGGCGAGCAGATCACCCTGGCCGATCCCGCCGGCCAGACGCTCCTGAGCTTTTCCTATGGCACGAGTGCGGCCTGGCCGGTCGAAGCTCGCGGGGGTGGCTACACACTGGTTCTAGCCCGACCGGAGCTGGGACTGAGCCATCCAGCGGCTTGGAGAATCAGCCGGATGCCGGGGGGCAGTCCGGGCGCGGACGATACGCTACGCTTTGTGGGCGAGCCGACTCTCGATGCGGATGGGGACCGTTTGCCTGCCTTGCTCGAGTACGCTTTGGGAACGCAGGACGACGATCCAACCTCGGGTCCGGGCGCCATTGTGGCCCATCTTCAGCCCACCGGAGAATCGACCCTGACCTTCCTGCGCGAGGTGGGTGCGGACGATGTTCTGGTTTGGGCGGAATCCTCGCCGGACTTGCTCGAATGGCAGCCAGCGCGGAAGACCGCCTCGCATCCCGACGGTCTGGGTCGGCTGGCGGAGACGTGGAGCGCAGCGGACCCCGGCCAATCGGCCTTGTTCCTGCGGGTACGGGTCAGCCAACGCTGAGTTGCTGAAAGAGTTAAGCTGCCACGGGACCGGCTCGATCTTCCCTTCTCAGTTTCCCCGTCCCGCCGTACCAAGGACGGGCGCCAGCCACGGAACAGGGTTGGCGATCTACTGAATGTCCATCCACGATGTCTATAGCCGCTACTTCCAGGTTTGGCGGAAGAAACGATTCCTCCTGTTCTCCCGGCACCTTTCCCCGTCGCGCTCGGACCGATTGCTCGACGTGGGCGGTACTCCCGGATTCTGGCTGGCGAATCCTCCCGTGGTCGGAAGCATCGACTCCGTCAACGTCGAGGCGATGGCTTGGGATCCAGCGGCGTTCCCCGAGTACCACATTCGTTCCCTCCAAGGGGACGGATGCCGGCTGGCGTTGCCTGACGGCTCATACGACATCGCGTTTTCCAACAGCGTCATCGAGCACGTCGGGAGTTGGGAGAACCAGGTGGCCTTTGCCCGGGAAATCCGGCGGGTCGGCAAAGGCTTGTGGGTCCAAACCCCGGCCCGCGAGTGTCCCATCGAGCCGCATTATCTCGCGCCCTTCATTCATTGGTTTCCGAAGTCGCTGCAGCGGCGCCTGATCCGTTACTTCACGCCCCGCGGTTGGATCGAGCGTCTCACCCGGAAGCAAGTGGACGAGATGGTGGACAGCATCCGGCTGCTGAACCGGGCGGAAATGAAGCTCCTGTTCCCCGACTGCGAGATCCTGGTCGAGCGAGCGCTGGGGTTTCTGCCCAAGTCGTACATCGCCGTGCGGAAGAAGCGGTGAGCCTCTCCCTTTACCCCATTGCCCGGGCGATGGAGTTCCACCACGCGTCATGGAGTTCGGTTAGCGGCGCGCTGAATTCGCCGGAGGCGGTCTTCACCTTCAACACGTCGCCCCCCACCGTGCCGATCCGCATCGCGGGAACGTCGAGAATCTGACATTGCTTCAGCACTCTTCCCGCATCCACCGCCGCGACCGAGATCACCACGCGGTTTTGGGTTTCGCCAAACAGCAGCGCGTCTAGTCGGGCTTCGGGTAATTCCGGAAGTTCCAGGCTGGCTCCAATCAGCCGCGGAGTCTCACGCGCCACGAGTTGACTGAGGCAGCTCTCCGCCACGCACACAGCCAGCCCGCCCTCGGCACAGTCATGCGCGCTCTTCACTACGCCTTCGTGGATCAATCCCAGCAACGCCGTATGCAGCGTCGTCGCGACTTCCAGATCCAGCCGGGGCGGCAGTCCCGTCTTCTGCCCGTGAACCGTTTTCAAGTAGGCGCTGCCGCCCAACCCTTGCAAGGGATCGGTCAGATCCACCGGAGTCCCGAGCAGCAGGATGGCGTCCCCGGCGTCCTTGAACCATTGGGTGGTGATGTGTTCCGGCTTCTCGATCAAGCCCACCACCGCCACGGTTGGAGTGGGATCGATGGCCCCGAGGGCGCCGCGCTGGTTGTACAGGGAGACGTTGCCGCCCGTGACCGGCGCGCGGAAGGCGCGGCAGCCTTCGGCCAGTCCGCGGACGGATTCGCGAAGCTGCCAGAAAATCTCGGGATGGTGGGGGTTGCCGAAGTTGAGGTTGTCGGTGGCCCCAAGAGGGACCGCCCCGGAACACGCCAGATTCCGGCAACATTCGGCCACCGCCGCTTTGCCGCCTTCGTAAGGGTCGAGATAGACATAGGTGGCATTGCAATCCACGGAGAGGGCGAGGTACTTATCCGGGATCGAAGAGCGGCTTTCCTGGCTGTCCGGCCCAGCGGGCGTCGCACCTGGAGTGGCTCCCCCGGCTGTCTGCGCCTGGCCCGCCGCGTACTCTTCCCGGGTGATGGGCAACGAATCGCCCTTGAGACGGATCACCGCCGCATCGCTTCCCGGACAAACCACCGTGCCATCGCGCACCATGTGGTCGTACTGGCGGTACACCCAGTTCTTCGAGGCGATGGTGTGATCGGCGAGAAGCTGCTTCAGAACCCCAGCGGGATCCGTGGTGTCAGCCACCCCGTCCAGACGGAACGCCCTCACCGCTTCCATATAGGAAGCCTCCTTGAACTCGCGCTGATACACCGGCGCCTCGTCGGCCAGTTGCTTCGCCGGAAGATCCACGACCAACTGCCCGCCGTGGCGAACCACCATCCGGCCGGTGTCGGTCACCACTCCAATCTCCGCCCAAGGTAGATCCCATTTGTCGAAGATGCGTTTGACCTCCTCCTCCCGTCCCTTCTTGACCACGATGAGCATGCGCTCCTGCGATTCGGAGAGCATGATCTCGTAGCTCGACATGTTCGGTGCGCGCTGTGGAACCCGGTCCAGTTCGATTTCAATGCCGGTTCCGGCCCGTGCCGCAGTTTCGCAGGTGGAACAAGTCAGTCCGGCGGCTCCCATGTCCTGCATGCCCGCCACGCACCCGGTGGCCAGCAATTCCAGGCACGCCTCGCAGACCAGTTTCTCCATGAACGGATCACCGACCTGGACGGCGCCGCGCTGCTGTTGGGCGGACTCTTCGGTCAGGTCTTGCGACGCGAAGGCCGCGCCGGCCAAACCATCACGTCCGGTAGCCGGTCCGACGTAAAACACCGGATTCCCCACGCCCTGGGCCGCTCCGCGGGTGATCTGATCGTGGCGGAGCACGCCGAGGGCGAAGGCATTGACCAGCGGATTCCCTTCGTAACTCGGGTCGAAACCGATTTCGCCGCCGACGGTGGGGATGCCGAAACAGTTGCCGTAATGGGCGATCCCCGCGACCACGCCGGCGAACAGGCGGCGAACCTCGGGATGGCGCAGTTCACCGAACCGGAGCGAATTCAACGCCGCTACCGGCCGGGCACCCATGGTGAAGATGTCGCGGATGATACCGCCCACCCCCGTGGCTGCCCCTTGGAAGGGTTCGACCGCGCTGGGATGGTTGTGGGACTCGATCTTGAAGGCGATGGCGATGCCGTCGCCCACGTCGATGATGCCGGCATTCTCCTCCCCGGCACCCACCAGGATGTTGGATCCTTTGGTGGGGAACGTTTTCAGCACCGGGCGCGTATTCTTGTAGGAGCAATGTTCCGACCACATCACCGAGAAGATTCCCAGCTCGGTGTAACCGGGCGGACGCCCGAGGATGGCGAGGATCTTCTGATACTCCTCCGGGGTGAGGTTATGTTGGGCGACAAGTTCCGGGGTGACGGCAGGTTCGTTCATCAACGGGAAGCCCCGGCAAAATCCGGTGGCGCAGACCCGACACTAGGCAGTCCAGCCCCTCCGACAAGGAATCAAGTCGTCCGCCCTCGGGAGCGGACGGCTCGTCTGCCCGAGTGGAGAGGAACCTAAAGCTCTGTGCCCATCCGGCCCGTGTTCTCGGGAGCGCGGACGGCTCGTCCGCCCGAGTGGAGAGAGACCTAAAGCTCCCCACCCGGGCCGTGTCGTACCGTAAACCTTGAGGCTGGGGATTCCTTTGGAGCCTTGCGTCCCAGCCGTCTCGCCAAAAGGACACGTCAGCCCTCGCTTGTGAGCTTTCGTCCCCCCGCCGACGCACCCCGCCCCACCTACGGCGACACCGCCAACCGTTGATCCACTGCCGTTTCCCCCATCAACACCCCCTGCTCTTTGTAAGCCCGCAGTACGAAATGCGTGGCCGTGGACAGCACGCCCTGGATGGTGGAGAGCTTTTCCGACACAAACGTCGCCACTTCCCGCAGGTTCGCCCCTTCCACTTCCACCAACAGGTCATATCCGCCGGACATGAGATGACAGGAACGCACTTCGACGTACTTCGCGATGCGTTCCGCCAGCTTGTCGAAGCCGCCACCTCGTTCCGGAGTGATCTTCACCTCGATCATCGCCCGGACCAAATCGCGGCCCAGCTTCTCCTCGTTCAACACCGCCCGGTATCCCAGTACCAGCCGGTCCTGTTCCGCCTGCTTGATTCGGGTGCGCACCTCCGGTTCGGAGATATCCAGCAACGCCGCCAACTGGGGCGGGGACAAAGAGGCATCGGAGGCCAACAACTTCAGCAATGGATCCATGCGCACCAGATTCAACGCCGCCGGATTTCCCGGAGGAAGGGAATTCTGCCGGCGGGCAACCTGATGCGGACCAGGGGGCAGACCCGGGAGCACGCATTTGAGGGCCGATCACCTACCGGATCGCCGACCAATAGACCCATCCGATCAGAAGCAACTGCAAGGGGATGCGGATCAAGAGTTCAGGAAGGCGATGTTTTGCCTGATGCTTTCGACGACGATCCTTTCCCTTCGTGCTCGCGGGACATCAGCGTTTCCGTTGACGCAACAGAAAGGCAAAGACGGCCACGCCTCCTCCCATCAAAGCCGTAGCGGTTGAAGATTCAGGAACGGCGACCGAGGCCAGGTAGGCGCCGCCGGTGATCGCGGAAGGTTGGGTCGTTGGATCTCGCGGAAGTGACTCATCGATTCCCCAATAAAGATCGAGGCGGGTGACGTGGGTTGGATCGAAGGCGGGATCGTCCCAAGCGGCCGTCAGCGTGCCGGAGATGCTTTCCCCGGTGGAAAAGTCGGTGACAAATAGAATTCCGAAATAATCTCCATAGATAGGACTTCCCGTCCAAACCGGAGCCATGAAGTTCAGAGTCTGGACACCCGTGAACGAGGCCTCCGCGGCAACGAAACGGTCTCCCAGAGCAAAGCCGGGATTCGCCGCTACCTCCGAGTTGACGAAATAAAGAGCCGCATGATCGGCCGGCGGATAGACGTCAGGAAAGGTGCCCGAGATGTTGAAGCGGATGCTAGTTTCGGTGAGTTCGAAGTCGGTGATGACGATCGCGGCCTTGGACTCATAGGAAAGGAAGCCCAGGGTGAGAACTACGCCGGCCAAAAGGAATGGGGTTGTCGGCTTCACGGCGGACTTGTGAGTGGGCGGTTTGGCAGTTTGAAAAACTTATAGCAGGCATCATCCGGCGACGCCTAGTTTGGAAACATTCTGTCGAGCACGGTGCGGGTGTCCATGGAAAAGCGCGGACCCACCCGGTGGTGGGCGCATCTTGACCCTGTTCTAACCGGCAGGAGCGCGGGCGGCTCGCCCGCAGGCCAACCCCCGGGGAAGCTCCAAGTTCCAAAACCCAAGCTCCAAAGAAATCCCAAGGTCCAAGCTCCCGGATCCCATCCGGACCGCAGCGAAGCAGGTGCTGGGGCACAGCGCTTCGGTCGTTCCTACCCGTCAAGCGGCATCACCAATCGGGGAACGGACGAAGCGTTTGGACGTGGGTCCTTGGAGCTTTGTTGGAGTTGGCCTGCGGGCGAGCCGCCCGCGCTCCTGCCGGTTAGAACAGGGTCAAGATGCGCCCCCCTGACTCACGGCATTCGTAGGCGGAAGAAGCGGTTGGTTTCGGGGAGGGGCAGGTGTACTTCCGGTCCCCCGGCATCGGGCACCGGTTCCCACACCGTATCCGGGCCAAGCGTTTCGCTGGTTTCCAGCACCCAGTTCCAGACCGGGGCGGGCCAGGCCAGACGCAGCCCTACCGTGGTGAGGACGGGCGTGAGCGGGATAACGGGCGACAGGCCCGCTCCGATGGGTTCGCCGGGCAATGGGTTGGAGTCCCAGGCCGTCAGCTCGAAGAAGGTCAGGAAGTTGGTGTCGGGCCGGGTGAAGCGCATCCAGCCATAGTGCTGGCCCCGGTCCCCGGTGAACCGGAAGCCGAGGAAGAACTCGGTCTTGGTGCGCAGGGAGCGTCTGAACGGGTCCGGCTCTTGGGCGGCGACATCCATGTAGCGCCAGTCCGCGCCGGGAAAATCGCGGGCTTCGTCAAAATGCTGAACATATATCCAGTTGCCGCCCCCACTGTCGCGGTAGTTTCGATTGGCGGGACCAACCAGCTCTCCGGCGGGAAAATCGATGCGGGTGGCAGACGCCCGAAGCGGCCGGCCATAGCTCGTAGTAACGAGCGTGAAACCGACGCGGTAGTATTCTTCGGGAGGGGTTCCCGACTCATGCAAGACCAGCCGGTAAACGAAGTGCGGTCCCTCACCATTTCCAGGATCCAACACGGCCAGATCGGAGCCTTGCACAATAGGTAAGGATAGATCGGCAGCCTGATTCGAGAATGGGAACAATCCCAGGAGCAGCATTCCAAGACGCAACAGGGTCAGTCCTGCCTTCCACCTGAAGGACGGGAATCGACTCTTACAGAAGGAAACGAAGGAAACGAAGAGCCACTGGTTTAGAGAGGAGGACGCTTGGCGGGCGGAGGCCTCCTGGGGGTGGATCTCCGGCGTTGCCTCCAGGTCACCACAGCCCCGCTGGCTTCGTTGCCGCTCGTGAAAATGCCGTTTCATACTGGGTGGAGAACGTAGTTCATGAAGACTTCTGTGCGTTCGAAGTGCGGCGGTCAGGTTCAACCGAAAAAACGGAGTTGGAGCTGCGGAGGGCGCGGAGACCACGGATAAATAGAGACTGAGGCAAAGATCGGTGCTCACGTGTCCGGGTGGGCCTGCGTTGTCTTGGGCGCCGCGCAACCCTTTGCTCCTCGGTGTGATCCGTGTCATCCGTGGGCACTCGACTTCGGAATTTAGGATCGAGAGTGAGCCGTGGGGGCCAGGATCTCTGTCCGTCATTGGGATTTGTGGTTTGGGGTTTCTTTGGAGCTTGGGTTTTGGCCCTTGGAGCTTCGCATCTCAGGGACGCGCAGGATTCCGGTTTTTGAACTTTGAGCTTTGAGCTTTGAACTTTGAGCTTCCGCTTACGGCATTCCCCAGGGGATCCCGCCATTGGTGCGTTCCCAGAGCCAGGCATAATCGGGGTTGTCGGAAGCATCCCAGCCGACCTGGTCGGCTTCTTCCCAGTTGCGGGCGCGGGGACCGGTGCGGGCGTCACGCCAGCGGGGCAGTTCCACATGGCCGTCGGCAAAACTCAGGGCGCCCCGCCCACCATGCCGCCGTGCCGGCCAGTGCATGGACCAACGCCAGTTCGGCCCGAGCTTCCACTGCAACTGAAACGAACTGTTCTTGATGGTCAGTTCGTGCTCATCCAGGAACACCCAGGTGTGCGCCGGGGAAGTGCGGCTGAAATCCGCGTATTTCACAAAGGCCGTGGCACTGTGAACAAAGCTGCCGTCCGCCTCCACTCGCCACCCGTCGCCCAGCACCATGTAGGGATTCATGGTATAACTGCGGACCCGCAGCGGGCCGCGCTCGCGCATCAGGTTGGTGCGGCTGCGGTCGCTGGGACAGTGGTAAACTTCGGCCGTTTGCAGGTAGGGGCTGATCCGGCCGGGACCGCGTTCTAACAACAGGATCTTGTTGGTCAGTTCCGTCAGGTCGGTGGTGTAGTAGGGGGACATGATGCCGCTGACCCAGCGGGGATAGTGGGCAAAGGTGATGTCGGTCTCGGACGGCGGCAGCAGGTCGTCATGATCGGTGGCGTAGAGTTGGAAGGCGATCTGAAGCTGCTTGAGATGGTTGAGGCAGACCAGGGCCTGGGCCTTTTGGCGGGCACGCGTCAGCCCGGGCAGCAGCAGGCTGGCGAGGATGGCAATGATGGCGATCACCACCAGCAGTTCAATGAGGGTGAAGGCTGAGTGCAGGAGAGTTCCCGGGGAGCACACGCCTCCGGCGTGTGGTTTTCGGCGTCGCGCCGAAACCCTCGTTCCCCTGACGTTTGGGCGAAGGGCGTGAAAGAGATGGGGTGAGGCGGGTCTGGGCGCGACGCCCAGACTCCCACGCGAGACGCGTGCGCTCTCCCATTGCCTTTTTGCGTTCGGGTTCACGGCCTGCGCAGGCGGAAGAAGCGATTGGTTTCGGGCAGGGCTAGAAGTACTTCCGGTCCCCAGGCGTCGGGCACCGGTTCCCATACGGTATCCGGGTCGAGGGATTCAGTGGTTTCCAGAATCCAGTTCCAGACCTGCGCGGGCCAGGTCAGGCTCAGGCCCTCCGAAGTCAGGGTAGGGGTGAGCGGGATGGCGGGCGGCAGACCGGCTCCAATGGGTTCCTCGGGCAACGGGTTGGAGTCCCAGGCCGTCAGCTCGAAGAAGGTCAGGAAGTTGGTGTCGGGCCGGGTGAAGCGCATCCAGCCGTAGTGCTGGCCTTCGTCGCCGGTGAACCGGAAACCGATGAAGAACTCGGTTTTCGTGCGGAGCGTTTTGGTGAAGGAGGGCGGTGTGTTTGGCCCAATGTCAATGTAACGCCAATCTGTGCCTGGATCATCCTGAGCCTCATCGAAGCCAGGAAGATACAGCCAGTTATCTCCGAATTCACCCAAGAATTCTCGAGTGGCCGGACCGATTGTTTCTCCTGGCGAGAAATCAACTCGGCTGTTGGAAGCCTGCAAAGGACGGCCGGTATTCATGGGGATTAGGCGAAAAACTACAGAAAAATATTGGTATATTTGCCCTGAAGAATCATGAGGGAACACATCATACCTGAAGTGGGGTCCTTCCTCCGCTCCGGTATCCACCGTGGCGATCACTATGGGCTGCGTGATCGGTAACGTGAGATCGGCGGCATGACTGTAGTTCAAGAAAAACAGGCTGAAGATAAATACCACCGAGCTTAGAATCGTTTTCATAAGACGTAGTTGTTGATTGTTTAGTTGCCTGGAATTCTTGGAACTAGTATAAAGCCGCGGACTGATCCCGACTTGGTGCCCACCCCGACGATCACGCCGGTGTCGCTGATCGCATTGGCCTGTTGGAGCACCCAGTCCGTCAGACCGTGGGTGAAATGTTTGTCGTTCAGGTCCAACCAAGCGGATCCGTTGACCGAGAGCACCGCCCGCCGGTTGGCATGGGTTGGTGAAGGCCCTGACCAACCAACAATTCTCAAAGAAGAGTTAATCCCTAAGGGTTCGCTTTGCGTATCTTCTACTCCGTTCCTAACCAAACGACCGAGGTTAACTACGGTATCTGGAAGAGATCCGGCGCTTGGTTTCCAGTAGGCTCCCACCATTGGAAATTCGCTACTTATCCGATACCATCCGACCGCATAATGATTTGTCCCCAAAGTGGCGACAGCGTTGGCCCTGCCCACACCGATTCCTCCCGAAGGCACCGCCAACCAATCCCCATCGCCCAGTTGCGCTCCACTGCCCTGGTTGCGGAAAGGCCGCTGCAGGGTGGGACTGCTGGGAAAGCCGCTGGAAAAGCCGACGATCACCCCGGCGTTGTTCACCGCCCGGGCCTCGCCCTCGGCCGACGAGTCAAGGTAGTGACTCAGGTTGACCGGGTTAGCCGTGCCCAGCCACGTCATCGGCTTGGGAACCCCCGGCAATCCGCTGATGCGGCTGACCCCCACCGCACGACTGCCATCAGGACTGATGCCCCAGGCCAGACTGGGTCCGGAGGAGCCGGGGACATGTGGCAATTGCACCCCGCCGCTGTTGTTGTCCAACACCCGCCAAGCCTTGGTGCCGTTGGCCCCCACCAGCTTGGCGCGGTCGCCGGCAGCCGTACTGGGCCGGAAACTGATGCCGTAGGGGACGAAGTTGGTGCCGAAACTGGTGACCGGAAAACTGGAGGAAGGAGTCCACAGAGTGCCGCGCGGATCGTAGGAACCGGACCAGGTGGCCGTGCCCACGGCCTGCGGCGGCACACTCCAGGTTCCCGCGCTGATCACGCCCGCGTTGACCGCCACGGCCTTGGCGTCATAGACGGTGTCATACTGTGGCCCGGTGAGTTCGTAGAGGGTGTATTCCGGCCCGTCGTAGAGCAGCACCTCGGCCCGGTCCTGAAGACCGACCGAATAATTCGGATTGCCGGTGTTGGGATCGGGGAGCACCTGGAGGACAATGACGTTGTTTTCGGTGAGATTGTCCACCTTGGGGACGACGGTGAAGACGACTTCGGACTGGCTACTGGGGATCGACACGGTGGTTTCGTAGGGCAGTGTCTGGGAGCCGGTGGGCCAGGGTGAGGGGCTGAGGTAGTAGTCCTGGGTGTTGCCATAGGCGGCGATCAACGAGGTGCTGGTGAGCCGAGGGGACAGGACCGCTGTTGGTCATTGGGATTTGGGGTTTCTTTGGAGCTTGGGTTTTGGCCCTTGGAGCTTCGCATCTCAGGGACGCGCAGGATTCCGGTTTTTGAACTTTGAGCTTTGAACTTTGAGCTTCCGCTTACGGCATTCCCCAGGGGATCCCCCCATTGGTGCGTTCCCAGAGCCAGGCGTAGTCGGGGTTGTCGGAAGCATCCCAGCCGACCTGGTCGGCCTCCTCCCAGTTGCGGGCGCGGGGACCGGTGCGGGCGTCACGCCAGCGGGGCAGTTCCACATGGCCGTCGGCAAAACTCAGGGCGCCCCGCCCACCATGCCGCCGTGCCGGCCAGTGCATGGACCAACGCCAGTTCGGCCCGAGCTTCCACTGCAACTGAAACGAACTGTTCTTGATGGTCAGTTCGTGCTCATCCAGGAACACCCAGGTGTGCGCCGGGGAAGTGCGGCTGAAATCCGCGTATTTCACAAAGGCCGTGGCACTGTGAACAAAGCTGCCGTCCGCCTCCACTCGCCACCCGTCGCCCAGCACCATGTAGGGATTCATGGTATAACTGCGGACCCGCAGCGGGCCGCGCTCGCGCATCAGGTTGGTGCGGCTGCGGTCGCTGGGACAGTGGTAAACTTCGGCCGTTTGCAGGTAGGGGCTGATCCGGCCGGGACCGCGTTCTAACAACAGGATCTTGTTGGTCAGTTCCGTCAGGTCGGTGGTGTAGTAGGGCGACATGATGCCGCTGACCCAGCGGGGATAGTGGGCAAAGGTAATGTCGGTCTCCGCCGGCGGCAGGAGGTCGTCATGATCGGTGGCGTAGAGCTGGAAGGCCACCTGAAGCTGCTTGAGGTGATTGAGGCAGACCAGAGCCTGGGCCTTTTGGCGGGCACGCGTCAGCCCCGGCAGCAGCAGGCTGGCGAGGATGGCAATGATGGCGATCACCACCAGCAACTCAATGAGGGTGAAGGCCCGGCCTGTTTCGAGTTTGCAGTTCCGAGCTCCGGGTGGGGCCGATGGAACCATCGGGCCGTCGGTATCCGGCCGGCGGGAAGCAACGCGGAGACTCGCGCGGCTCGGCCGACGGGAAGCCGGCGGCCCGATGCAGGACAGGTTCACGGCCTTCGCACGCGGAAGAAGCGGGTGGTTTCGGGGAAGGTCAGCAGCACTTCCGGGCCGACGGCGTCGGGCACCGGTTCCCATACCGCATCGGGGCCAAGGGATTCGCTGGTTTCCAGAATCCAGTTCCAGACCTGCACGGGCCAAGCGAGGCGCAGTTCCTCGGGGGTGAGTGTGGGCGTGAGCGGGATGGCGGGCGGCAGGCCAGCCCCGATGGGTTCATCGGGCAACGGGTTGGAGTTCCAGGCCGTCAACTCGAAGAACGTCAGGAAGTTGGTATCGGGCCGGGTGAAGCGCATCCAGCCGTAGTGCTGGCCCTCGTCACCGGTGAACCGGAAGCCGATGAAGAACTCGGTCTTGGTTCTCAGCGATTTGCCAAACGACGCGGGCGCCGACGCACCCGTATCAATGTATCTCCACTCCGCTCCTTCGATGTCTAACGCCTCATCGAAGTCTCCCCAAAATAACCAATTTACACTGCCCGGCACAACATATTCCTGGCTCACCGGTCCCACGGTTTCCGCTGGCAGGTAGTCAACCCGACTGGCGGTCGCCCGAAGTGGCTTGGAAAAGTCTCCAGATACCAAGCGAAAGCCCACCCTATAGTAACGGTATATCTGTCCGGAAAAATCGTGAGGGACTACCTCGTGCTTGAAAAGCAGCCCCTCTTCGGCTCCGGTGTCTACCGTAGCGATCACCATGGGCTTTGTAATCGGTAACGTGAGATCGGCGGCGTGGCTGTAGTTCAAGAAAAACAGGCTGAAGATAAATACCACCGAGCTTAGAATCGTTTTCATAAGACGTAGTTGTTGATTGTTTAGTTGCCTGGAATTCTTGGAACCAGCATAAAGCCGCGAGGAGATCCCGAGAGTGTGGCGACACCAACAATCACACCCGTATCACTGATCGCATTGGCCTGCTGGAGCGTCCAGCCAGTCAAGCCGTGGGTGAAATGCTTGTCGTTCAAGTCCACCCAGGCGGATCCGTTGACGGAGAACACCGCCCGCCGATTGGCATGGGTCGGTGAGGGGCCTGACCAACCAACAATTCTCAAAGCAGAGTTGACCCCCAAGGCTTCGCTCTGTGCATCAAGAACACCATTTCGAGCCAAAAAACCGAGTCCAACCACCTCGGTCGGCAAGGAACTCGACCCTGTAGGCCTCCAAAATGCTGCAACTGCTGGAGGGGTGCTCACACTGTCTAGCTCATACCAACCAGCGGCATAGTGCTTTCCTGAAGAAGTTGTGACAGCGTTGGCTTCGCCCTTGCCGGTTCCTCCCGCCGGCACTGCCAACCAATCCCCATCGCCCAGTTGCGCTCCACTGCCTTGGTTGCGGAAAGGCCGCTTCAATTGGGGACCGCTGGGAATAGGAAAACCGCTGGAGAAACCGACGATCACGCCAGCGTTGTTCACAGCAAGGGCTTCGCCTTCGGCCGACGAGTCAAGGTACTGAGTCAGGTTGACCGGGTTAGCCGTGTTCAGCCATACCATCGGCTTGCGGATCCCCGGCAATCCGCTGATGGTGCTGTAACCCACCGCGCGGCTGCCATCGGGACTGATGCCCCAGGCCAGGCTCGGCCCGGAGGCGCCGGGGAAATGCGGCAGTTGCACGCCGCCGCTGCCGTTGTCCAGCACCCGCCAGGCCTTGGTGCCGTTGGCCCCCACCAGCCGCGCCCGGTCGCCCGCAGCCGTGCTGGCCCGGAAGCTAATTCCGTAAGGGTGAAAATTGGTGCCGAAATCGATGGACGAAAAACTGGAGAACGAGGTCCACAGGATGCCGCGCGGGTCGTAAGAATCGGGCCAGATGGCCGAGCCGACGACCTGCGGTGGCACGGTCCAGACCCCCGAGCTGATCACCCCTGCGTTGACCGCCACGGCCTTTGGGTCATAGACGGTGTCATACTGCGGCCCGGTGAGTTCGTAGAGGGTGTATTCCGGCCCGTCATAAATGGCCACGTCTGCGGTGGCTTGCAGTCCCACCGAATAGTCATTGCCACTGTCGTCGGGAAGCACTTGCAGTCGAATGACGTTGGCTTCCGTAAGATTGTCCGTCCAGGGCACGACCGTGAGCTGGTAAAACTCCTGGCCCGCCAGGATGGTCACGGCTTGGGGCGAGTTCAAGGCCACCGTGCCGGAAGGCCAGCCCGTTCCGGTCAAATAATAGTCGTTGTACGGCGGACTCGAGCCGAGGCTCGTTCCGTATTTGGCCGTGAGATTGACGTTGTCGGTGGGACGCAGGATTCCGGAATCAATCAACTGCACCCGAACGGAAAGCGCGGGCAAGCCCGTCCAGGTGCCCGAGGCGTTGGGGTTGCGTCGTAGTTGGAACCGGGCCCGCTTGTCGGCAAAGAGGTTCTTGTCGTCGGCGACATCCGGGAACGCGGTGAGGCTGACCACCGTGCCGCGGGGAAGTTCCACCGAGGCCCAGGCGTCCAACTCCGCGGGAGAGTAGGGTTGGGGATTGGTGGGATGGCTCTCGTCATACCAGGCGCGCACGCGAACGACCCCGTGCGGCGAGGAAAGCGATCCCAGATTCCGCGAGAAGGTCGCCAAGCCGTTCGAGTCGGTCGTCACCACCTGCCAACCATTGGTGTCGTTGCTGATCTTCGTACCATTGGCCCAGACCTCGATCAGGACCGCCAATTTTGTGGTCGTAATGGGGGCCGAGCCCGGAGAGGGGGCCCACGGCAGGGTCTGTTTCATGAACCGGACCGTCCCACTCACCGTGCTCCCGCTGACCGTACACGTGCCGAGCACGACTTCGGAGATACTCTGCAACCGCCCCTGGCCGTCGAACGTGCGCCGGACTCGTTCCACCCGTCCGCTGGGCGTGAAGAGGGGATTAGCGGCTCGGGGGGTCTTGGGGTTTTGGTAGCCCGGCGAATAATTGGCCGCGCCGCTGGTCAAGGGCAGGGTCACATTAGACGGTCACCGGAAAGGTTTCCGTACCTTGCGCTTCGTTGGGGAAATAGCTGACCGGAGCTTCGCCAACGACGCCAAATCGACGCACCGCAACATTCTTGATTCTCCCCGTCCGGGAGGCGATCCGGATTGCATAGTTTTTGTATCCGGCCAAGTTGGCGGCCGAGGAAAAGCCGCCTTGCGCCTCGAAATCGCCGTCGAGCACCAGGTTCTCGATCTCCACGCGCTCCAGATAGTGTTGCGGATACTGCGGATCGGTGCTGCGAAAATTTGCGGTTGTGATCAGGGGATGTTCCTTAGGGCTGGTTCCCAGCCAACCCGCGCCGGGGTGGGTGTTGAGTTTTTTCAAGCGCAGGATCGGCCGCGGCTTGCTGGTATCAGTAAGGTAGCCAACCAGTTTGATGGTTCGGACGGCCCCGGCGGCGGCGATGACGATCCGCTCCTGGTCGGTGGGGCCGGTGACGATGAACGGAGTGTTCTCGGGGTCGGCGGGCTGGATGAAATTAATAGTCAGATCGGTCAGCGCCCCATTGCCCAACCAGTCGTTCGCCCAGAGCTGGTTGCCGATGTGCTTGTTCATGGGAGCGGCATGGGCTTGGTCACGTCCATCGTTGGGTGTTCCGTCCGGGTGGTTCTGAGGAATATTCGGTTCAGCCGAAATCCAACGGACCACGGTGGCTCCGGAACAATCGCAGTGAAGAACTAAGGCGAAGAACAAGACGGCCCGCAGGAGTCTTGGAGTGGGCGCAGCCGAATGGGCGCGGGGGAAGAAGAGACGGAGACTGAAGGATTTCAGTTCGCAGGGAAACATAGGTTGGGTTGAATCACGATGGGTTCATTCCCACGGGATCTAATGGTGTTAATCTCAGGTCTCGCCAGGAATGTCAATGGTCGTTTTTGTTTGGGTCCTAAAACCTAAAAGGGGCGCCTCTCTGTTTCTCGACGCTACCCGGTCAGAGTCCGCCCTGCGCGCGGGGACGGCGCTGGGGCGCGCCATCCCTACCCTTGGGCCGCGTTGCCGTGCCATCGCTCGGTAAGGAATTGAGATGCGCCCGCTTCTTGCGGCGCAGGGGATTTGCGCCTGGCCAACAGGTCGCCTTCCCCACAAGTTCAGGCCATGACCGCGGTGGAAACCAAACCGAATCCAGCTCCGGTGATTCCCGGCGTGCCGGCGTCGGTACTGACCAGCGTCGGTCCTACTTTGGAGGACTCTGTCCCGCGGCGCTGGACCTACG
>CAYYSX010000007.1:0-54117 GCA_964474315.1 uncultured Verrucomicrobiota bacterium | reverse complement strand
CGTGCCCAGAAATCTGAATGAAAACGCCATGTCCCGGCCGAGGCTGGGAGGTGGGCGCGAAAGCTCAAAGTTCAAAGTTCAAAGTTCAAAAGAAGCCCCAATCCGAAGGCTCCATGAGCCACTGGGGCCTCCCCCGCTGGTGGGGCGGCCCCCCCAGAGGGACAGACCCTCAGTTTTTGGCGAGGTGGTGGAGCCGAGGAGAGGGAAGGACAGAGGACAGAGGACAGAGGACGGACGACAGAGGACCGGGAGCGGAAGGCCTGTCAACGAGAGGAACCGTCGGATACACCTTATCAGGCGTATCCTGAATTTGTCTTTACGGGGACCACGATGGGGATAGGGAGGCGTCTTGGTCAGTGGTCGCGTCGCTTCGGATCCAATCGCAAATCGCCACTCGCAAATCCAAAATCGTAAATTCCCCCCTTCCTTCTCGCCCCAGGTTCGAGCGGACGAGCCGTCCGCGCTCCCGTCAGTTCCGCAGGAGATCGGTGGATTAGTGGACTACCGATCATCGCGCTGAGCCGACGATCCGCCGGGTGGTTGTCCGGCCTTCCGGGTCATTCTGATTTCGTGGTCGGTGCCGTCGGCCAGCAGGGGGCGGCCTCGGATGACTTCGTAGCCGTCGGCTTCGAACCAAAAACAGGTTTCTTCCGCGGGTGCGGAATCCCACTCGAAATAACCGGTGAGATCCGTGTGCGTCAGCCATTGGAATCGGGTCGGGATATACGGATCAAAGTGCGAGTCCGTCCGGACGACTGCACCGGGAATGGGATTCCCCGCTTCATCCATCACTCGTCCGCGAAAGATCCTCCCCGGGGCCAGAACGAAATCCACGGTGTGGGTCGGCTCCTGCAACTGAATCTGCCTCAATTGCGGAGTCATCCCCGGTGCTTGGACGATCAGCTCCGTCTTATGCTCCGAGTCGGGTCTTGCTTTGGTTGGCTTCAACGGGTTGGAGAAATTCACAAATGAGGTCGTCGGAATGGCGAGCCCGGTCAGTGCATAGTAGCCTTCTTCGTCCGCCTGAGTGGAACGTTCCGGAAATCCGTATTCATGTCGTTCCTGGACGAGGGCATCCGCCACGGGCCAACCTTCCGTATCCGTCACCCGGCCCACCAGAGTAAATCCACGTTCAATAAGCAGTGTGGCGTTCAACGATTCGGATCCTCCCACGGGAATTGAGACGCGCGTCACCGCGTAGTTGCTGTGACTCAGGTAAAAATCTACCGTGGCGTACTCCTTGGGCACATAAGGAAACAGCCAGCGACCGTCGGCATCGGTTGTCACGGTGGTTAGCTGAAAATCGGTGTTCGGCGCGTCGGCTTGGTATTCTTCGGTTTGCAGTGCCTTCAGCGTGACGCCGGCCACGGGCCAGCCGGTCTTATCCACCACCGTTCCCCCAACAGTCAGGGCTGGATCCAGTTCCAATAAGTAATCTTCTGCTGGCCCTGTTAGTTCTCCAAAACCGATGGACTTGGGTACGTAGCCGGTGAGGCTAACGAACACATTCAGGCCGGCGTTCCTTTCTGGAAAGTTCGGGTAGGGAAGGTCGGCCTTTCCACCGGCATCCGTTTGCAGTTCATGGCCTTCACCTACTCCGCCCGCGTAGAAATAGGCCGCTCTCACGTTTACCCCGGCCAAACCCATCCCTGTTTGCCGATCCCTCACCCGCAGGATGAACCGGGTGTTACTAGAAGGGGCGGTGGTGGCGTTTTCCGAGGATGAGTCCGGACGCGTCCCGGGCTGCCCTGACCCGCCCTCCGCGGATGGCGCAGAAATCGAGTCGGATGGTGAGGCCGTCGGCGGTGCGTTTTTTCCCGAGCTGCGGGCGAAGGTGGCGATGAGTACCGTCACCACCAGGATGGCAACGGAGGCCACGGCGGGTTTCGCTTTGACCCCATGCACGATCAGGCTGGTCAACCCGCCCGCTCCGGCGGCGGCGGGCCCCGAAAGTTGGATCGCACTGAGCCGGGACAGCAGATGAGCCGGGGCGGCTTCGACGGCGCGTTGAGTCAGAACGGCGGGGAGCGCGAGGCTCGTGCAGACAATGCCGCGCAGGGAAAGCCGGTGGCGCAGCCGATCGATCGCCCGGCTCACGCGCATCTTCGCGGCGTCCTCGCTCACGCCGAGGATTTGGCCGAGCTCGCGCATCGGTTTGCGTTCGAAGAACCGTAACAGCACCGCCTGCCGCTCGGCGTCGTTGAGTTCATCCAGGGCTTGGTCCAGATGCGGCGACAGTTCCTCCCACGAGGGCGCGTCGCTGGCGGAGGTCGATTGCATAAAGGCAGCCTGTTGTTCACGGGTGCGACGGCGTGTTTCCGAACGCCAAAGGTCGATGGAGACGTGGGTGGTGGTTCGGTGCAACCAGGCCACCAGTTCGGCCTCGTGGCGGACGTTGGGGGGCGTTTGAGCGAGGCGCGAGAAAACCGTCTGCGTGGCGTCTTCAGCCAGGGTTTCGTCGGTCAGCCGCCGCCTGGCTGCCGAATAGACGAGGGGGGTATAACGGCGGACCAGTTCAGAAAACGCCTTTTCCGAACCGGCGTTCCGGTAGGCGGCCAATTGGTGGAACGCGTTCATCTTCACCGAAGACAATCGGCACGGGGTGGAAAAGGTAACGCGCAATCGAGAGGCGTGAAGCGTGAGGCGTGGAGCGTGTGAGGCGTAAGCGGTGCTCCGGCCAGGGGGGCGAGGGCTCCAAGCTCCAAGACGGAGTGCGGAACGGGGAATGCGGAATGGGCAGAAGGCACCCAGGGAGGGACAGGGCACCTATCGCTATGAGCCCCGCAGGCAGCTTCAGCTCATGGGTCAGGAAGACCATGGTTTCTCCGGTGTCGGGGACGACATAGGTAAGGCGCCGCAACAGAACCCCATTGCTGGAGCCGACCCGTTCATCGCGAATCACGCCGTGATTAATTGGATCGGTCGCATCCAACCGATGGTCCCCCATCGGCGTGAGGTTCATGTTCTCCTTCTCGAGGCTGATGAAATAGACGCCGGCCGAAGTTTTGAGCTGGTGCCAAGAAATCCGGGACAGGGACAGGACTGCTATTGCTTTCACAGCGGGGAAGAGGGTTCGGCGTCACGGACCAAATCCGGGCCGGGAGGGATGGCGAGGAGGGCTATTCTGTCCTGTCCCTGGCTCTTCCGGGGGTGGGGGCGAAAGCTCAAAGTTCCAAGTTCATTCTCCACACCCTCCCTATCGCGCCGCTACGGGGGCGCTGGTCCGCATTCGTCAAGGACCGCGCCTTTTCGCGGTGCTTTACCGTCACCGCCAGGGTGGTCCAGGAAGTCCCAGTCGTCTCAATGGACAAAAAGTTGACAATCGTGAACTAAAGTGGGTTGAGTGGGCAGGTGCGTTGGGTGTTGTGGGTGGTGCTAGGGGGAGCAGTTCTGGTGACCGGTTGCCAGAACCTGCCTCCACCCGAGGTCATTGTCCCGCCTCAGCCTGGTCCGCGTCCGCTTCGTCTCAATGAACCGCTGGACGGCGTCGTGGGACGGGTCATTTCGGTCAACACCCGGCTCCGGTTCGTGGTGCTGGACTATTCGCTCAACGTCCTGCCGCAGGTCGGGGATCGATTGGAAGTATGGCGGGAGGGCGACTTGGTGGGTGAATTGAAGGTCACCGGTCCCGTTCGCAATGCCACCGTGGTGGCGGATGTGGTGGCGGGCGACCCCCAAACGGGCGATCAAACCCGTCCCATTCGCGGTGATTGAACGGCCGGCGGTGCTTTCGCCACGGTTACTTGGTTGGCACCGTCAACAATTGGAGCAACGCGGCGTCCTTTTCCGGTCCCGTGAGGAAATCAAAGGCACGCAGGTACCGACCCCGTTCCTTCTCCGATACGGACTTGTCATTGATGATTTTCACCAGGAGATCGGGCGTCGCTTTGGCCCGGGATCGCCAGATGATGTCCCGGCCAACCGGAGTGTTCCACTGGTCGCCGACTGCCTCCAACCAGGCTCCCAGAAACGCATCCCATTGCTGGTCGGCGCCGATTCCGAGCGCCTCCAGATACCAGCGGTCGTGGCCATCGTGCTGTTGGGCGAGCGCCGCCCAGAGCGCTGGGGCCTCGCCAGAAGACTGACCGCGTAACGCCAAAGCGGCCTCCCGACGAACGGCTGGATTGGGATCCTTGACCAACGACTTCACCAAAGCCACCGGATCCTGACCCCGTTCCCGGGCCAGGCGAAGGGCGGCCATGCGGACATTGGGATCGGAATCCTTCAATCCTTCGGCCAGATGGCTGGGACCGGAGTTGGGGACGCGGGCCAGCAAGGCCAAAGCACGGCTGCGTTGCCGGGGATCCGAGCCCTTCCAGACCACCAACAGCTCGCGCTCGGCCTCCGGATTCTTCGCCAACGGCCCTTCCAACGCCTGCCAAGCGAGATAACGAGTGGCCAGATTAGGCGAAGCCAGGGCCGCCACGGCGCCCCGCGGCGTGCTGAGATCGACCGAAGGTGCCGACGGCTTTTTTCCCGGCGGGGCTAGGCGGTAGATCCGGCCGGTCATGGTCTCCAGCTTCTGGTCCACCATGTGATGGCCTCCCACGCCCGCGTCATTCCAGTCCGCCACCAAGACCGAACCATCGGGAGCGACTGCCACGTCGCTGGGCCGGAACCAGTCGTCCCGGCTGGTCAACAAATTGACGCTGGTGGCGGTGTAGCCGGCTCCCTGGGGAGTGACCGGATACGCCCGCACCACGCGCGGCCCGGCGTCGCAATGGATCATCTGTCCTTGGAACACCGCGGGAAGCAAGCTGCCCTCGTAGATCGTTATCCCGGTGGGGGATCCGGCCCCGGTCTGCAACAGGTTGGGCACCACACCCGGGTCGTTCAAATGCCAGTGACGCCGAGGAATCTCCTCTTCCCAATTGGTACGTTTCTCTCCCCAGCCCGCGCCGGTCATTTCATCGGTGTAGCCAAAGTTCCCGCCCTCCATGACGTAGTTGATCCGCACGCCTTGGTTGCCGTCGTCGTCGTTGTCCGACTGCCAGATGGTGCCGAACGAGTCCACCGCCGTTTCGTAATTGTTGCGGAAGTTATGACCCAACACCTCCACGGCCGAACCATCCGGATTGCAGCGGAACGCCATGCCTTGCCGATACGGACGTCCCCGATCGACGATTCCGATGCCCCGGACATCCTTCACCAGTTCGCCTTGGGCCAGTTGCGCCGGGTCGGGCTTGCCATGGAGCGGGAGGTTTTTCAGGTGGGCCGGGGGGTGGCGCAGGAACCGGCCTGCGTTGCCGAAGTTGAAGTACAGTTTCCCGTCCGGCCCGAACACGAAGGCGTGCGCCGCATGATCGTGGTCGGCGGATCCGGGTTCGGTGGTGAACAGGAGCTCCCGGCGATCCGCGACGTCGTCACCATCGGTGTCGGTGAGGATGAAAATGTAGGGTGAGGCGGAGACGATTGCCTTGTTTCCCAACACCGCGATCCCCAACGCCGTGTTGATGGTCGGATCCTGGTAAAACGTCTTGGCGCGGTCCGCTGCACCGTCACCGTCCGTGTCTTCCAGGATCTGGATGCGGTCCCCGCCCGGACGGAGCACGCCCCATTTTTGGAACGTGGAACGGTAGTTCGCCCCTTCGGTTACCCAAATCCGTCCTCGCGCGTCGATGTCGAGGTTGGTCGGATTGACGACCATCGGTTCGGCGGCAAACAGGGTCACTTCCAGTCCGTCGGCCACGTTCATCTGCTTCAGTTGTTCCCGGGCTCGTTCCAGACCGGACCGGGAAGCGGCGACGGTGGGGCAGGGCAGAGCAGCCAGAAGGCCGATGGCCAACGAGAGAGCAGGACGCGGGTTCATAAAAACGGTGCGACGACCTTAGACGGGAATCGATTCGAAGGGGAAGCACTTCAGGCTGACCAGTGACCTGGCACTTGGTGTCGCATGGCACTTGGTGTCACAAGACGGATACGTTGGTCCTGTGGCGCGACTGGGGTGATTTGGGGGCGTGGGTTCTTCGCACGCTGTGCTGTCAATGGCCGCCCTGCGGGCGGGGACGGCGCGGGCGCGCCATCCCTACCGGGTAGGGCCGCCGCGCCGCGGCGGCTCCGCGTTCCACGCGTCGCGCAGGAACGCGGCTGTTGGCAATGATGGGTCGATCCTTCGGTGGCGCGGTCCCCGGAGGGACAGCCCCCTGATGGTGCCTATGGACGAACAATCCGAAAAAAACGGGGCTGTTTTTCATTCGATGGACGATAGGGAGGGCGCGCCCCGGGGAGTGCCACCCACGGTTCTCCCAAGCGTTCGGTGGATTCCAACACATCGGTTTCCAGCCTCCAGTCCAGGATCAACTCACCACTGGCGGTGTCCCAGGAGGACTTGAGAAGGATGGGATCCACCGCGATGACTCGGACGATTTCCACGGGGAGATAGCGATCCGACCCGGGCAGAGCGGCCTTCAGCGTCACTGGTCCGATGCCCTCCAGCGTGAGCCGAGAGTCCGCTACTCGCGCGGCGCCGGAGACCACTTCGTAGAGGAGCGGGTCCCCTTGGGAGGTCACCAGGGGAAGCGGCACGATTTCTCCTACCTCTCCACGGTTTGGAATGGAGAGGTCTCCAATAGACCTCCGAATACCCGACTGCACTCGAAAGATAAGGAGACCTCGGTGGCCGGCAGCCACATAGGCTCGATCCTCCTCAAGGGCCACGTGGTGGACCGAGTTCGGGCCGATCTCATGGCTGCCTGCCATCAACAAGTGATGGGGATTGCCGATTTCAACCGCAGTCAGTCCCGAGCGCCCTGAAGCAAACATCAACCCGTCCCGCAGGGCCATTTCCTTGCTGTCCTGCAAATTGTCCCCCTCCGGAATACCATTTACGGCAAGCAGGCGGGGCATCGTCGGATCGGAAACATCCACGGCGTGAATCCCTCCAAAAAGGCCTTCCATCCAGAGCAGGGAGCCGTCGAGGACCATTGCTCCCGACCCGAGCGCGGATGGCAGGGTTCCGGCGACCGTAGGGGTTGATGGATTCCGGACATCTAAGACCATAAGTGTGTCGAACTCCGTCACGTAGAGAAAACCATCGCGCTCCACCAACCCTCGCCCCGGGAAAATGGCGCCGGTATCGTATTGTCCCAGCAAGCGCGGATGGAATGGATCGGAGACATCAACAATCCGGATGCCTTCCTGGGTGAGCAGATAAGCCGTGGTATCCGTGAGTGTCAGCCCGTGGGGCTCGCTCCCAAGATGCAATTGACTTACTTCGCGGGCCTTCTCTGGATTGTGGACGTCAACCACCACCATTCCACCCTCTAGGCTCGCTACGTAGGCGAAGCCACCGGAGAGCCTGACATCCGCCACAGTCCCATTGATGGTGACGCCGCCAAGCGGCTTGGGATCTCGCGGGTCACGGACATCTACGATGGTCAACTGATTCGCAAAGGGCGCCACGTAGGCATAACCGTTGGCCACTTGTAGCCCAACAGCGAGTACCGGCGTCTCCAGTTCTCCAAGTAGCTCAAAATCCACGGAGATCTGGTTGAAGACCCGCACCGCTTCCACCGGTAACTCTCCTGGGCCTCCGGGTTGGGAGGCTACGACGATCACGCTCTGGGGCAGGGAACCGTTGGTTACGACCAGCTCCCCGTTCCTGATCTCGCCCGGACCGGAAACAACTTGGTATTGGACCGGCAGCCGGCTGGACGCCGGCGCCTCAAGTGGATGGGATACACCGGGTGACAGCACAGCGGAAGGCGGCTCTCGCCAGTCCAAAGTCTGCGGCATGGCTTCACGCCAGGAATAGATCACCAATTCCTGCTGCCACGTTGCGGCGACCAGATGGTCCGCTGACGGAACAACCAATGGCGCTCCGAGAAGTTCGCCGGCAATCCGTGGACGGGTGGAATCACGAATGTCCACGAAGACCGTCCCCCGTCCCAGGCGGACAAATGCCCACCCGTCGAACGCAGTCACCCGGTATAGCCAGTCTCCCATGGGCTCTGTTCGTCCGCGCCATCGAGGCCTCGAGGCATCGGTGAGGTCGAACACCTCAAGGCGACTGTCGAGGCCATTGCTGGGATTTTGAGTGGCCACCAACAGGGAGTTTTGTTCTATCCACAGGTCGTTGACCGAGACGAAACCAGGGGGGCGAAATCGGGAACGTAGCACGGCTTGGAGCGGATCGTGGACATCCCAAAGAGAGATACTTCGGGACGATTCCCCGACGGCGGCCAGATGCTCTTTGGTATCAATGTGGGTAATATAAGAATCGATTCCAAATGATCCGACCCTCTTCGGGAAGTCAGGGTTTGACAAATCGACAACAGTAACGTGGCTGGGCCCGTCGGCCACCAGCCCCATGGAACCCACCGCACTCGTATCAAAGGACCCCGGGAAGTGGGTCGCTGTTCCCCTGAGTACCGGGTTCGATGGATCCTGGATATCCACCACGGTCAGCTCGCCTCCTCCGGTCACCAGGAGCAAGCTTTCGGACGCCGCGAGGTGACCAGCCGATTGCGGCCCGATGATCGAGCCCAGCCGCAACGGGCGTGACCGATCGCTAATATCAACTATGTCCACACCCGAAGAACCTAGCGCCACATAAGCGATATTGTTGGTGACCAGGACATCATGGGGAACCCCATTCAGCGAAACCCTTCCGAGGGCCTCGGTTTCGATCACCGTGGGATTGAACGTGCGCCGGACCTCCGCTGCGGCAACCTCCGGAGTCCCCGCCTGCCGCGCTGAGACGACGACCGAACCACGATTCGTGAGTTGCAGCAGGCCTTGTTCGATGATTGCGGGACCCGAAATCACCGACCATTCGATTGGCAGTCCGCTGGAAGCATGGGCTTCCAGCGACTGTGCTTCATTCAGGAACAACCGGTCGGCCGTCGGCTGTGTCCACTGGAGGTCTTGGGGAAGGCGTCGGGTGACCCGCAACCGATGAATCCCATCAGTAATTCCGGCGGCCAGAATCTGCCCCCCATCCGGAGACACCCACACGGGACCAAAATCGCCGGGAAGGAGGCGGTCCCAGTTCACAAACTGACCCAGCAGTTGGGGAGATCCTGACGGTCGAAAATTGACCACTTCCACACTCCCATTCGGATCCGCCAAGATCAGAAAGTCTTGGCTCCGCTGCATGCCGGAAATACCGCCGGTGCCCTCCAGGAAATCATAGTGGCCGACTTTCCGAACCTGCGAGACGTTGCTGACATCCAGGAAGGTGACCCGTCCCTGCTGGGCAATTCCGACCAGATGATTGGCCAGAACGATGACCTGAGAGATGCCCCACTGAGTAAAGCCCCCGATCAGCACCGGATGAGATGGATTCGAGATATCCAGAATCTGAAGGCCCGCGGTAACCGCAAGATAGAGGCGTTTTCCGGAGGCTTTGACTTGGCGAACTCCGGATCCCCAAGGGGGATCATCTCGCACCCGGTAGTGACCGACGAGCCTCAGGTTGTTCGGTTCTTGTGCGTCCACCACCGCCAAGCCGTTCGCACCTGTGGCCGCAAACAAAAGGCCGCCTTCCCAAGCCAGACTGGTGATTGTTCCGGGAACCTCAATCCGGCTGTCCATCCTCGGCAGGGAGGGATCCCGGAGATTCACGGCTTGGATGACCCCGATGGAGAACGAGACGAAGGCGTGTGTCTCGGAGGCCGCCAAGGCCTCCGCTCGCTTGGTTGACCGGTAACGTCCCAGCTCACGAGGGCGCCCCGGTTCCGAGCAGTCCATGATACCGAATCCCACCTGATTGTCGGCGATCAGCAAGAGGTTTCCCGCGGAGATCATCTCGCGAACCTGATGGCCAAAGGTGGACCCGGGCTCCGGTTCCAAATCCACCCGATAAGCGTTGAATGATTTCATTGAGGACACCGCGGCGAACATCGAGTCCCCTGGTTGTTCCGCGACCACGGTCACGATATCCACATTGGTCACTAGCAATTGATCACCAGCGATCAGGGCCGGACCGTTAACGACCCGAAATCGAACCGGCAATCCGCTCGACGCCTCCGCCTTCAGCGGATGCATGACCCCGAGAGGAAGCACTGCGTGGTCCGGCGAGACCCAACGCAACGCCTGCGGGATGGCCGTCCATCCGTGAAACGGAGTCAGGAGTGCCAATCCGAAGAGGCAGCGCAGAAGGATCATGAACTGAATAGATTCTGATCTATAATTTTCCGGCAACTGCAAAAATGCCAAGTGCCAAGTCAATGATCCCTCATCTTCTACCCGGCAGGGCTGCCGCGCGGTTACGGCCCCGCGTTGCGGGCACCTCCTCGATCACGCGATAAAAGTAGTGGGACTCCGCCTGGGGAATCTCGACCCGTTGGCCATCGGAATCCGGGGTGATCGTTTGAACGGACTCCCACGCTTGGAGGTCACGGGTCCGCTCCAAACGCCAAGCCACCCCAGGTGTCCCACGGAGGAGCATCTGAAACTTCCCTTCATGGTAGGCCAGGTCGCTGAAGATGGGGCCGGTTTCCGCCGAAGCCTCGGCCCACTCGAGACTCAAGGCGTTCAAATAGACAAAGTGGTTCCCGTTCCGGTTGTTGGGTCCAGGGGTCAACGCGATCCGCAGGGTCCGCGTCGCAGACGGGAGGCAACCCGCCACCACGGCCACCTGGTTGATGTTGTTGGCCGGGTCCAGGTCGGCGAAGGCCACGGAGCGACCCGTTACGGTATAACGCGTTTCCCGACTATCGCTGACCCCGAGACGCGACGCATGAAACGTGAACCGGTATTCCTGATCGGGTCGGAGCCCGGACAGCTCCAGGACGGGCAGGATGTTCTCCCCTCCGTTGAACGCCTCGATGTTCCCGAAAAGAGAATCCGCCGTGGCCGAGGCGGGATAAGCATGCGCTTCGGTCGTGCCGTCCCGGTTCGCCCCGTTGAATCGGGAGAGCACGGTCAGCGCGATGCCGGTGGCCAAGCCGTTGGTGGCGCGGAGGTTCTCCAGCGTCGCTCCGTTGAGAGTACCCAGGTCGGACGTCAGATTGTTCCACACTTCGGAAGGCGTTGTCTCGACGGTTCCGGTGAGGAAGGCGGCACTTCCCAGATCGAACAGGAAGCTTTGCTTCTCCGGGCCTTCGGAATCGACCCGCAGTACGCCCAGATAGGTGAAATGATTGGCATTGTTGTTCGCCGTTCCCGGGGTCAACGACACGGAAATGGTTCCTTGGTCATCCGGAACCATTCCGGCCACCAACGCCGTGCCTTCCACATTATTGGCGGCGTTAAGAATTGCCGAATCGGTCGTCGCGCCGGTGACGACATAACGTGTCTCCCGGTTGTCGCTCACTCCCAGGCGAGAGGCATGGAACGTGAAGGTATAAGGAACGCCCGCCGAAAGTCCGGCCAACTCGAATCGAGGGGTGATATGGGAAAGACCGCCAAAGGATTCGATGTTTCCAAAAAGGGAATCCCGGGTGGCCGATTCCGGGAACAGGAGTGAGCTGAGGGTTCCGTTCTCATTGGCGCCGTTAAACCGCGACCGCATCCGGAAGGAGACGCCCGTGACCGTGCCGTCGGTCGCTACGATTCCCTCGATCCGACCGGTGTGGCTCGCTCCGATCGACGACGGGACATTGTTCCAATGAAGGGCCGAACTGGCGCCTCCGATTCCGGTCGGCAGGTCCGGGGCACCGAAATCGATGAGGAGGGCGTTGGCCGCAGCGCGAATGGAAGGAACCGGAAACATCGTGGCCCATGCTTCGATCTCCGGGTGGACCAGACTGGTCCACAAGACGTACCCGGCGGGATTCAAGTGCAGTTGGTCCGAGGCGAATAAGTCTGCCCGCGGCCGTCCGTCGGGCCCGAGCATCGGAGTGAAGACATCTACAAACCGGCATCGCGGATGCAATTCGCAATGGTGCCGGACGCGTTCGTTCAAGGTCCGGGTGGCCTCCAGGAATCCGATCCGGCTTGGGCTGGGCTTGACGGCGAGGAACAGGATCCCCGTTTCCGGGAGTTCCTGTTCCACCCGGGTCACGAAGCGGGTCCAGTCGGAGAACACGTCCTCTGGAGTCTTGCCCGCCGCGAGATCGTTGTCCCCCTCGTAGAACACGATCAACGCCGGGCGGTAAGGTGCGACGATGCGATCGAACAGGCGAAGGACATCGCTGGTCTGTGAGCCGCCAAATCCCCGGTTCATTACCGTGAAGTCGCGAAAATCACGCGCCAGCGAGTTCCAGAGTCGAATCGAGGACGAGCCGACAAATAGGACTGGATGAGGCGGAGGTGGATTCCGCCGATCCGCCTCTTCAAACGCCCGGATCTCTTCCTCGAAGGCCCCGGCACTCTGACCCCGCAGCGAACCGCTCTCCACCAGGGCGGCCGCCAACCAGACCCCAAGAAAGAGTCGAGTCCACATGACAGAGGAAAGGCCGCGGAATCCGGCGCTCCGAGTTTCTGAAGCCAAGTTGCCGCGCTGGTGAAGGCTGTCCGTTTGCAACCCTCAAGGACCCACTGCCCGGTAGAAATACTCCGACTCCGGCTGGGGAATGGTGATCACTTCGGAGGATCCGCTGAGGGTCACCGTTTGTACATCGTCCCAGCCCGAGAGGGTACGGCTTCTCTGGATCTGGTAGGTCACCCCGGAGGATCCATTCAGGCGCAGACTGAAGGAACCATCGGCGTAGGAAGGATCGGTCAACGAAGCCGGCTCAACGGGCGTCGCGGCTTCCCAGTCCACCTGCAACACGCCCAAATAAACGAAGTGGTTGCCATTGTCGTTATTGATCCCGGGTGTCAACGCTACCTGGATCTCTCCCGCGGCAGTGGGCTTGATGTCCGGGACGGTCACTGACTCCGTTTCGTTGTTGGCCACATCGAGGTCCGCCGATCCTTCCGTTGCGCCGGTGACGGCATAGTGGGTTTCCCGGTTGTCCCCCACCCCCAGGCGCGAGGCGTAGAAGGTCAGATCGTAAGACGTCTCCGGATTCAGGCCGGTCAACTTGAAGGTCGGCGTGAGGTTCTCCAGGTCGCCAAAGAGCTCGGTGTTGCCGAAGAGGGAATCGCGGGTCGCACTGACCGGATAAGGCCCGCCATCCGTAATGCCATTTTCGTTGGCGCCGTTGAACCGTGACACCATTTGAAAGCTGATTTCCGTTACCGTTCCGTCGGTCATCAGCAAGCCCGGCAACTCGCCGTCGTCCGTGCCCCCCAGGTCCGCCGTCACGTTGTTCCAATGGTGGTCCGGGTCGCCGGTTCCCCAGTCGGTCGGCGTGCCCGCCGCGCCCAGATCGATGAGCAAGCGCGGGGTGTGGACGGGCGAGAAATCGACCTGCATGACCCCCAGGTAAGTAAAATGGTTGGCATTGTCGTTGTTCGGTCCCGGAGTCAGAGCGACCGAGATTTCGCCGTCGGCATCCGGTTGAATGTCCGACACCACGACCACTTCGTTCACATTGTTGGCGGCATTCAGGTCGGCGACGGCCGAATTGGCCCCGGTCACCGTGTAGCGGGTTTCCCGGTTGTCCGCAGCGCCGGTGCGGGAGGCGTAAAAGGTGAAACGGAAGAGATAGTTCGGATCGAGGCCGGTGAGTTTGAAGGCCGGCAACACATTCTCCAGGTCGCCGAAGGCCTCCGTGTTGCCAAAGAGCGAATCCCGGGTCGCCGTGGTCGGGAACAAGGTCCCTTCCGTGGTCCCTGCCTCGTTGGCCCCATTGAACCGGGAGGTAATCCGGAGGCTCATGGCGGTCACGGTTCCGTTGGTGGTGACCAAGCCGCTCAATTCGCCCTCCGGGTCGGTGCCGATGGTCGCCGTCAGGTTGTTCCACGCCACTTCCGGAGCCGGATCCTGCTGCTCCGTGGGAGTTCCCGCGGCACCGAAATCGATGAGATAGGCCGGACCGTCCGACGTGGCGGTTTCCAGCCGCAGCACTCCCAGGTAGGTAAAGTGATTGGCATTGTCGTTGTTGGGGCCCGGGCTGAGTTCGATGGTGATTTCTCCGGCACTATCCGGAGCCATTTCGCTGACCTGGACCACCTGATTCACATTGTTGGCCACGTTGAGATCCGCCGAAGCGGTGGTGGCACCGGTCACGGTGTAACGGGTTTCCCGGTTGTCCGACACTCCGAGCCGGGACGCATAAAAGGTCAGGTGGTAAGCCGTGGTCGTCTCTAGTCCGGTCAGCTTGAACCGCGGGGTGACGTCTTCAAGGCCGCCAAACAGCTCGGTATTGCCAAACAAGGAATCCTGGGTGGCGGTAACCGGGAAGTCGGCAAAGGCCGTCGTTCCGTTCTCGTTCGCGCCATTGAACCGCGAGAGAATCACCAAGGAAATCGTGCTGAAATCGCCCGTCGTAGTCACCAGGCCGGCCAATTCGCCTTCCTCGAATGATCCGAGGAAGGCATCCACGTTGTTCCAATAAGTCGGTTCTCCACCCCCCGAGGGAACGGTGGGCGTGGCGTCGGCCCCTAGGTCGAAAAGCAGGGCGTCGGCCTGTGCGGACAGCATTCCGCAAAAGAGCAAGGCAGTGGCGCAACCGGCCGCCACCCGTCGGATCTGGTGGCAGCACCATGATGGAGTCGGCAGGAGAGAAAGAGGGGACATGCGTGAAATGATTTGAGGATTCCAAGAGATAAAAGGACAGCGGGTCGGTGGTGTGTAATGCGGCAAGGCAGGCACTTTCCCACGCAACACCCTGGGTGGCAATTTCGGATTCATTGATTCGCCTCGCCACGTTCCGATACGGGGCGGATTCAGATGGGAACCGGCCGCAGCCGGTACCTACCTGGAGCTTGGGCGATAAACCAAGCTCGCCTTTCACGCCAAGGCCAGACACTCTGAAAACATCGAATACTGCTCACCCTTTCCACTACGCATCGGCCCGCCACCGACCTCGGATACCTGTTGCGCAAAAATCCGGCGCGCGTGCAGTCCTTCGACCTGACCTTCGGTCGGGCCCAGGTGTTCTATCCGGAGGCCACCGAAGAACGCTGCACCGTCGCCCTGCTGGTGGAGGTCGATCCAGTCGGGCTCGTCCGAAATCAGCGAGGCTCGAGCGGTGAAGGCGGGTTCCTCGATCGCTACGTCAACGATCGACCCTACGCCGCCTCGTCCTTCCTAAGCGTGGCGATAGCCGAAGTCTTCGGTACGGCACTGGCCGGGCGCGAATCACCGGATCGTCCCGGTCTCACTGCGACACCTCTGCCGTTGACCCTCCGTCTGCCGGTGTTGCCCTGTCGCGGCGGGCGGACGTTTTCCGAACGCTGTTCGAGCCGCTGGGGTATCAGGTTCGCTCCACCCGGCGGCCGTTGGACGCCCAGTTTCCCGACCGGGGTGATAACCCGTTCCAGCAAGTGGAGCTGGAAGCGTCCCTGCCGCTGCCGGTCGCTCTAAGCCACCTGTACGTGCTCATTCCGGTGCTCGATAACGATAAGCATTACTGGGTGGGCGACAACGAAGTGGCCAAGCTGCTCCGGCGCGGAGAAGGCTGGCTCTCCACCCACCCGGCCCGCGACTTGATCGCCCGCCGCTACCTCAAGCATCGCCATAGTCTGGTGAGCGACGCCCTGTCCCAACTGGTGGCCGATTCCGCCACCGCGACCACCGCTTCGAATGGACGCGGGCGGAATTTCAGTCCTGGGCAAGTCGGCTGGCTGTGGCGAACGGGTATGCGGTGCGGTTCCTGCCGGTGGGCCCGGAAGATTCCGCCGTGGGTGCGCCGACCCAGTTGGCGGTGTTTGCTCGGGAACGTTGATCGGTAGGGACGAGTTGCTGCTCGTCCCCCTCTGAATCCGCCCGGTGTCTGAAGTCGTGACGGGAAACGATGGAGAGGCTGACGCTTCAGCCTTTCCTCGCCTCCTTCCGCCGCGCCGGCCGACGCAACTGAGCATGACCAACCTGCCGGATGAGCTCCACCGCTCCGCCGTCTAAAGCCGGGACTCCGAACCTTCCGCAACTCTGAGTTTCTTTGAGCTTTGAGCTTTGAGCTTTCCCCTCGCCTCCTTCCCTCTCTCGTATAACGACCTATCCAGCTCTCCTACCTCCAACCTATCCGGCGATATTCCTCCGTCCGGAACCCGGGTCCTCCGGGTGTGATAAGCAAAGCATGATGGATCCTTCCGACCACGATCTGATCGCCGCCTTCGTCGAACACCAGTCTGACCCCGCCTTCGCCGAAGTGGTTCGGCGGTATCTGAACCTGGTGTACTCCGCCGCCTTCCGGACCACTGGAAGCCCGGCTTCGGCCGAAGACATCGCGCAGGGTGTGTTCCTGGACCTGGCCCGCAAGGCCCGCTCGTTATCCCCCAGGGTGATCCTGGCAGGCTGGCTCTATCAGGCGACCACGTTCCGGGCGGCGAAACTGGTGCGCACCGACCAGCGACGTGCTTCCCGGGAGATTGAAGCCATGAGATTGCAGCAACTGAACGCCCGCTCCACGCCGGAAGACGACGATTTGTTTCCCCTGATCGACGATGCCTTGCAGCGCCTTTCCGAACCCGATCGCACGGCCATCCTGCTCCGTTTTTTCAAGCAGAAGGACTATCGGTCGGTTGGGCAAATGCTGGGGCTCAGCGAAGACGCAGCGCGGAAGCGAGTGGAACGAGCCTTGGAGCGACTACGCGAAATCCTGGCAGGCCGGGGTCACCATCCCTCGGTGGCCTCGCTCTCGCTGATGCTGGGAGCCCTGGGTTCCCACTCGGCTCCCTCCACCTTGGAAGCTTCGGTGACGGCGGCGGTCGCGGCGGCGGCTCACGCGCCGCTCCCCGTGGCAACGGCGGGTTTGGCCCAGTTCGCCAGTCTCAAGGCGCTCACCACGGTCGCCGCCGCGTCGTTGGCAACCGCGCTGGTACTGGTTCAACAGAATGAGGTCAACGTCCTCCGCCAGAGGGTGGTAGCCAGGGAGGCGATCCTTCCCGCGCCGGCGATCGTCTCTGACGATTTGTCAGGTGGATCATCGCCCGACACCGAGAAGGAGGAACTGGCCCGACTCCAGGCGCGGGCAGCCGAGCTGCGTCGTCAGCTTGCTGAAGCGGCTCTCCGTTCGCGTCCGGCGGCTCCTCCCGACCCGGTGGAGGGACCGGTCCTCCTGAAGCCGGGAAACCGGGTGGCCGTGGCCGAGTTGACCGAGGCCGGATCGGCCACTCCCGAAGCCGCGCTGCAATCCCTGATGGCCGCTCAGCAGCAAGCTGACCCGGACCGAACACTCGAACTGATGCTGCTGCCCGCTGACCAGGCCGCTCGGATCGCCGCCGAGCGCCAGAGCGAGGAAGCGCTGGAACGGCTCCTCCAGTCTGAGGCGAAGAAGGCTCAGGAGTCGGGCGAAGCGGTGGAATTGTTGACCGTGCGCTTCGACTGGGAGGATCGGGCAGAAATCGACTTCACCCACCATCGCCTCGACGAGAAACCCAGGATCGAGACCCAGGTGTTTGGCCGAACTCATTCGGGTTGGAAGCTGCTCCCCATCACTGTATGGCGCCTGCCTGCCGAGCCGGGCGAAGCGAATTCTGATCCGCTGGAACCCACGCAGCCATGAATGACTCACCGCTTCGACACAGGTCGCCCGCCCGATGGATCCCGGGACGAGCAGTGCTGTCCTTGATTCTCTGGAGTTGGACCGCGGTGGCCGTGGTCTTGGCTCTGGTCCAGTGGCGGGAAATCCGCCGCCTGCGAACGCAACTGGCCGACGTCACCCCAATTGAATCCCCGGATCGTTCCCCGGCAGAGAACTCAGCCAACTCCACCGAGCCGCGGTCCTCCAGCGGCGCACCTTCACCCGAACTGCTGCAGGCCCGCGCAACTGTGGCCCAGCTTATGCGTGAGCTAACCGTCCAGCCGGATCCCGCGGTGGATCCGGGCAGGGATTCCCACAACGCTTCCGACGAATTGGAACGCCTCATGCAAGGGCGGACTCCGGCGGACCACCCGGACTTCGTTGCCGCGGAAGCCTTGCAGAACCGGGGCTTTGCTTCGCCGGAAGCGGCCCTGGAAACCTTCTGGTGGTCCTACGCTGGCCGCAATCGAGACGTGAAGTTTGAAGACCTGTGGTGGTCCCCCACTGAGCCGGCGGGCGAAGGCTATCATTATGAAATTTTCTTGGGACAGGGGGTGGGACCCTTCACCGGATACCGCGTCGTGAGTCGCGCGCAGACCGGGCCTGACGAAGTTCTGTTCACCCTTCAGCGGCAGGAACAACACAGCGTCATCGAAGAACAAGCGCGTTTCATCCGGACAGACACCGGGTGGAAACGCATGCCAGCCATCCGCCGGGTGAAGGATGAGCCGTAGGTGATGGGAAGACACGCGGAAGGTACGGAGTCCCGGCTTCAGCCGGCGGAGCCGTCCCTTGCTCCGACGTGTCGGAGAACAACCAAACCCACAGGAGAAGCCGAGCCCTCCTCCGCCTAAAGGCGGAACTCCAAACGCAGGATGCCGTCTTTTCCACGTCCCACTGCAGACCAAGGATTCGTGCGGACGAGCCGTCCGCACTCCTGCCCCGACTGGGAACTTCTTTGGAGCTTGGGTTTTGGAGCTTGGAACTTAAACCTGGGGCTTGGTCATCTTTCCCTCGGACTGAGGTCTCAATCGCCCTCTGGCGTGGGGGTCCACGACGTCGTCAGCGACCTGGCTGCCCGCCCGAATCGAAGAAATTTTGCATGAATCGCTCGACGGATACCGCGTCCTTCTTACCTTCGGAATCAGTTCCGAATTCCCTGAATGCCGTTTCATTGCCAGCCCACCGAGGCCAAGCCCCGTGGTCGAGGGGTAGGATGTACGTTGCTGTTGGTGCTGCTGCTGGCCACGGCGGGTTGCCACGGCGGCTCGGAAGCGGAATCCGCTCCGCCCCCGGAAGCCGTCGAGGTCCAGGCGAGCCTGGTTGAGACGCGTCCGTGGGACCGGGTGCTGACCGTGCTCGGGACCCTGGAAGCGCTGGATCGCGCCACCCTGAGTACTAAGACCGCCGGCCGCCTGAAGACGTTGCGGGTGGACGTGGGAAGTCCTGTTCGCACCGGAGAGGTTTTGGCGCAGGTCGAACCGCGTGACTACGAGCTACAAGTCCAGCAGTCGGCGGCCTTGCTGGCTCAGGCGCGCGCGCGCCTGGGGCTGCCGATCGAGGGAGAGGACGACCAGGTAGATGATGAGAAAGTACCGATCGTGCGTGAAGCCCGGGCGCTGTTCAACGAGGCGCAGGCGGGGCTCGAACGGGTCAAAAAGCTTCAGGCGCAGAACATCAGTTCCCAGGCGGAGTTGGAACGGGCGACTGCGGAGCACCAAGTCATGTTCAACCGGTACCACGATGCCCTACAGGATGCCCGGGAACGCCGCTCCATTCTCGCCCAACGGCGGGCCGAATATGAGATCGCCCGCCAGCAGCTTACCGACACGTCCCTGCGTGCCCCGTTCGACGGCGTGGTACAGCAACGGCTGGTCAATACCGGGGAATTCCTCCCCGCAGGCAGTCCGGTCCTGGCGGTCGTGCAGGTGGATCCGTTGCGAGTGCGCCTGCCGGTGCCCGAACGCCAGTCCACCGAGGTTCGGGTCGGGCAGACGCTGCGGGTGGCGGTGGACGGGAATACCAACCGGTTCACCGGCCAAATCGTCCGGGTCAGTCCGGCTTTGGACGAGCGGACGCGCCTGCTGTGGGTGGAAGGGGAACTGAAGAATCCGGGCCATCTTCGGCCGGGTGCCTTTGTCCGCGCGGAAATTGTTACGGTCGAGGCCGAGCCAGCCTTGGCCATTCCCGCGGATTCGCTGGTGACCTTTGCCGGCACCGAGAAGGCCTTCGTCGTGGTGACCAACACCGCCCTGGAACGCCGGATTGTCACGGGCCGGCGCCAAGGACCGTGGGTGGAAGTGTTGGGAGGGTTGGCCGCGGGGGAATCCGTTGTCCGCAGTCCCGGCGGTCTATCCGGAGGAAGTTCCGTCCGAACCATCCCCATTCCGCCGACAGGAAAGTCGTCCTGACAGAAGGCCCGGCTTGTTCCGGGTCGATGGATCAAAACCTCTCTTTGGGCCGGGTCTCCATCCCAGCCGCTGGCGATCGGTCCAGCAGGCCGGCCGCGATGGGACGTTGGGCGAGCCTATTTCAACTCCGCCATTCCGTCCTGCTGGATTGCCGGGTCTATCGGCGCCGGCACCTTCACCCATGATTCAGTTCCGCTTTCCTCTTTGAGGAAGAAAAACGGCGCTTGAAGAAGAACCGCACACAGCGAACCGGCGTATCCAACCAGATCTCCTTGGCGAGCCCGAGTTTCTCCCAACCGCGGGTGAGCGGGAACGGAACGGCTGCCGGGACATACCAATTGTTGCATCCGGTGCGCTTGACCAAACGATACCCGCGTCGCACCAAATGAAAGTGTACCCGCATTTGCTGGAGATGATCTTCGACCAGCAGCACGGCCGGCCGATGCCGTTCGAGGTCAAATCCCTGCAACACCTGCAACTCGGCTCCTTCGACGTCCAAAGACACGAAATCCAATTTCGGATTGCCGGCGTCTGCGAGGACCTCGTCCAGGGTGCGCACTTCCACTTCGTCCACGCGCCGGGCGGTCACGCCGTCATTGAGGACCAATCCGGAAAGCGCGTCGCTTTCGGCGGCGACCGAGAACAACGCCCGGCCGCGTTGCTTGGGAGCGCCGAGCGCACATTGGAAAACGCGGCTTCCTGGCCGGCTTTGGCGGAGCAATTGGCAATTGGCCGCCAGGGGTTCCACGAGGAAGCCCCGCCAACCGCGTTGTTCGAGCAGCCAAGTCTGACTGCAGACGGTGGGATGATTCGCCCCGGCCTCCAGGAACAGTCCATCGGTTTTCCCGCCGAAGTAGGTCCACAACAGCCGATCTTCGCCAAACTGGGAGTATGACTCCATGACCGAAGTATCTTAGAGCCGGTTGGAAAATTGAAAAGGGACTTGCAGCGAGGACGCGTCGAACCACCGCCACCAGGACTACCGCTCGGAGGGGTTCCGCGAAAACCGGACTTCTTTGAATTTTTCTACCGGCTCTAAGCAAACACCTCGCTAAGCGCGCATCTTGAGTTTGTCCTTGAGGCCGCGGGCCGAGCCCAAAGAGCGGCCCATCCCCTTCCTCAAGCTCCAAAAGCCAAGCTCCAAGCTCCAAAGAAGTTCCAACGACCCAAGCTCCTAAAATACCCGGGCTCCGCTTGATCGGTCCCTGGGAGCGAGGGCTTGGGCGTTTGGACGTTGGCCCTTGGAGCTTCCCCTAGAGTCGTCCTGCGGGCGAGCCGCCCGCGCTCCTGCCGGTAAGGACCGATCCAAGATACGCCCCCCCGCCCGCGAGCGGATTGGCAAATTCAACCAAGGAGAAGCAAGACGAGCATCCTTCCTCCCACCGCCCGCCGTCCCTGCTGCGTTCTACAGCGTCACGACCCGGACGTTGGTGATGGCGGGATCTTTGACCAGTTCCACCAGCGCGGCTGGTGATGGAACGCTGTCCAGATGCAGAACCGTCAAGGCCTGGCCACCGGCATCATCGCGGGACAACGACATGGTGGCGATGTTGACGCCGTGCGCACCCAGGACGGTTCCCAGTTGTCCGACGATGCCCGGCCGATCCTGGTTGCGAATGAGCAGGAGGGTGCCGCTGATCGGGATTTCCACGGGCTGGCTGAACAATCGGACGATCCGGGGATTGTTGGGCGAGCCGAAGAACGTTCCGCCGGCGGAAATGACCTTGGTGGTCCCGTGGAACGCCTGCACGTGCAGCCATTCGTTGAAGGTCACCGGTTCATCCGACCGTTTCTCTTCGACGCAGATGCCGAGGGCCGTGGCCACTCCGCGGACATTGATGTTGTTGAGGTCTTTGATCTCCCGGTGGTTGAGAAAGCCAAGCAGGATGGCCCGGGTCACCGGATCGGTCTGCGGCAACTCCTGTGCTTTTCCCCCGAACGTGATGTGCAATCGGTCCACCGGGCTGCCGGCCAACTGGCCAAGCAGGCGTCCGAGTTTCTCCCCTAGCATCAGGTAAGGTTTCACCAGTTCATAAGTCTTGGCGTCCACACCCGGTAGGTTGACGGCATTGCGAACTTCGCCGGTCAGGAGGAATCCGGTAATGATCTCCGCCACCTCCAGGCCGCATTTTTCCTGAGCCTCTTCGGTGCTCGCCCCGAGATGCGGGGTGAGGACGACGTTGGGAAGGGTGCGCAGGCGATGGTCGGCCGGCAACGGTTCCACGGAATAGACGTCCAGGGCCGCTCCGGCGACCCGTCCCGACTCCAGAGCGACCACGAGGTCTGTTTCATTGATGATCTCACCGCGGGCGCAGTTCACGAGGCGTACTCCCGGCTTCATCCGGGAGATGGAAGCGGCGTTGATCATCCCGCGAGTTTCGGGGGTGACCGGCATATGCACCGTGATGAAATCGGCCTCGCGATACACCCCGTCGGGGTCGATCGCCTGTTCGATGCCGAGCTGGCGGGCTCGCGCATCAGTGAGGAAGGGATCGTAGGCGAGCACCCGCATGCCAAAGGCCTGCGCCCGTCGGCTGACTTCCGCGCCAATGCGGCCGGCGCCCAGCACGCCCAAGGTCTTGCCGAAGAGCTCTGTTCCCTGGAAGGCCTTCCGATCCCATTGGCCGGCGGCCATGGTGGCGTGGGCGGCGGGAATTCGGCGGGCCAAAGCGCCGAGCAGGAAAAAGGTCAACTCCGCCGTGGTGATCGTGTTGCCCGCCGGGGTGTTCATGACCACCACGCCCCGCTGGGTCGCGGTCTCGACATCCACGTTGTCAACGCCGACCCCCGCCCGCCCGACCACCTTCAGACGCCGGGCCGCCTCCAGGACCTTCCCGGTCACCTTGGTCTCCGACCGCACCACCAGCGCATCCACCTCGGCGACGGCGGAGAGCAGCTCCGCTTCGGAAAGACGTTTGGGCAGGACGGTGACCTGGAATTCGGGACGCGCCTGGAAAAAGGCGATTCCCCGCGGCGAAATCGGATCGCAAACGAGCACGTGCATAACGAGGGCGGGACGCTACGAACGGGTTTGCGGAAGCTCAAAGCCCAAAGTTTGGGCCGGAAGTGGAAGAGCCGGGGGACTCTCGGGGTCGCACCGGACAGTCTGTTCCCCGACCGCCCGTCTCGGAACCGCTTCGGCCGCCTTGCCCGACCGACGTTCGCCGGGTCTCGCGACGAACGGCTATGAACGATCCAGGCTAGCCAATCAACTCACGGACCACCTGACCATGGACATCCGTCAGCCGATAGTCCCGACCGCCATGGCGAAACGTTAGGCGCTCATGGTCCATGCCGAGCAGATGCAGGATGGTGGCGTGGAAGTCATGCACGTGGACGCGGTTCTCGGCCACGGTCGCGCCGATTTCGTCGGTGCTGCCGTAAGTGAGGCCGCCTTGGATCCCCGCGCCCGCCAGCCAGGAGGAGAAACAGGCGCTGTGATGTCCGCGTCCCTTTTCGCCATCGACCCCGGGGGTCCGGCCGAATTCGGTGGTCCACACTACCAGCGTGTCATCCAGCATTCCCCGCCGCTTCAGGTCGCGGATCAAACCGGCGATGGGTTGGTCGATGACCTTGGCATGCTGGGCGTGTTCGGCCATGTCGCCGTGCTGATCCCAGTTGTGGCTGGAGCTGCCATCCACCAGCTCGATGAAGCGGACACCGCGTTCGGCGAGTCGGCGACCGACCAGGCATTGCCAGCCGAATCCGTCGGTTTGACCGCGCTTCAAGCCGTAGAGGGCGTGGGTTTCATCGGTCTCGCTCGAAAGATCGAATACCTCACGGGCCTCGGTCTGCATGTGGAAGGCGGTCTCGAAGGTGCGCAGACGGGCGGCGAGTTCGTTGTCCAATCCCCGCGCCTGGAGATGACGCCGGTTCAGGGCTTCGGCGAGACCGAGCTCGAGTTCCTGGACGTCGGCCGGCTGGGTTCGCCGGTCGAGGTTGGCGATTGGTTCCTTTCCCGGAACCACGCGAACGCCTTGGTGATACGCCGGCAGGAAGTCGTTGTTAAAAATCTGGGTACCGGCATAGGGCGAACCGGCGGACAACACCACGAAGGATGGCAAATTCCGGTTCAACGTCCCGAGCCCGTAGCTGACCCAGGAGCCGATGCTGGGGCGGGAGAAGAAGAACGACCCGGTGTGAATACCCAGCGTGGCTTGGTAATGCTCGTTGTCGTCGGATTTCATGGAGCGGATCAGGCAGATGTCGTCCATGCAATCGCGCAGGTGCGGAAAGAGGTCGCTGACCAGCGTGCCGCATTTCCCCCCGGGCCGGAACTCCCAGCCGGGCCGCAGCAGACGGCGCTGCTGATTGGAGAGACCGCCGCCGATGCCCAGGGTCTTGCCGTCGGCGGCGAACAGTTGGGGTTTGTAGTCGAACGTGTCCATGTGGGACACGCCGCCATTGGAGAAGATGAAGATCACTCGTTGGGCTCGGGCCGGACCGTGCGGCGCCTTGGGGGCCAGGGGATCAGGCGCGGATCCGTCCGTTTCCGCCAGGAGGTGCGAGACCAGCCCCGGCAGGAGCAACGAGCCGCCGACCAGGCTGCGGAGCAGTTCGCGTCGGCGGAGCAAAGGGATGGGTTTCATGCGCAACTTCGGGATCCTTCAATCAAGGTACACAAATTCGTTGAGTCGGAACAGCACGCGGGTGAAGGCCTGCCAAGATTCTTCGTCCGCGTTGGCCGATTTCTCTTCGTTGGCGGCCAGCCGGGATCGGACCGCCTGTAGAAATGTCCACCCCTCTTTGAGTTCGTCCGGTTCCGGGGGACGTCCCAAGGCCAACTGGTAGGCCCAAGCCATTCGCCGATCGTCACCGTCCGCCTCCCGCATGAGCCGGGCGGCGAACCGTTGCGACTGTTCATGCACGAAGGCGTCATTGAGCAGGTACAGCGCCTGCAAAGGGGTGGTGCTGGTGAGGCGAACGGGGGTGCTCGCGGCCGGATCGGCTCCGTCGAAAATGGCCAGGTAAGGATGCCGCTGAATCCGCTGGGTCATCAGGTACACACTGCGGCGACGCGAATCATAGACGGCTTTGAACGGATGGTGTTGGGTGAACTTCCACTCCGACTCCGGCGGAAACGGATGCGGTCCGGCGGGAGTGGTGTCGAGATTGTCCCCGAGGACGAGCAGGGTGTCGCGGAGAGCTTCGGCCTCGATCCGGCGCCTAGGATAGTGGCTGAGCCACTCGTTGTTCGGGTCGCGGGCGGCGGCTTCGGCGGTGGGCTGGCTGCTCAATCGGTACGTTCGCGACTGAAGAATCAACCGGTGCAACGCCTTGACGGACCAGCCGGACTTCATGAATTCGTGGGCCAGCCAGTCGAGGAGCTCAGGATGGCTGGGCGGCTTGCCTTGCCGGCCAAAATCATTGGGGGTCGGGACGAGTCCCGTGCCGAAATGGTGCAGCCAAATGCGGTTCACCATCACGCGGGCGGTCAACGGGTTGTTCTCATTCGCGATCCATTCCGCGAGCTGCCGCCGTCCGCTGCCGGGCTCCGAAGCGGGTACTTCCTCCCCTTTCAGTACCGTCAGAAACCGCCGGCGGACCACATCGCCCGGCTTGGCGGGATCCCCCTTCAGTTGGACTGGCACATCCTCGATTTTCGACGCCTCCGCCACCGCGTAAGCCAGTTCGTAGGGAAGGGGCTGGGCGGCGTGCTCGCGAACGGCTTTTTCGGCGTCCTTGATGGCGGCTTCGACCGTCTTCTTTTCCTCTTCTTTGTTCTCCTTGAGCGCATCTTTCAACTTTTGGACCGCTTTTTCGAGCCGGCGTTGCTCCTGGTCGCGGTTCTTCTTGATGGCTTTGGCTTCGGCCAGACGATCGGGAGCCACCAGGGGGACCAGGTCCCGCTGGCGCTGCTCCAGTTCGATGCCTGGCCACGGATACCGGGTACTGTGGAAGATGCCATACAAGCCGTAATAGTCGGCCGCGCTGATCGGATCGAACTTGTGGTCGTGGCACCGGGCGCAGTTGACCGTGAGGCCGAGGAATGACCGTCCTAGATTGTCGATGGTGTCCTCGATGGTGAGGTGCTGGGGGTAGTCATCGACGCGGGAACCAAACCGCCGCGCATTCGCCAAGTAACCGGTGGCGATGATGCGGGATTGGGCTTCCTCGGGATTCGCCGCGGGAAGGAGGTCGCCGGCCAGTTGCTCACGGACGAACTCATCGTAGGGCAGGTCGCGGTTGAAGGCGCGAATGACCCAGTCGCGGTAACGATACATCTGCGGGATGGGGAAATCGGAATTGTCCCCGGCGGAATCGGCATAACGGACGACATCCAACCAATGGCGTCCCCAGCGCTCTCCGTAGGCGGGCGCAGCCAGCAGACGATCGATCACCCGTAAGAAGGCATCGGGCGAGCGATCCGCGAGAAAGGACTCCACCTCGGCGGGGCTGGGAGGCAATCCCACCAAGTCGAAGGTGACGCGGCGGATCAGAGTGCGGCGATCGGCGTCGGGGGCAGGCGTCAGTCCCTCCTGTTCCATGCGGGCCAGGATGAACCGGTCGAGGTCAGTGGCCGGCCAGTCAGCCTTCCTCACCGCGGGGGGCGCTGGATTCTGCAAGGGCCGGAATGACCACCATTCCCGGGCCTGCTCCCAGTTGATGGCCTCCCGGGCGCGGGTGATGGCCACGGTGTCGTCGGTCCGCGGGTCGGGAGCGCCCATCCGGATCCATTCCTCAAAGGCGGCGATTTCCAGGTCGGTCAGCTTCTGCCGCGGCGGCATGGAAAGGTCCGGGTTGGCATGACGGATGGCCGTGATCAGCAAGCTCGCCTCGGGATCTCCCGGCGTGAGGGCCGGCCCGGAATCTCCTCCTTTCAGCAAACCGGCCTGGGAATCGAGCAGGAGTCCGCCCTTGAGTTTGGGGGTGCTGGCGCTATGGCATTCGTAACACCGGTCCACCAGCACCAGCCGGATTTTTTGTTCGAAAAAGGCGATCTGCTCGGGCGTGGCGGGAGCGGTCTTTACGGGTGAAGTGAACGCGGGGATCGGACCGATACCGGACCAGACTTCGATACCGGAAAGATTGGCCGCTCCGTGCCCGGGGGCCTGGGCGGAAACGGTCAGCTTGCCGTCCGCTGCCGCCGCGGCCCAGGGCCCCAGCCGCTTCCAGGATCCCGCCGTCCCGCTGTGAAATCCGTCCACCACGAGCTGCCCGTTGACGAGCAGGTCGAACCGCTCGCTGTGGTTGTCTTCCCACACGTACAGAAACACTTGCAACGGCCCTGGAGGAACGCCGGTCAGCTCGAGGTCCACTTGGCTGCCCCAACGGCTGCTCCGAATCATCCGGGCGCGTTCCCGATCGGTGGCGGGCTTCAGGGCAACCGACTGGTTTTCAAAGGCATTTCCCGTGACCGTCAGGTTGGTGGTGTCCCCCGATTCCCAGGCTTGACCATCGATCTGCAACGCCGGTCCATTGAGGTTGATAGCGCGATGCAGGACCGCGTTTTCCTCCGGCGCCTGAGCCACGCCGGCGACAGTCCAGCCGGCGAGTCCGAGGAGCAAAAGCTGGAGAAGACGGTTCACGGAAGTTTCGGGGCGGACGGTGCGAGGGAAAGCCTCATTCAATACCGGTCGGCCGCGAAGCGGAAGCCGTTATTGGGGATCCGGGTGGCCGGCAAGCGGACCGGGTGATGTTCATCAAACCTGAGGATGCCGGAGGGTATCGAATCTGACTTGGACAGGCCGCTGATCCTTTGGGACGAACAGCCGCGTCAAACTCAATACCGGCAATTTGACGCACAGCGGGCTCCATTCGCTGGGGAACCACGACAAAGTTTCGTCCCTGAGGATGGGCGGCCCGGAAGGCGGCCCGGTTTCGGAGGTCCGGTTGAAGCGGGCTCCACTTGCATTCATAGGCATCCACCGAATCACGGGCTCGCGGGACCACGAAGTCCTCCAAAACGCCCTGCGGCTGACCGCGGAACTCGCCGGCCTTCAATGGGGCCGGAACTGTTTGCCGCGATGAAAGCGGCGGCGGGAAGTCCGTCAATAACCTCCGGCCACCAACTGCGCCGGTTCTTCCAGGATGTCGAGCAACGACTTCGCGCAATAGACCCGATCGCGTTTTCCGGTGCCAACCTGCTGCACGATGCCAAGCCGCTCCAGTCGCTCAATGGCGCGTTGCGAGGTGGTGAAGGCGACGCCCAGCGACTTGGGGGAGCCTTGATCGGATGTCCAAAGTGACCATTCTTATGGTCATGCAAGCGTCCGTAGCCCAGGCCAAAAGCCAGTTGGCGGATCTCCTGCGACGGGCCGAGCGGGGAGAAGAGGTGGTGATCGCCCGGCATGGACAGCCCGTGGCACGGCTGGTGGCGATTCAACGCCCCGGCCCCCCGCCCGTTTCCGCGACGCCTCTCAATGCGGAGGAGTATGCGGGGATTGATCTGGACGAGCCGGCGTTTGCGACGTGGGAGAAGGGCGGCGATGCGCGCCTTGATTGATTCCGGATTGTGGTGGCGACGCTATCATGGACTACCGATGAGCCGGAACCTGGCTCGATTTCTGGAACAGGAGGTCAGCGAGTTCTGGCTCTGCCCGCTCTCCATTCAGGAAATGCTGTACAAGTGGTGCCATCGGAAGCTGCCAGCGCCGGATCCGGCCGGATGGCTGGCGGAGGCCACGAGCGGCTACCGTCTCGCGCCGGTGACGTTTGAAGCTGCCCGGGTTGCGGGGCTTTGGGAATGGCCACACGGAGATCCGGTGGACCGCTTGCTGGCTGCGGTGGCGCAGACGGAGGGCCTGACGTGGGTGCATACCGATCAAAGGCTTCGACCGTTGACCGGTTTCCTGCAGCGATATTTTCCGTCCGCCGCAGCGCAATTTGGTCCGGGGCCTGTTTGATGCCGGTGGATTGCTTGGGGTTTGAGCGTCACCTTTTCAGAGCCATCCCAGGTGGTCAGCCCGCTCGGTTGCCGGGCAGTCGGAAATTCATTTACTTTTGCCCCGAATTCGAGGAAAGGACGGGCGGTTGAGGTGATCGACCGGAGCTCGCCGGGCAAAGACTTGGCGACGGAGGAAGGCGGCATGAACGTTGCTTTCCACCCGGTTGCTGCGGAAGCAGCCCCGACCGGCACGCCAAACCTCAAAATTTTGATGTTCTCGAAGGAAGGAACCTGGCTTCACTCAATACGGCAGGCGATTATGTGGGCAACCTTGACAACGATGCCAGTCGCGTCCAAGGCGCTGGGTGTGGAGGCGGCTCAAATCCTGTCATTTGATCCCGGTCGGTTCCTCATCCAGCCCCAGTTCGATTTCAGCGCTCGGTTCACCGATAACCTTTTTTACGCGTCCCGAGGTTCTGAATCATCCGGCTCCACCTTCAATCCGCCTCTTGAGTCGGACGTCCTTTGGTACATCAGTCCCGGACTAGAGGTTCAGTACGGCCGCAATCCGGAGAATTTCGCCCGGGTCACGGCATTCTTTGACCAGATTCTTTACACCGAGAATTCCGACTTCAACGCCAACCAGCAACGGGTGATGGTGGACAACCGTTTTGAGTTCGGCCGGTTTGTGCTCCGAGGCAATGACGACTTTCAGTGGTTGGACACGATTCTTGGAGGGTCCACGGCCGTCCGGGATCGGACACCGATCCGGCGGTTCCTGTGGAATGATGATTACCAGCTTCGTTACGATGCGACCATGAAGACGGATGCGTATCTCGGGTTCGAGCATGACCGGACCGACTACCTCCAGGAGATCAACCTCTACGATCAGAACACGCTCCGAGGAATCTTGGGTGCCGGCTACAATCCCACCGAACGGATTAACGTCTTCGGGGAGTTCCAGGGTGCGCGTACCAACCCGGAGAAAAACCTTTCGCAACAGGCGGATCCTTCGCCATCCACTGTCTATAGCGGGTTCCTCGGCGCGGAAGGAGAATTTACGGCACGTTTGGAAGGATCGGTCAGGGTGGGATATGAGGTCAGAAGTTTCAGCGGCGACAACGCGGGGACAACGGCGTCCAGCTCGCCCGCCGTGGTCATGAGGCTGAATTATGTTCAATCGGCCCGTCGATTCTTCAACCTCACCTACAACCGCCGGGTAAGGGCTTCGTCCCAAGTGGCCAACCAGTCTTTTATTTCCGATCAAGTCAATCTCACGTTCACGCAAGGGATCGGTACGTCGGGCCGTTGGCTGACCCGGGTCCAGGGTGGCGTAACCTTTGGAGACTATGGCGACCGAATCAGCCAAGCCGGCATTAACCAAGCGCGCAACGATCAAACCTATGTGGCTTCGGTTTCCCTAGCCTACCAGCCCAATGCGTGGTTGACCACCTCGCTGGCCTATCAGTACGAGAAATTCACCACCGAGTTCGAGAGTGCCTTGGCCGCCGCCACCATGGCTCTGAACGATTACCACGCCAACCGTGTCATATTGCAAGTTTCTATCGGCTTCTAAAATGAAAACGACAATCAAAATCTTGAAATCGCTGCTGGTTGCCCTGGGTATGGCAGCCCTGGTCCTGCCGGCCACGGCGCAACTCGCCAATCGGAAGATCCAACCCAATGATCTCCTCGTCATTCGAGTGCTCGGCGAGCCCGACATGGCCCAGGACGCCCGGGTGACCTACGACGGCCGGATTAACTATTTCGTCATCAACGATGTCGAGGTCGGTGGGAAAACGGTCGCGGAAGCCAAAGCCTACATTCAGGAACTCCTGGACAAAGACTATCTCGTTGATCCGCAGGTCAGCATTGAGATCCGCCAGTTTGCCGAGCAGGTGATCACCGTGCTCGGCGCTGTCAGTAAACCCGGCCAAATAGTGTTGCCCGCCGACCGGCAGATCGATTTGGTCGAAGCGATTGGCCTCGCGGGAGACTTCAATCGCTATGCCAACAAGGACCGCATCGAAATTCGTCGCCGTGGCCAAAACACTCGCTATTCCTACAATGATCTGCGCAAGCTCACGGATCCGGCCAAGAAGATTTATGTCGAACCGGACGACGTCATCGATGTCGCCGAGTCCAAGTTCTAATCACCAGCCCGATAAACCATGGACGAACAATCCCTCCCGCAGAGCACCACCACCGGTGGCGGCACCGATGCGCACAAGCTTCGGGCCTACTGGCACACCATTCTTGAACGCCGGTGGTTGATCCTATCGACTCTCACCGTCGTGGTGGTGTTGGGCGTTTTCTATGCCTTTCGCACCACGCCTATTTATGAGGCCGTCACCCGGCTCCAAATTGATCCGGAGACTGGAGGGGTCCTTGCCATGCGTGACGGCGTCTCGTGGGGCAACAAGGACCAGGATTACCTGCAGACCCAGTACCGTAACTTGCAGAGCCGGTCACTGATCGAGGGGGTCATTGCCAAGCTCAAGCTGGATGTGGATTCACGTTATGCACCGGCGCAAGACAAGGTGAAGGCGGTGCTGGGCGATCTATCCATTGAGCCGATCCGGCTGACGCGGTTGGTGGAGGTCAAAGCGCGTCATCCCAACAACCAAGTGGCGGCTGACATCGCCAACACGGCCACCGACCTGTTTATCCTGCAAAACCAGGACCGCCGGAGCCAAAAAGCATCCGCTGGTTATATGATGCTGAAACGGGAGGCCCAGACTCAAGAAGCTGAACTGATCACCGCAATTGAGGCTTTGCAAAAGTACCGGGAGGAGAAGGGAATGATTTCCCTCGTTGATGACCTGAAGCAGGGTGAAAATGTTGACGCCCAAGCGCTCCGCAATGCCCGCCAGGAATTAGACGCCCAATCAATCCGTGCCGCTGAATTGCAGCAATTGGTTGATGAGGGAGAGAAATGGATCAACGAGGGTCAGGAAGTGGCGGATTTCTATGGAGTGAATCAGGATAGATTGGTCTCCGAGTTGAAAGGCCGTCTGGCCATTTCCGAATCAACCCTGGCCGCTCTCCAGACTCGCTACCGCCACAAGCACCCGAAGGTGATTGAGGCTCTCAACGCCATCGCTGCCGACCGCGAGCGGCTAAAGATGGAGGCTCATCGTGCCTATGATGCGCTGCGCTCCAGCCAGCAAGTTGAAAAAGCGCGCGAACGGCAGGCTATCGCCAAGCTTCAAGAGGCCGAGAAGCGCATGACCGGCCTGAATGCTGCCCGCACCCGGTTCGACGTGTTGAGCCGTCAGAAAGAGCGCGCCGAGTTCATGTACCAGCAGGTGCTCGCCAAGATGCGTGAGTATGACCTCAACTCGAAGGACACCGCGCAGAACATGGTGGTCGTGGACCGCGCCTCGGCACAGCCCCGCCCCGTCAAACCCAACAAGCCTCTAGTCCTTGCCGCCAGTTTGGTCGGAGGTCTTGCCTTGGCCCTGGGCCTCGCATTCTTCGTCAACTTCCTGGATGACTCCATCAAGAGTCAGGAAGACGTCGAGAATTACCTGCGGCTGCCGTTCCTCGGTTACATCCCCAACATCAAGTCCGCCAACGTCGTCGAGCGCGATTTGCAGGCGCATCATCATCCTACGTCAGGCACGGCCGAAGGCTTTCGTACCCTGCGGGCGGCGGTGGCCTTGGCGCGGAACTCCGACAAGCTGCGGTGTATCTCCATCACCAGCACCATCCCGTCGGAAGGCAAATCTCTCGTCGCTTCCAACTTCGCCATCGTCACGGCTCAAACCGGATTAAAGACCCTGTTGGTGGACGCCGATCTTCGCCGTCCTTCCGTGCATAAGGCGTTTCAGTTGCAGAGTCCGGTGGGGCTTTCGGCTTACCTTGCCGATCGGGTCCGTAACGTCTCCGAAGTCGCTCATGCCACCGAAGTCCCCAACCTCGACGTCGTGTGCTGTGGTGCGATTCCGGCGAACCCTTCGGAACTCGTCAGTTCCAAGCGCATGCTCCAATTCTTGGAGGAGGCGGCGCAGAAGTATGACCGCGTCGTCCTCGACTGCCCGCCCATCTCCGCGGTGGCCGATCCCTTGGTGGTGGGTGCCATGAGTGACGGCGTCATCTTCGTTACCAAGTTCAATAAGATCCGCCGCGAACACGCGCTGCGTTCCGTGCAGCGAGTTCAGGACGCCGGCATTCACATCATCGGTCTGGTCCTCAACGATATCGATTTCGAAGGCAAAGATTCGTACTACTACAGCTATCACTATTATCAGAACCGGTACTATTCCTCACACTACCGCAGCCGGACCGGCACCGATTCGCCGGCAAAAAAGGCCGGGAAAGAACCGGTCGAATCGATCAAATCGTAGGACTGGCCTGGAGCAGCGGCGGGAAGCAACAGCGCTTTCCGCCGCTGTTTGCCGTTGCGGGCGCAGGAAAAATCAACCCGCCCCAAACTGTTTCATCAGCAAGGTAAAGACCCAGAGTCCAATCATGGCGAGGCTGCAACCGATCTTGCCAATGGTTCCGGCGACCATACCGATGGCAGCGCCCAAGCCCGCCTTCCCCGCTTCTTTCCACTTCCGTCCACCGATCATTTCCGCCAAGGCCGCTCCGACCAGCGGAAGCAAAATCAGGCCGAACGGCGGAAGAATGAAGATGCCTAGTATGGCCCCCAGCCCCGCGCCTACCATGCCGCGCCAAGTGGCCCCCAAACGTTTGGCGCCATAGGTCGTGGCCAGAAAGTCTAGGAGCATCGACAACCCCGCCAGCAGGCCAAGGCCGATGATCACGATCCAGTGGGGAGCCGAACTCCCGAACCAAAGCTTGTGGCCCAAGGCGGCCAGAAAGATCAGCGGTGTGCCGGGCAAGCCCGGGAGCGCGGCCCCAGCTACTCCCACCATCATGATCACCAGGGTGAGGACGAATCCCAGAACTTCGGAAACGGTCACGAACGGACGATAGCCGGGATCATGCAGCTTGCCATATGGCAGACGCCGTGTCGGGCTACGTCACGGTCAGTGGTCCGTCGAAGATCGTCAGACTCAGCACTTCGCTTCGGGCCGTGTGCGGCCCATGACGTTCTCCTCGCGGAACATGGAAGTAGGTCCCGGGACCATAGACTTGGCCGTCCTCCTCCCATTCGCCGGCCAGGACGTAAACCGACTCCGACGCCAACGGGTGCGTATGCGCCGGTACGGTCGCCCCAGCCTGAAACCGGCGTAAGAGGGCGACGCCGCCCGTGGCTTCGTCTCGGCGCAAGACCAACAGCTCGACTCCGGGATAGGGCCCAGGCTGCCAGGAACCGGAACCTGATGGAATGGTGATGGGGAACATGGAGGAAAGGCTGAAGCGGTGAGCGGATCGCGCAAGGGAACTATTTCCTTTGGCCGGTGACATTTCGCACGGTGGGTTCTATGATAACCTTCAAGGCCCGTGGATCCGGATGGGCGGCCAACGCGATGGCTGTGGCTGCTGATTCAAGGGGAAAGGTGTGGGTCACCAACGGCCGGACATCAAGGCGCCGGGAGAACACCAGCCGAGCCACCTCCCGTTGTAGCGTCAAATCAGAGGAATAGCTTCCGAGCAATGCCTTCTCGTCCATGCAGATACGAGCGAGATCAAGCGGGGTCTGCTTCCCTCGGACCGTGTGTGCGAACAACAGGAGGTTGCCGCCGCCCCGGAGGGCTTCCTGTGCCTGGATTACCGGCTCATCGCCGGGTACCGCGATCACGGCAGCGTCCGCTCCGCGTCCGTGAGTGATCCGACGCAGGGTTTCGGCCAATCCAGGATCACTTCCGTCCCAGGTCCGAACCGCCCCAAAAAACCGGCCCAGTTCCCGCCGTGCCTCCAGTAAGTCAGATCCGATGACCCGCGCTCCGGCCAGGGTCAAGAGGCGGTTGAACAGCAGTCCGATCGGCCCTTGGCCCACGACGAGAACGGTATCACCCGATCGCAGGGGCAGGTGGCGGACCGCCTTCAGCACGGTGTTGACCGGTTCGAGCAGAGCCCCTTCCACAAAGGAATTCTGGCGGGGGATTCTGACGACCCCGGGAAGGCAGAATGACATCACCCGGACATACTCGGCAAAGCCACCGCCGGCTGGCTCGAACCCGGCGGTCACCCCCGTGCGACGATAGGTCGCACATTGGGCAAAGGCTCGATGACGACAGAAATGGCAGTCGAGGCAGGGGACATGATGGTGCAACGCCACCCGATCCCCTGGTTGGAATCCTCGGACGCGTGCGCCCACTTTCACCACCGTGCCCGCAGTCTCATGTCCAAAGATCCGGGGTGGAGGAACGGATCCGTGCTGGATCTTTTTGAGGTCGGTGGGACAGACACCACACGCGGCGACCCGAACCAGCAGTTCGGTGCTCTGGATGCGCGGCACGGGCATGGTCTCCAACCGTAGGTCGTTGATCCCGCGGTACACCAAGGCCGACATGGTTCGGGGAACAAAATCGATCATGGCCGAATGAACCGGGAAACCTGCGGTCGGACGCAAGCCTTCATCCGATGACTATGGACGGTCCTTGGAGGGCGGTTTCAGAAGTGGTTAATTGATTCATGACCAGCAGGTTACTGTCCTGATCTGAAACAGATTCCGCCGTTCTCACGCGGTGTCTCATGCCTCCCTCCTGGCACCAGTTTTCAGCGAATTCCTCCTCTCCGAACGTCAGGAATCCGGCGCCGGATGTTTGCTCCCGCCTTGCACCTCGTTCGCCCGGAGATAGGATTGCGGAGCGTTTTGATCCGCTTTGAAAAGCAGCCAGTTCGACGCCCATGAACGATTCCTCCAAAGTTTACTATTTCGACAACAACGCCACGACCCGTGTCGCGCCTGAGGTGGTGGATGCCATGATTCCCTTTTTGCGCGAGTATTGGGGAAACCCGTCGAGTGCCTATACGTTTGGAGCCCAGGTACACAAGCATGTGGAACTGGCCCGCGAGAAGGTGGCGGCGTTGGTCAACTGCAATCCGAAAGAAGTCGTCTTCACCAGTTGTGGTACCGAATCGAACAACTCGGCGATTCACAGCGCCTTGGCCACGACCGGAAAACGCCACGTCGTGACCACCGCGGTCGAGCACAGCGCGAACATTAATTTCGGCGAGTATCTCCAGAAGCGGGGTTTCGAAGTGACGTTCCTTCCGGTCGAGAGTGATGGATCGCTGGATCTTCATCGCTTGGAGCAGTCGATACGTCCAGATACCGCCATCGTGTCCGTGATGTATGCCAACAACGAAACGGGAGTCATTTTCCCGATCGAAGAAGTGGCCGCCATTTGCCGTAGCCGGGGAGTCCTGTGCCACACCGACGCTGTCCAGGTACCGGGCAAACTGAAGATCGACGTGAAGCAGTTGGGCGTGGATTTTCTGTCGCTGAGCGCCCACAAGCTGCATGCACCCAAGGGGATTGGCATGCTTTATCTGAAACGGCGTACCAAGTATCAGCCTTATGTGATTGGGGGACACCAGGAGCACCGGCGGAGGGGAGGAACGGAAAACGTCGCCAATATCGTGGCCTTCGGGCGGGCGGCTGAGCTCGCGCTTGCCACTTTGGAAGAGGAAAACACTCGAGTTCGTGCCCTGCGGGACCGCTTGGAGAACCATATTTTGCGCCAGATTCCCAACACGATCCGCAATGGGGCCAAGGAGCCACGACTGCCCAACACCGCCAATGTCGCCTTCGACTTCATCGAGGCGGAGGCGATCCTTATGCTGCTGGATCAGGTGGGAATCTGTGCCAGTTCGGGCAGCGCTTGCACCACGGGATCCCTTGATCCATCCCATGTTTTGAGTGCCATGGGGGTTTCACCGATGCGGGCCCGCGGTTCGGTCCGATTTAGCTTGGGAATCTACAACACGGACGAAGAGGTCGATTACCTGCTCAAGCACTTGTCTCCCATCGTCCAGAAGCTGCGCGACATCTCACCGCTGAATGCGGAGCATCCGGACAACGACAAGTACGACATTGCGGGAGCGCGGGCGAAGCACGAGCAGGACTTGGCTCTGTCCAAGGACCAGGAAGCAGTCACCGCGTGAGCTGACTGGGAAGGCCGCCAGAACGGATCAACGGCGCTCCTCGCGGAAACGTCGAGCGTCCTCGCGGGGATTCCCCAGCCGGGCTCGCCGGGCCAGTTGAATACCGGAACGCGACCGTTCCGAAGCCTCGGCGAATTTCTGCGCGAGTTTATCGCGTTCTTTCTCCAGCTCCTCCACTCGTTCTTCCAGCGACTTGATCGTCCGATTGGCGCGGGCGAGCTGGCGCTGACTGGGAGTGGCTTGCGCCTCCGCGAGGGCCTTCATCAAGCCCCGCTTCTCGGTCTCCAACTGCGCGGCGGCCGTTTGGGCGTCGGCCAGCAGGGCCGTCAACTCCATCTGGCGCGCGCGCCCGTCTCGCAGCGCCTCCCGCAACCTCGCCGTCTCAGCGGTGAGGATCTGGATCTGAGCAACCAGGGCGGGATCAGGTACCGAACCAGGGAGGGGGGCACTATTTTGGTCATCAAGCGTGATCGGCACGGTGCCGGCCACGGCACTTAACTGCTCTTCGGTCGCCCGCAACTGGGCTTCCAATTCCATCTTTTCCTCCTGCTCCGCTTTGAGTTGGGTTTGGAGGGTCTTGACCTCGGAAACCTGCGAGGTCAGGGCTTCGATTCGCGCCTGGAGATTCTTGTTTTCCACCTCCAGCCGGACATTGGAACTGGTTTCCAATGCCAGTCTGGCCTCCAACTGAGACGCCATCGTCGTCTGCCGGTCGGCTTCCGCCCGGGCCAAAGCCAGATCCGTTTCCAACTGCTTGACCCGCACGATTCCTTCCTCGGCCTGCCGAGCCCGCAGATCCTGCAACTCCTGTTCCATCTGGTCCCGGTCGGCTGCCAACGCTTCGTTGACCCGTTGGGCTTCCTCGAACTTGCCTTGGAGCACGGCCAGGCGCTCCGTGAGATTGGCGATCTGGAGTCCGCGTTCCGTGTCCGACTGCAGGGCCTCCACCTGGGTTTGAAGCGTGGTGTTGGCCGTCTTCAGATCTTTCAGCTCCACCTGTCGCAGACGGTTCAACTCCCCTTCCGCCAAGATTCGCAGACGTTCCAATTCGATGGATTTCTCCCGCTGGTCCGACCACTTCCGGTTGGCGGCCGTCAGGGCTTCCTGCGCCTCGTCCAACAACACTCGTTCCACCAAGTTGGCCCGCTCGGTTTGCTGGGCTTCGAGGCGCGACAACAACATCTTGTTGGTGGACTGGAGCTGAGTGATCCGTTCCACCGCCGCCTGCAATTCCTTCGGATCGACCGGCGCTGGCTGGGCCGTCAGCGCCTCCTTCAGCTTGGCCTCCAGACGCTGCTTCTCCGCGCGCAGGCCGCTTATTTCTGAGTTCAACGCATTGAACTGGGTCAGGACCTCATTGGCGGGTTCGTTGGCCAGGGGGGGCGTGGGTTCACCCACCACCACGGCCGCTTCGGGAAGCGGGCCGGCGGGAAGCGCCTCCAGCTTTTCAGCCACGTAACGAAGCCGGTAAGCCACCACCCGTTCGTTCCACTGCGGGTAACTCTTCTTCAACGCCCCCAACAGTTCCTGCGCCCGCTCGTACCCCAAGCGCGCTTGCGTTAGATACCCCGCGTCTCGCTGGGCGTCCGTCTGTTGGATCAACTGGTAAACCTCCACAAAATCATCGTCCGGCCCGGCCCAGACCGGAACGGACAGCAGGGCGCCCACAAGGATGAAACAGCGGAACACGTGAAGAGGAATAACGGCTGGGGCTTCGTGACGCCAGCCTCACCTTCGGCCATCCCCTGGCGGCTACGCCAGCAACGCGATCACCTCCCGGATCCGTTCCTCGATCTCCCGCTGGCGACCGGGCTCCGATACCTTGGTTCGGGCCCGCTCGGTCACATAAAAACTGTCGATCGCCGCCCCCTTCTCCGTGACGATTTTCGCCAGGACGACATCGAGCTGAAGTTCGTGAAGAACCTGGGCCACTGCGAACAGAAGACCGACCCGATCTTCTGCCTCGATGTCGATGATCGTGAAGGCTTCCGACGTGGCGTTGTCGATGCGCACCGAGGGATCGATCCGTTCCCCAATCGCCCGGTACAACGGAGGATACTTCTGAGCCTTGGCCAGCGCCTTGGCGGGATCCAAGCCCCGCGCCAGGACGTCGGCGATGATCCGTTCGAACCGCTGGCGGACCGAGGGCTCCGGGAGCTTCCCGGTTCGGGCATCCACCACAAAAAAATCGTCAAGAACGATATCGTCTTCCCGCGTGTAAATCTGTGCGGCCAGAATGTTGAGTCCGGCGGCGGCCAGACCGCCGGTGAGCTTCGCGAATAGACCCGCTCGATCCCAGGTACAGATATGGACCCCGGTGTAGCCGCGGTCCGGCTCATCGCTCCAGAGCGACGCCGGCTCGAGCGCGCGTTCGTCCTCGGTGATCTGCAGATGCATGAACTGATGCACCAAGGTCAGGTCACGGGCGATGGCTCGGGCATCGTGAATTTGGAAGTAGCGCGCCGGCATGCCGGTGAAGTGAGCGTTGATCTCGTCCGGGGAAAACGTCTTCGGAAGCAGGTCGATGACTTCCTCCTGCAGGAGGTCCCGTTGGCGCCGCTCCACCTTGAGATACTCGGAACCACCCAGGAGAACATCCCTCGTTTTGAAATAGAGGGACCGCAGTAGCATGTCCTTGAAACCGTTCCATAGGGTGTCGCTGGTCCCCAACGAGTCCGCTAACGTGTGCAGCGTGAGCATGGCCAGCGTGTCCGGCGTCTGGACTTCGGCCGCGAGTTGTCGGATCACCGAACGGTCCTCCAGGTCACGACGCTGCGAGATCTTCACCATCTCCAGGTGGAGCTCGATGAGCAACCGGAGCGTGTGGGTGGTGGCTCCATCCAGCTTGAGTCGGCGCGCCGCCTTCACCGCCAGCTCACCACCGACCTGTTCGTGCGGCCGTCCCGGAAACGCCTTCCCCGAATCATGGAGTAACAAGGCCAAATACAACACCTCCGGACGCTCCACTTGCTGGAGAAGCGGGGCGTAATTTACCTGGGGAGCCTCGGTGGCTCCCCAGACGCCATCCAGTTTCTCCAGTGCAATAAGGGTGTGTTCATCCACGGCATATTGGTGGTAAAATTCGTGCTGGACCAGGTTGGTCATGCGCCCGAACTCCGGGACCAGCTTTCCCAGAAATCCCACCTCATGCATGGATCGCAGGGTTTGCGCCACGTTGCCTCGCTGACTGAGGATCTCCAGAAAGGAGGCGTGAACGCCGGGGTCTCGCAGGAATGACCCGGCTACCCGATCTTCCTGAACCAACTGCCGGAGCATTTGGGCGAGGTCCGGGTGCAGAGTCAATCCGCGTTGCTGGGCATATAGGAACGCGCGGATGATCCGGTTGGGATCCTCGCGGAAGATGGTACGTGAAGGCGCGGTCAATTGGGAACCGATGATCCGAAACCCGTCCAGATCCTGGGCGGTCGGCGGCCGGGGCCGGCGTCCGAGCAAGGAACGCAGCCCGCGTTCCGGAGTCGGTACCAACGCCAGCCGTTGCTCCAACGTGCGGGTGATCAGGTAGATGTTGCGCGTGTGGGTGTAGTAATCGCGCATGAAATGTTCCACCCGCACACGGGGCGAACGCTCGGCATATCCCAGTCCGCTGGCCACCGCAGCCTTCACCGGCGCCGTCAGCACGTCCGCCGCTGAGCCGGCCGCGTAATGCAGTTCATTGCGGGTCCGCAGTAGGAAGTCATGCGCTTCATCAAGCTGCTTGCGCTCGCGGGCACTGATCTGCCCGTGACTTTGCAATGCCGCCGTCGAGCGATAACCCAGCTTGAAATACGCCATCCAGAGCAGGTTCTGGAAATCCCGCAGGCCACCGCACCCGTTTTTCACGTTGGGCTCCTGCATCGCCGCCGAGTTGCCGTGACGCGCGCGGCGGCGGGCCTGATCCTCCAGCCGCTGCCGAATGTATTCGTCCTCATGTCCGATCACGCAGCGGGCGTCGAACATCTTGCGCAACTGGTGAACCAGTCGGTCGTCTCCCGTAATCAGGCGGGCTTCCAACAGCGCGGTCTTGGCCTGCATATCCTCATTGGCCAGCTTGAGGCTGTCTTCCACGGTCCGCACCGCATGCCCCACCTTCAAGCCAATATCCCAGAGCGTGTAGAGAAGCCCGCTGGTCCATTCGCTGAGCGTGATTTCGAGCGGACGCCCGCCTCCGGAAGCGTAAAGGAACATGAGATCGATATCGCTGAACGGGTTCAACTCCAACCGACCGTATCCACCATAGGCGACCAGGGCTAGGCGCGGCGGTTTATCCGGAGTCGGAAACGCCTGTTGCACCGCCTCAAAAAGATGGCGGATGAGGACGTCCATCATCGCTGCCCGAGCCCGGCAGATTTCCAGTCCGCCGGCGCCGGCCCGGTGAAGGATGCGAAGGCGGGCCGACTCTTCCTTCAGGAAGTTCCGATAGCGCGCCAGTTCCTCCGCCGGCTTTCGTCCCGGCGGAAGGGGCAGGCGACGGCGGGCATTCGCCTCGATCTTCGCAAGCAGCGGTTTCACTCGAAAGCGCGGAACGTGCGGACCCATCGTCCCCAGGGCACGCACAAAGTGAGTCCACCCGCCCGGTACCCACGAGGCGGCGCAACCTTGTTGACCGGGCGGTTTTCCATGAGCTTTTCCCCTGCCATGCCCGAGCCGCCCGCCGATGCCGATGCCCAGCTCATGCTGCGGGTCAAACGCGGCGGAAACGAGGGGTCCGAGGCGATGCGCACGCTGGTCGAACGCTGGCAGCAGCCGGTGATGAACTTCATCCACCGGACCCTCCCGGATCCCACAGAGGCGGAAGACCTGGCCCAATCGGTGTTCATGCAACTCTGGAAAACCGCGGAACGTTACCAACCCTCCGCCCGCTTCAGCACCTTCCTATTCACCATCGCCCGGAACCTCACGCTCAACGAAGTCCGACGTCGTAGCCGTCACCCCGCCGAGTCGATCGACCTCCGCCATCCCGAGGATCAAGCGCATCCCCTGCGTCAGTATGCCGACCCCGGCACGCCTTCGGCCGATGCCGTGGCGACCCGGGCCGAACTCTTCGCGAAGGTGGAGGAGGCGCTCGCCGACCTGCCTGAGAAACAGCGGACGGCGCTGTTGCTGTGCCGCGAGGGCGAATTGAGCTACGAAGAGATCGCGACCGTGCTGGGGACGTCGCTGCAGGCTACCAAGTCGCTCATTCACCGGGCGCGGGAAGTTCTCAAAGCCCGGCTGAAACCCTATCTGCGATCGGGCGACTGGAGCCGGGACCCATGACGCAACTTTGTCCCGGACGCGGTTTTTCAAATTCCTGTCATGACACCGGAACCTGAGAATTCTGACTGGCTCGAGGAGGTTCAGTCCGGACGGGTGAGTCGGGAACGGGCGGTCCAGCTTCGGAGGGAGTTGCAAAAGCATCCGCGGGAAGCGGCTCGGCTGGAAGAGGAACTCGCTCTCAATACCGTCCTGGCCCGGCTGCCGGAGGTTCCGGTACCCACCAATCTTGCCACGCGGGTGTTGGAGGAAATCCGGCAGGATGAGGCCCAATTCCTCAGAAAATCCCGGCGGTGGACGACCTGGTGGCGCGGCCTGGGCTTGCTGCGGCCGGTGGCAGTAACCGCGGTCGTGGCGCTCGCCCTGACCGGTTGGTGGCAGTTCCGCCTGCACGAACGTCGGGTTTTGGCCGAAAGCGTCAGCGAGGTCTCCCTCGCCGCGGCGGTACCAGGGATTGATACACTGGAAGATTTCCAAGCCATCCAGCTCCTCCGGACGTCCGCTCAGCCGGGAGACCTGGAGTTGATCGCAGCCCTGGCCACCCCGTGAAAACTGGCGTCCTGACATGGTTGGCGGTCTTCCTGGGGATGATCGTGAGCCTGGCCCAAGCGCCCACTCCCTCTCTTCGTCCTGGCCCACCCGCTCCCCCGAGCCGCAAAGCCCCCACGGCCATTTTCCGGGAACTACTGGCGGCCAGCCCGGCCGAACGGGAACGGCAACTGGCCTCGCGTTCACCCGCAGCCCGGGCCTTGATCGAGACGAAGTTGCGCGAATTTGAAGTTCTCCCCCCCGAACCTCGGGAACTACGCCTCCGCGTCGCCGAGCTGCAGTTCTTCCTCCTGCCGCTCTTGCGGGTGAGCCCCACCTCCCGCCCCGCGCTGCTGGCCGAGGCTCCCGCCGAAGTTCAGCCGTTGCTCGAGGAACGGCTGCGCGCTTGGGAGGGACTTTCCCGGGAACAGCAACAGGAATTGCTCGACAGCCAACGGTCACTCGCCTGGTTCGTGCGCCTCCAATCGACCAGCGCCCGCAGTTTCACCAATCTCCTGGCGCAGGTCCCGGCCGCCGATCGAGCCGAACTGGAATCCCAACTGGGGCGCTGGCGTTCGCTCACCACCGAGGACCGCGTCCGCAAGACGGCTGACTTTCAACGCTTCTTCGAGCTTTCACCCGAGGAACAGAACAAGGTCCTGCGGGAAATATCACCAGAAGAGCGTCGGCAAATGGAAGCCACGCTGGTCCGCTTCAGCCAAATGCCACCGGAACAACGTGCCCGTGCCGTTCGTGGATTCCGGCAATTGTTCGCCCTGACTGCCCCGGACCGGGCCGAATTCTTTCAGAATAGTGCTGAATGGCAGGCCATGACCCCGGCGGAACGGACCGCCTGGCGGAAGATCGTCGCGCGCGTCACGGCTCCTCCTCCGATGCCGCCGGAGCCGCGGTTCCGAAGGCATCTCGTTTCCACGAACACTCTCTGATCCCGCCAACAACTTACAACTTCAGCCGTTTCGACCACTGGCGGAGCTGACGCTGAATCTCTTTGGTTCCCGGCGCGCCCACGATGCACCGCTTTCCCATCGCTCGCTCGAGATCGAAGACCTCCAGAACGTCCGGACCGAACTGCGGCGAGATGGCCTGGAATTCAGGCAAGGTCACCGCGGAAAGCGGCTTTCCCGCCTCCTCCGCGAGCGCCACCACGGCTCCCACCAAGTGGTGCGCCTGCCGGAAGGGTACGCCTTGGCGGACCAGGTAGTCGGCCAGATCCGTGGCCAGTAATTGCGGATCACTGGCTGCTTGCCGGCAACGTTCCGCATTCACCGATGTGTTTTCGAGCATCACCGCCATCAGTCGCAGACACGCCCGCACGGTGTCGGCGGAATCGAACACCCGTTCCTTGTCCTCCTGCAGATCCCGGTTGTAGGTCATCGGCAGGCCTTTCAGCAGCGTGAGCAGCGCCATCAGGTTGCCAATGACCCGTCCGGACTTGCCCCGCGTCAGTTCGGCCACGTCCGGATTCTTCTTCTGCGGCATCAGCGAGGAGCCGGTGGTGTAGGCATCCGCGATCCGAATGAAGTTGAACTCGCTGGAGGCCCACAGGATGAGATCCTCGGCCAACCGGCTCAGGTGGACGGCCAGAAGGGCGGCCGCCGCGCAAAACTCGATGAGAAAATCGCGATCGCTCACCCCGTCCATGGAATTTTGGGTGACCCGCGCCCGTCCCCGGGAATCGACAAAACCCAGCGTGCGCGCCACAAACTCCCGATCGAGCGGCAGCGTGCTCCCGGCCAAGGCACCCGATCCCAAGGGGCAAACGTTGGCCCGGTTCTGGGTGTCGGCCAGCCGACTCCGGTCCCGCTCCAGCATCTCCACGTAGGCGAGACAATGGTGGGCAAAATAAACCGGTTGTCCCCGTTGCAAGTGCGTATAGCCCGGGATGATCACCGGCTGATTCCGGGTACCCAGGCCCACCAGAGTCCGCTGCAACTGCACCAGTTCCGCCGCCAACGCATCGATCTCGTCCCGGAGCCACATCCGGATGTCGAGTGCCACCTGATCGTTACGAGAACGCCCGGTGTGCAGCTTTGCGCCTGCCGGAACGCGCCGGGTGAGCTCCGCCTCCAGGTTCATGTGGACATCCTCCAGTTCGGACCGCCAAACGAACTGGCCCGCTTCAATCTCGGCCGAAATGGCGGCAAAACTTGACCGAATCGCCTTCAATTCGGCCGCGGTCAGGATCCCCATCCGCTGCAACATGGCGGCATGGGCCAGCGAACCGCGGATATCCTGACGCCACAACCGCCAATCGAAAGAGATCGACTCGGAAAAGGCCGCTACGTCAGCCGCCGGCCCCCCCGCAAACCGTCCGGAACGGGAAACAACCGGAGCGGGATCCGCAGCACTCGAACGAGTCATGTCGAGGCAGCGTGAACTGAAGGCCTCCCTGGCCGCAAGTGGCCGGGTCGGTCCTTACCGGCAGGAGCGCGGGCGGCTCGCCCGCCGGACAACCCTCGGGGAAGCTCCAAGTTCCAAAACCCAAGCTCCAAAGAAATCCCAAGCCCCAAGCTCCCGTGCAGACCGCGGCGAAGCAGGCGTTGGGGCCCAGCGTTTCGGTCATCCCTGCCCGTGGAGCGGCCTCACCAATCAGGGAACGGACGGAACACTTGGACGTGGGTCCTTGGAGCTTCTTTGGAGCTTGGGATTTGGCTTTTGGAGCTTTCGCCCCTGTCCCGGTAAGGACCGTGTCAAGATACGCCCGGCCCTAGGGCGGGCTTCATTCATTGGTTGACATTTTCATGTCGATTTTGTGACGTTCAGGTTAAATCATTCATCCACTCCATTGGTAACCGCCTGACGGCCAGTCGTCTTTTTGCAGTTAAATCATAGTTAATCATGAAAACATCCTGTGAGGTTTCCACCCGGGCAACATTGATGGGATTCGCGGTGGGATGGGCGTTGCTAACCTCCACTGCCCAGGCGGGGTTGTTCAGCGCCGACTTCAATGATAACCAGGTGCCCCCGGAAACGGGCTTGTACGGGGATCAGGGGGATGGCAACGCCGGAGTGATCGAAGATGGAATCCTCAAACTTACCAAGCCGGTGGCCAACCAGAATGGCGGGTTTATCATCGAAGATCTCGACGGTGGGGTTCCCATCAGCGGCTTCACGGCCACCTTCAAGATGTTCATCGGTGGTGGTAGCGGTGCCGATGGGTTGAGCTTCAATTTTGCGCCGGACTTGCCGGATTCTTCCCTCAGCATCGAGGGCGCCGGAAGTGGCCTGAGCATCTGCTTTGATACCTATCAGAACACCGGGGAGGTGGCGCCGGCGATCGATCTCAAGAGCGACCGGACGACGCTCAGTTCGGTGACGGGGATTGGGCCGGTGTTTCGGCCAGGCCAGTTCGTGGACGTATGGATCCAGGTCAAGAGCGACAACACCCTGAGCATGACCGTGGATACCACGGTCATTTTCACCAATTTCTACGGTGCCTTCATGGCCAGTGCCGGGCGGTTCGGGTTCGGCGCCGGCACCGGCGGCTCACAGGGTGACCATCACTGGATCGATGATCTGCGCATCGAAACCATCACGGAGCCGGCGACCGAGCCGGCTCATCCGCTGGTGATCGCCCAGTCTCCCACCGGCGGCGGCGTGCCGGCGGAACCCGTGGTTCACCTGGAAATCAAGGATTTCACGACGGAGGTCGATCCCGCCACAGTCCAGTTGCTCTTTAACCATGTCCCGGTTGAACCCACGGTCGCGAAAGTCGGCGACATCACGACGGTTGATTACGATCCGCCCGGGGTTCTGCCCCCGGTTTCGGCCAATACCTACATACTCAGCTTTGCAGACACCGGCACCCCGGCGCACACCACCAGCATTACTTATAGCTTTACCACGGCCAAATACCGGAGTGCCGTGCTGCCCGCTCCCCTTTATTTGGAGACCTTCGAGAGCACGGAGGAAGGAGAATTGCCGCTGGGCTGGGTGCAAACCAACGCCACCACCTCGATCAACGACTACTTGGAGTTGGACGACCCGCGGTCTGACTCTTACCTGGGCTGGACGGTGGTGGACCGCAGCCGTTTTGAAGGAATCCCTTTCGATTCGCGCCGTTTGACGGTGTCCGTGAACTATCTCAATGGGGTGTTGATCACCAACCTGATTGACGGCAAATGCGCCTTTGCCGCCTCGGATCCCCGGGCCGGCAATCAAATCCAGGTGCTCTTCACGCCCGATTTCGATCTGACCGGCAAGACCCATGTTTATCTGGCGTACAACAGTATCTACACCCAAAACCAGGACAGCATGGGCGCGGTCGAATACTCCATCGATCGGGGAAATTCGTGGCTACCGATCATCTACATGCTGGATGAGTCGGGTGTCTCCGGTGGTTTTGATATCGTGCGCGGGACCAACGCGCTCGGCGAGGTGTTCATTGACGGCGCCGCCACGCTGACCAAGCCCCAGGAGGACACTCCTCTGGTCGATGACGGCTTGGGAGGAACGCGGCGCACCTTCTGGTATGAGTTTATCGAGGCGCGTCCGCTGGAAAGCCTCGGGCCCTATATTGATGGCCGTCTCAATGACGACCAGGAGGAATCCAAGCGCTTCGAGGTTTTTCGCCTGCCCCAGGCTGACAACCAAGCGACGGTTCGTTTCCGCTTCGTCCAGGTGGGGACCACGAGTTGGTACTATGGCATCGACAACTTCGGCCTCTACAGCGTCCCTCCTCCGCAGCTCAGCATTGTCCGGGTCGCCGACACGGTGATCATTTCTTGGGATGACGGAGCGGCTGGCTCCACTCTGCAAAGCGCGTCCGATATGGTGAATCCGCAATGGGTGACGGTGGCCGTCGTCACCGGTGATTCCCTCACCCTTCCGATCGGAGCCGAAGACCAGTTCTTCCGACTGATCCAATAAACCAGTCTATTTCTCCCGGTTGCAGGCTTGTTTCGCTGCCGGGAGTTCTGCCTTCCTTGGGCAGATCATGGTCCGACTGAAGGAAATCGCCGAGGCGGCCGGCGTCTCGACAATGACGGTCAGCAAGGCGTTGCGCGGAAAGCCGGATGTGGCGCCGGCTACTCGGGAATACCTGCGGGCTCTCGCCCGAAAAATGGGCTATGTGCCCAACGTCAGCGCCCAGCAGTTGCGCAGCGGGGAGACCCGCCTCCTCGGCTTGGTGATCTCGGCGTCCACCAATCCGGTCAACGCGCGCCTCATGCTGTCGGTGGAAGAGAAGGCGCACGAGATTGGCTATGACGTGGTGTTGGCGCAGACGCTCAATCGGCCGGATCGGGAAGAGGGAGCCCTGCGCCGGCTCATCCAGCGCCGGGTCGATGGGATTCTGTTGTCACCGGTCTATCGCCTGGAACGGACCGCGCCGATTTATGATGAACTGGAACGCCGCCGCATTCCCGTCGTGTTGCTGGGTAATCGGGCGCCGTTTTGCGAACGGTTCCCAGCGATCGAAACCAACGACGACGGGGCCAGCGAGGAAGTGACCCGTCACCTCCTGCAGCTCGGACACCGGCGCATTGCCTTCTTTGCCAGCTCACCCGTTTCGCCCTCGGCCCAGGAACGACTGGCGGGATACCGTCGCGCGCTGCGTGAGGCGGAGGTCCCGCACGATGACACGCTCGTTTTCAATGCCGGATCAACCATCGAGGAAGGGGCCGCCGCGGCGCTTCAGTTTCTGGCGGAGCAGACGGGTGCCACGGCGATTCAATGCAGTCATGACTTGGTGGCCATTGGCGCAGCAGACACCTTGTTGAACCAGGGGTTTAAGATCCCGGAAGACCTGAGCCTCACCGGATTTGGGAACATTCTGGCCGCGGAATATTTTCGGGTGCCGTTGACCACGGTGCGCCAGCCCAAGCTGCGTTTGGGGGCGGTGGCAGTGGAAGCTCTGGCAAAGCTCCTGCGCGGGGAACCGGTTTTCTCCCAACGCCTCGGAGCGCCGTTGGAAATCCGGGCCAGCACGGCTCCGCCTCGGACCACTTGAATCACGGGCATCATGAAGCGGGTCCGGATCGTTCGTCATCAATCTGACGCGGCGCCGTGGCGTACCTCGGATGCCGTGGCGGCGGAGGAGCCGCTGGAAATCCGGGTGGATTCCCGCCCCATCGCGGTGGTGATGCGCACCCCCGGCCACGACGAAGAATTAGCCGTGGGATTCCTGGTAAGCGAAGGGCTGATTGGCCGCCGGTCCGAGGTACGCGACGTTCGTCCCAATCCACGGAACCGTTCGGGCAATAGCGTGGACGTGTTGCTCGATCCCGACGTGAAGGTCGATTTCCAGAGCCTGACCCGCCATGTGTTTGCCTCGTCGAGCTGCGGCCTGTGCGGTGCCACCAGCATCGCCGCCGTGCGCCGGCAGTTTAGCTCACTGCGTGACGTTCCTCCGGTGAAGGCCGCCACGCTGTTGGCCCTACCCGCGGCCATGCGGGCGGCGCAGACGGAGTTCGCGGAAACGGGAGGGCTTCACGCCGCGGCCTTGTTTCACATCGATGGAACGATTGAGGCCGTGCGGGAGGACATCGGCCGGCACAATGCCGTGGACAAGCTGCTCGGGCGGGGATTACTCGACGCAAACCTGCCGCTGCGGGGACGCGGTCTGCTGGTCAGCGGACGGGTTTCCTTTGAGATCGTGCAGAAGGCACTGGCCGGTGGCGTCGGGTTGATTGCGGCGGTTTCGGCGCCGTCCAGCCTGGCGGTGACCTTTGCGCGGAAGAACCGGCAGACGCTGGTGGGATTTCTGCGGGATGGGCGGTTCAACGTCTATGCCGGTTCGGTAGAGGAGTGAGCCTGGAAAAGGTGTCTCCTTGCCCCGTTCCCTCGCTATGGCCGGCCGCGCGGCCTCCCTTGGTCGGCACCAGAACACGGGTCATATCATTCCGCTCGCGGTGCGTTGCGACGGGACAGGTCAGGCGAAAAGTTCGCGGACCACGCGGCCGTGGACATCGGTCAACCGGAAATCACGACCGGCATAGCGGTAGGTGAGCGCTTCGTGGTCGAGTCCAAGCAACGCCAGAATGGTCGCGTGCAGGTCATGCACATGCACTTTCTGGTCCAGACAGTAGAAGCCGTACTCGTCCGTCACGCCGTAGCTGAAGCCGGCCTGCACTCCGCCTCCCGCCAGCCACATCGTGAAGGCATGGGGATGATGATCACGTCCGTCCTTCCCTTGCAGGGTCGGGGTGCGGCCAAACTCACCGCCCCAGATCACGAGGGTGTCCTCCAGCAGGCCGCGTGACTTGAGGTCGCGCAGCAGCCCGGCGATGGGCCGATCCACTTCGGCCGCGAGCCGACCATGGTCCTTGGTAAGGTCTTCGTGTTGGTCCCAGTACCCGTGCGTTACTTGGACGAAGCGGACTCCGCGTTCGCTGAAGCGTCGCGCCAAGAGACACTGGCGGGCGAAGGAGGCCGTCTGGGGATTGTCCAAACCATAGAGGTGCCGGGTCGCTTCCGTTTCCTTTCCCAGATCCATGATGTCGGGGGCCTCGGTTTGCATGCGGAAGGCCAGTTCGAAGGATTCGATGCGGGCCTCGAGCGCCGCATCCGCGCCGGCCTGCGCCAGATGATCGCGATTCATTTCGCCCAACAGATCCAACTGCGCGCGCTGCAAGGAGACATTCTCGTTGGGATCGTGGAGGTATTTGATCGTCGCCTCGCTGACCGGCACGCCTCCACCAATCGGAGTGCCTTGATGCACCGCTGGTAAGAAGGCACTGGCCCAATTGCCGACTCCACCGTGCCCGAGGGTGGGATTGATGGTGATAAAGCTCGGCAGGTTTTGGTCTTCGGTGCCGAGTCCGTAAGAGATCCAGGACCCCATACTGGGCCGCACCAGGGTATCCGAACCGGTATGGAGTTTGAGCAGAGCCCCGCCGTGCGCCTCGTTCGTGCCGTGAATCGATTTGAGGAAACACAGGTCATCGGCGCAGGCCCCCACGTGCGGGAACAGGTCGCTGATCATCGCGCCTGATTCGCCGTACGGACGAAATTCCCAGGGCGATTTCCGTAGGTTGGAAGTTTGGGCGAACTGGATGCGCGGCTTGGCAAAGGGCAGGGGTTGTCCCGTGTCGCGAATCAGGGCCGGTTTGTAGTCGAAGGTGTCCACGTGCGACGGCCCGCCATGCATGAATAGAAAAATGACCCGTCGGGCGCGCGGCGGAAACAGCGGCGCCCGCGGTGCCAACGGCTGAAGTCCGGTATTCGCCCGGGCGCGGTCGTGCGACGCCAGCAGTCCGAACAGCGCCAGGTTACCAAAGCCCGCACCGCATTGTTTCAACATCTGACGGCGGGTGAGGGGAGGCGGGAGGGAATGGGGCATGTTCGGCGGCCGGTTTCGAGTTGGCTCAGCTAATCCAAATATAAGAATTCATTCGCCGCGAAGAGCGTTTGGCAGAATGCCATCCACGACTGCCCGCGCGCTTCGGCTCCCGCCTCCGAACCGGTGGCGGTCAGAAAATTCAGCGCCCGGAGTGTTTCCTGTTCCGTGGGCCGACGTCCGAGTGCCTGTTCGTAGGCCCGGCGGATCCGGCCCGGGTCGTCCAGATCGGAGGCGGCGAGAAGGGATTGGGCAAACACTCGGGAGCACTCCTTTACCAGCGGGCTGTTGAGAAAGAACAGAGCCTGGTGCGACACCACGGTTGGGGTGCGCTTCGCGGTTCCCATGCTCGGATTGGCAAAGTCGAAGATGGTAAACACATCATAAACCCGATCCCGCACCACGGGCAGATACACCGAGCGCCGGACCGACGTTTCCGAAACCTGATCCTTAGGCACATAGTCGTCGTTTTTCCAGTCCACCAACGATCCTCCGGTGGTGGTATCCAGCCGCCCCGACACGGCCAGCAAGGCGTCCCGAACCATTTCCGCTTCCAACCGTTGCCGCGGAAACTGTGCCAGCCACCGGTTATCTGGATCGGGATTCATGGCTGCCGTTGGGGTTTGAGACAGCCGAAGTGCTTTGCTTTCCGGTTCCGGACTTCGGCTGGCCTGCTGGTACGTTGCGCTGTTCAGGATCAGCCGGTGCAAGTGCTTGAGGTCCCAGCCGGACCGAATGAACTCCCGAGCGAGCCAGTCGAGCAGTTCCGGATGGGTGGGAGCTTCACCGCGGAGACCGAAATTATCCGGGGTGCGCACCAATCCTTCGCCGAAGTGCGCTTGCCAGACCCGGTTCACCAGGACGCGGGCGGTCAGGGGATGTTCTGGATCGGTGAGCCAGCGCGCCAGTTCCAGACGTCCGCTCTGATCGGTGGGGAGCGGTGGCGATGCGCTCTGGCAGGCAACTCCGATGAATCCACGCGGAACGGGCTCCGGGCCGGGACTCAAATGATTGCCCCGGACAAACACTGGCAGGTCCTCGATCTGGTCCTCGGTTACGGCGAGCGCGAAGGCCGGTGGGGGCGGTGCGCTGGCCTGGAGTCGATCCCGCTCCTGCTCGAGGCGGGTCAGGGCTTCCCGGGTGTGGGTCGGATACAACGGCCGCGGGTCGGCGGGCAGCGCCAGCAAACCGCCCGGAGCGAAGAGGATTTCCTCCACTTCGGCCTGACTCAGGGCGAGCTGTTCCGCGTCGGTCAACTCGTTGAATTCCCAGCCGGCCACGACGCCCTCGTCCGCGGCTTCTTCGGGATGAGCAAACTGATGGGCGATCTCGGTCGGTGTGAGCGGTCGGTTGAACACGCGAACTTCATCGAGCCGGCCGCGGAAATTAACATAGCCATCCTGGCGCCGACCCAACGCGAGCGGGGACGTGCCCGCTTGGCGCGGACGCTGGATCGTCGTTTCGCCCGCCGGCTGCCCGTCCACAAACAAACGGAGAAGGTCGCCGTCGTAAGTAAAGGCGAGGTGATGCCAGCGGTTGGTCTCGAGCTTCGGTCCGTCACTCCAAACGGCGAACATATTCTCCCGGCCATCGCCGATATTGAGATAGGCCCCGGGCCGATTCTGATCGAGCACGAGCGCGTAGTGACCTTCGACCCACTCATTGCCGTTCTTGTTGACCAACCAGCGTCGGAGGTCGCCTTCACCGGGGAACTGTGGCGTCCACACCCAAGCCTCCACGGTGAGCTGTTCCGGATCGAGCGCGGCCGAATGGGCCAGTTCGAGGTAATTGCTCCCGGTCGCCCGGAACGCGCCGCCGATCTTTCCCGGGGCAAGGGGAACGGCGGGGGCGGCGGCGGCGGCGCTTTTGAACTCGTTTACGACCGTGGCGAGGCGCTCAGGATCTGCGGCCAGTTCCCGCAGGAGGCGGCTAACGCGGTTGGTAGCCGGATCCGGAGCGGTGAGATCCGCGATTCGTTGGAGTCGGTGTAAATCGAGTCCGGGTGACTCGTCGCGGGAATCGTCACTCACCACGCCGCCCTGGGTCGCGGCCGCCAGCTCGACGGAGAAAGCGGATTCCCAGGTCGAAAGCAGGGCGGCGTTGGCGTGCTGAATCGCTTCCTCCAGTTCCCGGTTTTTCGCTCGCAAAGCCTGTTCGTAGTCAGCGAGGGCGGCGAGCTGTTCGCGGGTCGCGATCTGCCGCTCATTGAACTTCGACACGAATTCCAGGTTCTGCATCGCCCGCGTGCTCTTGAAAATACCCGCCAGAGCATAGTAATCGCGGGCGGAAATGGGGTCGAACTTGTGGTCGTGACAGCGGGCGCAACTAACCGTCAGGCCCAGAAAGGCCCGGGTGACGACGTCGATCTGTTCGTCCACCAGATCCATGACGAGCTTGGGTTTGTCCTGCTCGGCCAGCATCTTGGGGCCCAGCACCAGCAACCCCGTGGCGGTCCAGCGATCAAAGAGAAGGCGTTCGCTGACACCATTGGTTGGCAACAAGTCACCGGCGAGCTGCTCCACGATGAACTGATCGAAGGGAAGATTGGCATTGAAGGCGCGGATGACCCAGTCGCGATACCGCCAGGCGTTGGCCATGAACTTGTTTTCGTCCTGGCCGTTCGAATCCGCGTACCGCGCCAAGTCCAGCCACCAGCGTCCCCAGCGTTCGCCGTAATGGGGGGAAGCCAGCAGCCGGTCCACCAACCGACCCAAGGCATCCGGATCCGCATCTTGGACGAACGCTTCGGTTTCCTCCGGAGTCGGCGGCAAACCGAGAAGGTCGAAATAGACCCGGCGGACCAGGGTGGAGCGATGGGCCGGTGGAGCCGGGGACAGGCCCGCCGCCGTCAAACGGGCGAAGATGAACCGATCAATCGGCGAAAGGGCCACGCGGGAGGGGGAATGAACCGCCGGCGGTTCTGTCTCCCTCAGAGGTTGAAACGCCCAGTGCCTCTGGGCCGGGGATTCGTGCGCGTTTCGGGCGGATTCGGTGCGCTCGCTCGTGTTCGCGGCGGGTTCCGACGCGGTCAGCGGTGTCTCGCTGTACCACAGCGCGAACACCAGCAGCAGAAAGACTGTCGGGCCTGACCTCATGCGAACGTCCCCAGCGGCAGACGATGCACTGGTCCGCAGCATTCGTGGCAAGGCGGGAATTCAATTGCGGAGAAACTGCCTGCGGGCCAGTCCGCGCCAGGCGATCTGGCCCCGCTCGAGCGCCTCTTGAATCTCTCCTGACTGGGGGGAATCCTGTTCCAAGCTCCAAGCTCCAAGTTCCAAAGAAGGGTGGACCTCCAAAATCCGGACGTGAATCGAG
>CAYYSX010000006.1:9940-57686 GCA_964474315.1 uncultured Verrucomicrobiota bacterium | reverse complement strand
TGCTTGGCCTCGCTGCTGAAGACCACGGTCCTGTTCAAAGATTGATAAGATGCCCTGTCCCCTGCCCCAGCGCTTTTGCCCAGTGGTATTTTTCAATCAGAACAGGCTGCCGCGGCTGTTGCAGGCTGAAGTCCTTCGCGTTTTCCCGCTGAAATCGCCTGAAATAAGGGCCGGCCAACCCTGGAGGGTATTTTCGACCATACCTGGCAATTCCCTTCCCTTCCCGCCGCACGCCATGGGAGTTCTATCGCCTGGCCTGCTCAGCCGCGGGGCGTGGACGGTCGATCTCGGCGGTCCACCTCCCGCGTCGATGTCCTCTGGAAAAGCCCGTTGCCACACGGCAAATTGCTTGGTAGTTCCCTCCCATCGCTGAGCGAGGGGGAACCCAATCTCTCGCTCCTGGCGGAGCCTGAAAACCAAAAAACAAACACGTATGCAGATGAGGAGTGTCAGGGTGCGGTGGTGGCCGGTTTTCGCCGGACTGGCCGGTCTGCTTTGCCTGCCGGCCGTCCGGGCGGATCTTACCCAGGACCTGCACAACGTCGTGCTCCACTACATGAACGAACGAGGCATTCCGGGCGTTCAGGTCGGAGTGTGGCGGGGAGGCTCCCGGATCGTCGATATCGAGGAGGGCGTGAGCGATCTGCTGACGGGGGCGCCCATGGATGCGAACAATTATTACAAGATCGGAAGCGTCACGAAGTCTTTCACGGTCACCCGGATTCTGCAGCTCGCGGACCAGGGCCGGCTGAATCTGAACGACCCGATCAGCCAGTACGTTCCCGGAGTGCAGAATGGCTCGGCAACCTTGCGCCAGCTCGCGAACATGACGAGCGGCATTTTCAACTACACGGCGGACACCGCGTTCCAGACGGTGCTGGGAGAGCATCCGGAGACCGTTTGGACGGATACCCAACTGTGGGAGTATGCCAATCAGAATGAGCCCTATTATACCCCGGGAACAGGCCCTTGGAGGTATTCCAACACCAGCACCGTGCTCCTGGGCATGGTGGTGGAAAGGGTCACCGGAAACAGTCTTCAGCAGGAGCTGACCGATCACATCGTCACGCCTCTGGGATTGGGGTCAACGAGTTATCCCGATCCGGCCACCCGGACCCTGCCGGAACCGTCACTCCACGGCTATACCTTCGACGGCCTGAGTTATGAGGATCGGAGCGTCTATTTCACCGCCAGTGCCTTTTCCGGAGCGGGGGCGATGTTTTCCACCATCAACGATCTCCAGGTCTGGGGTGAAGCTTTGGGAAAAGGTACGCTGCTGTCCCCGGAAATGCAACAGGAGCGACTGAATGACCGTGTTGACGCCGGCCGGATTCCGGATGGTCCTTACTATGATGCTTACGGCCTCGGCATCGGCTTCATCGACGGATGGATCGGCCACACGGGAGACCTGCCCGGCTACCAGGATCTCGTCCTGTACGATCCCAACTGGGATCAGACGATCGTGATCGCGATCAACCTGAGCAGCGACACGAACATCCCCACGGAGATGTTCCTGGATATGCAAGGATTCCTCCAGGTCCCCGAGCCCTCCCCGATGGCCCTGGCCGCCGCGGCGGCCGTGCTGCTTTTTGCCGGACGGAACCTCTTGTCAGCTAAACCTAAGAGCTTTCCTGACCGCCTCGACTCCGTGCGGTGAAGCGGGATCAAGCCTGCGGTCCTCGGGGTGATCGAGCGGACGAGCCGTCCGCGCTCCTGATCGTTCCCCGGAATCAGAACTTGGATGGGGGGCGTCCAGGTTCACGATCCACCCCGACTTGGACGAGGTGTCCCGCCGCGCCCGGCAACCTGGAACGTGGAGCTTCTTTGGAGTTTTGATCTTCGCACGCCACCCATGCTCCGTCATCGGTAGTCCGTCCTCCGTCTTTCTCCTTTCCTCACGTTTCTGCTTCGGGTCGCACTGGACTTCATGCCAGCCTTTGGTCGTTCTCCATGCTGACACCCACGGATTGGAAACTGATCGTGCTCGCCCTGGCCGCCATCGGCGTGCTGGTGGTGCTCATCACCAAGTTCAAGGTCAATCCCTTCATTTCGCTCCTGTTGGCCTCGCTGATGGTCGGGGCGGGGGCGGTGATTTCCGGCCGAATGGTTAAGGATGCCGCGGGCAACCCGGTGGAGTACACCATGGTGGGGGTGGCCAAGACGTTCGCCGACGGTCTCGGAGCCACGTTGGGAGGCATCGCCGCCATCATTGGCTTGGGAACCATGCTGGGAAAACTGCTCGCGGAATCAGGCGGAGCCGAAGTACTGGCCAAACGGTTCGCCGCCTTCTTCGGTCCTCACCGTATCCAATGGTGTATCATGGCCCTGGCCCTGGCCGTCGGGTTGACGACCTGGTTCGCCGTGGGATTGGTGCTCCTGCTGCCGATCCTGCTGACCCTGACTCATGAGACGAAGCAGCCGTTCCTGCGCCTCACTCTGCCCCTGCTCTCGTGCCTGTCGGTCATGCATGGCGTCATGCCGCCACATCCGGGTCCCGTGGTGGCGGTCGAAGCGCTCCAGGTGGATATGGGACTGGTGCTGTTCTGGGGTTTCGTCATCGGCATTCCTACGGCCGCCGTGGCGGGTCCGTTGTTCGCTAAATGGGCCGTGAAGCATGTCCAGGCCGAGCCACCCCCGATTCCCCGCAAAGCGGAGTCGCTGCAGCCGGGTTTCCGCTTACCAGGGTTCGGCCTGACGCTCTTTTCGATCCTCCTTCCGGTGCTCCTCATGCTGGTCACCACCGTAACGGAGCTGATCTTACCCCGTGGGAATCCAGTCCGTGAGGCCTGGGCGTTCATCGGCAATCCCACCATTGCCCTGACCATCGCCGTCCTCTTCGGCACCTGGTCGCTGGGAGTGAACTGTGGATACACCGCCGGGCAGGTGCTGAAGTTCACCGAGAGCTGCGTGGGCACCGTGGGGATGACCATTCTGGTGATCGGCGGTGGCGGCGGCTTTGCACGGGTTCTGCGGGACAGCGGCGTGGCGGAATCCATCGGGCGCCTGGGCGAAGCCGCGAACCTGTCGCCGTTGCTCTACGGATGGCTGGTCTCGGCGTTCATTCGGGTGGCCACTGGCTCGGCCACCGTAGCGATCACGACCGCGTCCGGACTCTTGATCCCGGTCATGGCCATGCACCCCGAGCTGGATCAAACCCACAAAGCACTGATCATCGTGGCCATTGGTTGCGGCTCGCTCTTCCTCTCGCACCTGAATGATTCCGGCTTCTGGATTGTGAAGGACTGCCTGGGGCTGACGGTGAGCCAGACCCTGCGCACCTGGACGGTTTGCGAGACTATCGTGGGCATTGCGGGCATGCTGTTTGCGCTCGCGGTGTACGTGCTGATTTGAGGGAAGACCCGAGGCGGAGGGAGCAACCGGGCGGAGGCGAAAACGGGATCGCACCCCCCGGAATCGGGTACTTATAGATTACTACCTCTGGTTACTTGGCAGGTGGCGTGGCAGCAACGAGCCTCCGGTGCCGGTCACAATCGTCCCCACTCTTCCATGAGCATTCCGAGCGTGAAACCCAAGCCTACCAGGCTTTCCGTCGCCGGTCGGCCGAGAAAAGGGAACTGCGGTGGCGATCGATGACGGACGACCCATTGCTCCCCGTGGCGGACAGAACCCGTGAATAAATCCCCTCCGGAAGGCGAACTGGAATAGCCCCCGTTCAGCATGCTCTCCACCCTCACCCAAGTCTTCTGGCGCCGGCCCTGGACTGCCGAGACGACCGTCCGACTGCACCTCGCCCTGCACTCCCTGGGCTTCCGTCTCGCCGAACTTTCCCATCAGAATCTGGACTTGGTCGGCGGAACCGTAGGGGGGGTCCCGCTGGTGGAGTGCGCCTTTGCCGCTCCCGCGGGTCAGGACTGGTCCTGCCTGCATCTGCCTCCTGGAGCTCCTTTCGGCGGAGGACTGGCCCAAGCGTTGGTCCGTCTCACCGGCCAGCCAGCCCTTTCCCTCTCGGAATACGACCAGGTGGCCTGGGGATTTTCCCTGCACTCCGCCGATACTCCCGCGCAGGACTTTCTGAGTCTGCCCACCTTGCTGGACGGGGTCTCCCTACCCCCTCGAGCCGATGCCTCCCTGATCGCCCGCGTGCTCGCGGTGCCTAAGGAGCGCGTGATTCCCTATCTCCAGCTCCAGTCCCTGGACCACGTTTCCCTGGCACGGGCGTTCCCGGATGATGATTTCAGCCTGGGCGATCCGTGGGTGCGGGTGGATTTTCTCCGGGCCGTCGGCATTACCTTTCCGATTCCGGCCAACTGTCCGGAAGGCCGCTTCAGCCGGCTCGTTTTCGAGTCGCCCTCCTCGCCGGGCGATCCCCATCCCTCCGACGGTCCGTCAGCCTTTCGGTGAAGTTGACCCGGGAGCGGGGCCGGCTGGTGATTGGGGCAACGGCGCATCCTTCACTTCCGGATGGGAGAGCAGAAACGCACGCCGCCGTTCCACAAAGGACTTCAGACTGGGGGTCTCCCGTGGTCCGCGTGGTCCCGGTTCCACCGTGTCTTCGGCAACGGATTTGGCGAACGCCTCGGTGGAGTAAAGCTTCCTTACATCACCGGGAATCTCATCCGCAATCAAAGCCTGATGCTGCCGGACCAGGGGTTCCAGCTTCGTCCAATCGAGCCATTGTTCGGCTATCTGCCGTAAATATCCCAGATAACGCTCCCGCCAAGCCGGCACCTTCAGCAGGCGATTCAACAAGGGTTTGTTCGGATCATCCGCCCCGGCCAAGGGATCCAGAGAGAAGCCGTCTCCTGCCCCTCCGCCCCAACCCGGCCCCATCGGTGGACGAAAGGTCTCGTTGGCATCATGGGGAACGATATGGAAGCGACCCTCCAGGTCGCGATAGAGATAGTAATCGCTGGCGCGAATCCAGTAGCCGTCGCTGTTGATCAGGGCGTTTTCCAGGGCCAGGAAACGCAGAACGCCGTCCACGTTGAGCCGCGGAGCCAGCGCCGCTTCCAACCCTTCCACCGGCGTCTCGTTCAACACCCGGCAGAGGTCGATCAAGGCTGCCCAGGCCGCCGGCTCATCCTTGGACTTGATCTCGAAGATGCGGCGGTAATCGGCGACATTGGTTCCCAGGTAAGTGAGCCCGCCGCGTCCGCGCGGACTCCCAGGTACCTTCCAGCGGGCACCCTGCGTCGTGCCAAACCATTCCTTGGTAAAGTCTCGATTGACCTGCTGGGCATTGATGAACGGCCCCCAGCTTTCGCCGTTGATCACCAGCCGGACGTAGTTGGCCTTCGGCGCGGGAAGAAACGCCCGGGCCACCTGATGGTACAAGATGGTCCGGACGAACGAGGGGTCGGTGTGGGAATTCAGCAGGTTCAACGTCCGATACCCTTCCAACCGCTGATCGTTGTGGACAAAATTGAGTGACAGGTTCAGCGACCGCTTGCGTCCCTCGCCCACGGTAAAAAAGGAGGAGGCGCCCCGGAAATGGACTCCCACCTCGGGATACTTCTTCCCCTCCACCACCAGGGTCGCTGGAACCTCGACGTCCGTGCCGTAGAAGTCGGCCAGCTCCTGTTCCCAATCAGGGTTGGAGAACTCCAGAAAGAGCGTGCGTACCGTCTGGGGATCGTAGAGCGGCGCGCCGGGGAAGGACTTCACGTCGGCCGGGTTGACCTTGGGACCGGAAGTCGGCGGTTCCTGGCTCTCGGGTCGGCCACGCGGACCCGGGCGGCGCGGACCGCGTCCGGCCGCTTTCTCTGCGGCGAGATAATCCCGGGCGGCTTTTCGCTCGGCTGGGTTGAGCCAGCCGTCGCCGTTCTGATCGAACTTCGCCACCAGCTTCACTTCGCCCTCTCCGGGGCCACCGAAACCACCCGGCGCCTGAGCCCAGAGAACGTTGCCACACAAAAACGTGCCGGTCAGCATCAGCCAGACCGGGTGAGATCGCCATTGCATACCCGTTAGGAATCCTCCCGACCGGACTTGGTTACAATTCGGAAACAGCCGGGTTGGTTGCCAACCGCACCTCACTTCACCGAGGGACCGACCCTCGCTGGGAGGATTCGTCGCCTCAGCGGGGGCTTGCTCTTGAGGATTCCTTTGGAATCGGGAGCTTGGAGCTGGTGATTGGGCCCCTTCCTGCCACGACCTCCCCCGCGGACCCGCTGGGTGGCCAGAATGAGCTAGGACAGCGATTGACGCACGCGCCAAGTCGCTGGGCATTGGTCGGCGATCAGAAGAGGGAGTATCGTTAGGTGTCCCTTTTGGTTAGTCCCGCATGAGCAGATTCGCTGAGCCACCCGCTGTTTCTGCGGCGCGAAGCTTGTGTTTGGCCAGGCTTCGGCTGAGGTGTCGTCATGAACGACAGCACAACGCGCGATGCGGGTAACCCTTGGCTGCTGCTTGGAAGAGTGACGATCTGGCTGGCGACCTGCGGGGGACTGCCGGCCGACGATTGGCCGCAATGGCTGGGGCCAATGCGCGACGGGAACTGGAGGGAAAACGGTATCCTCGAATCGTTCCCTGCCGGCGGTCCATCGCGGGTGTGGCGTGCCGAAATCGGCGCGGGCTATTCGGGCCCCGCGGTGGCGGCCGGACGGGTGTACGTCATGGATCGTCAGGTCGCGGACGGAGCTGTGCGTCCGAAGAGCGCCTTCGACGCGTCCACCATCGCCGGCAATGAACGAGTGCTGTGCCTGGATGCGACCAATGGGCAAGTGGTGTGGAAGCGGGAATACGATTGTCCGTACACGGTCAGCTATGCCGCGGGACCGCGGACCACGCCGGTGGTGGCCCAGGGACGGGTGTTCACCCTCGGAACCATGGGCCATCTGGCCTGCCAGGATGCGGTGGATGGGCAGGTGATCTGGTCACGGGACTTCGTGCAGGAGTATGGATTGAAGGTGCCGAATTGGGGGGTGTCGGCGCATCCCCTGCTGGACGGAAACCGGCTAATTTGCGTGGTGGGCGGCGAAGGGAGCGTGGCAGTCGCGTTCGACAGGGATACTGGACGCGAACTTTGGCGGGCCTTGTCAGCGAAGGAACCGGGCTACTGTCCTCCAATGATTCACGAGGCGGGCGGACGCCGGCAACTCATCATCTGGCACGCCGAAGCCGTCAACGGGCTCGACCCGGAAACGGGCCGGGTATTGTGGACGGAACCCTGGAAACTGAACTACGGGATGGCCATCGCGACCCCGCGATCGCTCGACGACGGTCTGTTCCTCACGTGCTTCTACAACGGATCTCTGCGTCTGCGCTTCGAGCCGGGACGCGAGGCCCCGACGGTGGTCTGGAAGACGGTAAAGCCGAGCGAGCGGGACACCGTGAATTTGAACTCCACCATGGCCACGCCCTGGATCGAAGGCGGTCATGTGTACGGGCCCTGCAGCTACGGGCAGTTTCGCTGCCTCCGGCTGGACACGGGGGAACGCCTCTGGGAAACGTTTGCGCCCACCGCGGGCAAAGCCGAGCGCTGGGGCAACTGCTTCGTAGTGAAGAATGGAAATCGCTGGTTCCTTCTGAGCGAGACCGGCGACCTGATTCTGGCCCGGCTTTCTCCCGCGGGATATGAGGAACTGGGACGCGCCCACCTGATCGATCCGGTCAATACCGATCCGGGCCGTCCGGTGGTATGGAGCCATCCGGCCTTTGCCAACCGGCGAATCTATCTGCGCAACGATCAGGAGCTGGTTTGTTTTGATCTGTCGGCAAAATAACACCGCGGCACCGGACGCCCGGAGAGAAGAAGCTGGGCCGCGGGAGCGGAGATCAGATGGAGACTCGTCGTCGTCGCCGAGGAGACCGACCGATGACCTGTCCCTCGATTTCCCTTTTGAGCTTTGAGCTTGGGACACTTCCCCTGTTTTGGTCCAAAACGCCTGACGGCCGAAGTCCGTCCCGTTAGACTCGGTTGACTTTATGAAACGCCTGCCTGGCTTTCGTGACTTTTATCCCGAACCGCTTCCCGCGAATGAACCGTGGAGCTGTGATCTGCGAAACCACATCTTTGCGACGGCGCGGGAGACGGCGCGGCGCTATGGATTCCGCGAATACGACGGACCACCGCTCGAACCGCTGGAACTCTACACCAACAAGTCGGGCGCCGAGATCGTCGCGCAGTTGTTCAACTTTGTGGATAAGGGGGAACGCGCCGTGTCGCTGCGACCCGAAATGACCCCGACCGTTGCCCGTCTGGTGGCCACGGCGGAGCGCGCCTACAAAAAACCCATCAAATGGTTCTCGTTCCCGCAGCTCTTTCGTTACGAGACCCAGCAAAAGGGCCGCCTCCGTGAGCACTTCCAACTCAACTGTGACATCTTTGGAGAGAGTGACGTGGGGGCCGACGCTGAGATGGTGGCGTTGCTGATCGATGTGCTGCGCGCCCTCGGCTTGGGCAGCGAGGACTTCGTCATCCGCCTCAGCAGCCGTCAGGCTTGGCAACGGTTCTTTGCGGGGCGGGGCGGGGCGGGGGACCGGGCTTATGAATTCTACCAGATCGTGGACAAGATCGAGCGTGAGCGAGCCGAGGTGAGCGCCGCCAAGTTGACGGAGCTCGGGATCCAACTAGCCGAAGTCCAGTCCTTCATCGCCGCCAGCGCGCCGGAGCCGGAACTGCAGGCAGTCTTGGACAATCTGGCCGCCCGTGGTCTCGCCGAATTTGTAAAGGTCGATTACGGAGTGATTCGGGGGCTGGCCTACTACACCGGCATTGTCTTCGAGGCCTTTGACCGGAAGGGCGAGTTTCGGGCGATTGCCGGCGGTGGCCGGTATGACCAGCTCGTCAAGCAGGTCAGCGAAGGCCGGGTGGACCTGCCGGCGCTGGGGTTTGGGATGGGGGACGTGGTGCTCGCGGAACTGCTCAAGGTCAGAAAACTCGTTCCATCCTTCACCAGCCCGGTGGAGGTGGTGGTGTTGATCGAGGAGGAATCGTTGCGAATCGAATCGCTTCGTCTGGTGCAGCAACTGCGCGAGGCGGGTCGAGCAGTGGACTACAGCCTTGCGCCCGCCAAGCCGGATCGACAGTTCAAGCGCGCGCTGGAGTTGGGGGCGCGGCACACGGTGCGGCTGGAGCGCGAAGCGGGTGCAGTCAAAGCCCGGGTGAAGACCTTGCAGAACCGCCAGGAACAGGTGGTGGACCTGACCGAAGTGGCGGGACAGGTGGGTTCCAACTAACGGGGTGGGCGTGAAGCTGACGCGTTACGGTCCGCACGCCTGGCTCCTGCGCTTTGCCGAGCGGGCTGATGAAACGGCGTTCCGTCACGGACAACGTTGGCTCACCCACTGTCAGCAGCATTCCTGGGCCGGGCTGGTGGAGGTGGTACCCGCCTTCACCACCCTGCTGTTGGTGTTCGCTCCGGGGTCCGCGCCGCCTCGCCTGGAGCCGCTTTCCGTCCCGCCCGAAGCGCTGTCCGAAGAATCCAGCGCGGAACGACTGCGGGAAATTCCCGTACACTACGGAGGCGCAGATCTGGAACGCGTCGCGCACCGGGCCGGCTTGTCGGAAGAGGAGGTCATCGAACGCCACTGCGGAACGGTGTACCGGGTTCACTGTCTGGGTTTTGCCCCTGGGTTTCCCTACCTCGGCGGACTCGATCCTCGCCTGCACACCCCCCGCTTGGCGACGCCGCGGCCGCGGGTTCCGGCGGGCAGCGTGGCCATCGGGGGCGAGCACGCCGGCATCTACAGCATTGCTAGTCCAGGCGGGTGGAACCTCATTGGCTCCACTCCCGTCCCGCTCTTTCAACCTGATGCGAACACCGCGGAAACGATGTTCCTGCTCCGCGCGGGGGACCGGGTGAAGTTTGTCCGCCGGCGGGACCAGGAATCGGCACGGCCGGCTGACTCCTCCACGGTCCACGGGATGCTTCCGTCTGAATCGGACGCACGGCCCTGGTTCCGCGTCCTTTCTCCGGGACTGGGGCTGTGGCTTCAGGATCTGGGGCGTCCCGGTTATGCCCGCTTTGGAATGCCGCCGGGTGGTGCCATGGATCCGGTGGCGGCCACCTGGGCCAACCGGCTGGTGGACAATCCGCCGGAGACACCGGTGATCGAGTTTTGTCTGCAAGGACAACGTCTGGAGGTGCTGCGGGACGGCTGGATGGCTTTGACGGGGAGTGGGAGTAGGGCTTCGTCAAGCCGGCCCGCGTGGTCGGCGTTTCGGGTGCGGTGCGGCGAGGTTCTGGAGTTCCCGCCGTCGCCCTCCGGTATTTGGAGTTATGTGGCGGTTCCCGGTGGATTCGTCGGAGTCCGCATGCTCGGCAGCGTGAGTACCAACCCGCGTGCCCACCTCGGAAACCGGTTCCAATCCGGCGACTGGATCACCGGAAACAAGGCGGTGTTTGTTCCGCCTCCTTCCACCGCCACCCGCCGAACACCCTGGGCCGAGATTCCCCAGTACGATGCACCAACCCCGATTCGGGTCTGGCCGGCTCCCCAACATACCACGTTCTCCGCGGCGGATCGCGCCCGGTTCTTTGCGACGGAATGGAGCGTCTCCTCCCAATGCGATCGAGCCGGCTATCGGTTGGATGGGCCGGCGTTGAAACCGGAGCCACCGGAGATCGTGTCCGAGCCGGTGCTGCCAGGATCGATCCAGGTTCCGGCCAACGGCCGACCCATCGTGACCATGCCGGATGGTCCGACTCTCGGTGGTTATCCCAAACTGGGGCTGGTGGATCCCGAGGATTTGGCCCGGGTAGCGCAAACCCGTTCCGGCCAGCGAATCCGTTTCTGTCCGACGACGGAAGAAAGCGCCTGAACTCGAACGACGAGTGAAGAGCCTCAAGATCTCATGCCTCTCGACCTGAATTGCGATCTGGGCGAAGGAGAACCGGCGTCCCGCACTCGTGCCCTCATGCGGTACGCTACCAGCGTCAGTATCGCCTGCGGAGTCCACGCGGGAGACGCGGCCTCCATGGAGCGCTGCGTGCAGTGGGCCCAAGCGTCGGGGACTCGTCCGGGCGCACATCCCGGGTTGCCCGGCCAGTTCGGGCGGGGAGATAGCGTCCTCACTCCGGCTGAACTGGAGACCCTGCTTCTGCATCAAGTCGGCGCGCTGCACCGCTTGACCGAGGTTCATCGCGTCCGGCTGCATCATGTGAAACTGCATGGCACGCTCTACCATGCGGTGGAACATGACGAGAAATTGGCCGGCGGTTATCTCGCCACCATGGCTCGTTGGTTCCGGGGAGTGCCGGTGTACGCTCTCGCGGGTGGGCGTGTTGCGGCGCTGGGGCGTGAATGGGGGGTAACCGTCTGGGAAGAAGCGTTCCTCGACCGGGCGTATCTTCCTGATGGTTCACTGGCGCCACGGACCCAGCCAGGGGCGCTGTGGATCGATCCACGACAAGTCCGTCGTCGGTTGCGCCAGTTGTTGGCGGGCGAAGGGATTGAGGCGGGCGACGGCACGCGGCTGCGCCTGCGTCCGCGGACGGTCTGCATCCACTCGGATTCACCGGGCGCCCTGCAGTTGCTTCGCCTGGTCCGGTCGGGGCTCTCGCTTTCCCGTCCAAGGACCGCACCCTTAGTGCTTCAGCGTCGCGGATCCCGCCGCTCGAGCACTTCTGAGCGCCTCGACACGACACGGTGAAGTGGGCTGAAGCACGCGGTCCTCGGGGTAATCGAGCGGACGAGCCGTCCGCTCCCGAGGAGAACAGTGCGGACGGGCACTGCGACAGCGACTGGTGATCCACGCGACGGCGCTGCTTCAGTTCCAATCGCAAATCGAAAATCAAAATTCGCAAATCCACACGCCGTGTAGCGGACTGATGCCTGGGGTCCTCGGGGTGATCGAACGGACGAGCCGTCCGCACTCCCGAGAAGGACCGCTGTTGAGCAAATTCCGTGGAGCCCCGTGGCTCCCCGGCAGTATCGTGGCGGGGCTGAGGTGATCGAAATGAACCCAAGCTTCTCTACGTCCGGCCTAACCCCTTGTTCCAACCCGATCGTGCCAACCTGGGTCGAGGAAATCGCCACCCTGACCTCCCCTGACCGCGTATTCTGGTGTGACGGTTCCGAGACGGAAAAACAAGTGCTCTACGACGAGGCGGTTCGCCAAGGAATCCTGATCCGCCTCCATCAGGAGAAGCTTCCCGGCTGTTACTATCACCGTTCCCATCCCAACGACGTCGCGCGGGTCGAGCAATGCACCTACATTTGCAGCGAGAGCGAAGTGGACGCCGGGCCGACCAACAATTGGGCCGAACCTGCCGCGATGCGGACCAAACTCCTCCAGTTGGCCCGCGGCTCCATGAAGGGGCGAACCCTGTTCGTGGTGCCCTACCTCATGGGCCCGCCCGGTTCCCCGCTGGCCAAAGTCGGCGTGGAACTCACCGATTCCCTCTATGTCGTCCTGAACATGCGCCTCATGGCGCGCATGGGCCAAGTGGCTTGGGATCATCTCGGCGATGGATCCGATTTCAACAAGGGCCTGCACTGCCTGCTGGATGTTCACCCCGATCGCCGCTTCATCTGCCACTTCCCTGAACGCAACGAAATCATCTCCGTCGGTTCGGGCTATGGCGGCAACGCTCTGCTCGGAAAGAAGTGCCTCGCTCTCCGCATCGCCTCGGCCCTCGGACGTCGCGAAGGCTGGATGGCGGAACACATGTTGATTCTCGGAGTCGAATCGCCCGCCGGGGAAAAGACGTTCGTCGCCGCCGCGTTTCCCAGCCAGTGCGGCAAGACCAATTTCGCCATGATGGTTCCTCCGCCGGAATTCGCCGGCTGGAAGGTCTGGACCGTTGGCGACGACATCGCCTGGATGAAGCCCGGCCCGGACGGGCGCCTTTGGGCCATCAATCCCGAGGCCGGCTATTTCGGAGTCGCGCCCGGCACCAACGCGAAGACGAATCCCAACGCGATGAGGTCGATTCAGCGGGACACCATCTTCACCAACGTCGCGTTGAAGCCGGATGGAACCGTGTGGTGGGAGGGACACGATGATCCGCCGCCGGCCGAATGTCTCGATTGGCAGGGCCGACCGTGGACGCCTGCGTCCAAGGACAAGGCGGCTCACGCCAACTCCCGTTTCACCGCCCCGATGGCGAACAATCCGATGGTCGCTCCCGAGGTGAATGACCCGGCAGGGGTGCCGATTGACGCGATCATCTTCGGTGGACGCCGGGCCAACACCGTTCCCCTGGTCTTTCAGGCCTTCAACTGGAGTCACGGGGTCTTCCTGGGCGCCACCATGGGCAGTGAAACGACGGCCGCGGCCACGGGAGCCGTGGGGCAAGTCCGGCGTGATCCCATGGCCATGCTGCCGTTCTGCGGATACAACATGGGACGCTATTTCCGGCACTGGCTCGACATGCGGAAGACCATCCAGTACCCGCCGCGCATTTTTCATGTGAACTGGTTCCGCACGGACGCCGGGGGCCGGTTCCTCTGGCCGGGGTTTGGCCAGAACATGCGGGTGTTGCAATGGATCATCGATCGTTGCCGCGGACGGGCGGGTGGGCATGAGGCACCGCTGGGCTGGGTGCCACGCTTCGAGGATTTCAATACCGAGGGACTGGCCGGCTTCACCCGAGAGACCTTCGACCAATTGCAGGCGATGAACCGGGATGAATGGCGGCGGGAAATTCTCCAGCAGGACGAGCTGTTCATGAGTCTCTATCAGTTCCTGCCCAAGGATCTGATTTTTCAGCGGGAACTGCTGGTGGCGAGACTTTGAGGAAGCTCCAAATTGGAGCTTATTTGGAACTTGAGATTTCGGATTTGGAGCTTCGTTTCAGCTTCAGCCCATCTTCTCCCTCATCCGGTCCAACATCTCCGGCACCCGCTTCCACGGATCCTCTGGCAGTTCGTATTCCAACACCACCCAGCCCTGATAGTTCGCATCTCGCAGAATGCCGAAGGTCCGGGTATAGTCGGCCGGTTCCGATCCCCTCTGCCCGCGCCGGCTGATCTTGCCCTTGAATTGGACATTCACGGCATAAGGCGCGCATTTGGCCAGGTCTGCATACGGGTCGTCGGTGTGGAAGTTGCCGGTGTCCAGATTGATGCCGACCCAGGGCGATTTCACGGTCTTGACGATGTCGATCAGGTCATCCGCTTCGGCCACGATGCCGCCGTGGTTTTCTATCCCTAGGAAGATTCCATGCTGGCCGGCCAGCGCGGCCGCTTCTTCCAACGCTTCGATGCACTGGCGCTTGGCCACCTCTTTCGACTGGCCGTGGGGGCCGCCGGCAAACACCCGAATGTGGGGAGCCCCGAGCACGGACGCCTTGCGAATCCAGTCGGTCACCAGCGCCTGCTCGGCGTCGCGCTGGGCGCCCGGCGGATGACAGAAGTCGTTACCCACCGCCGTCCCGCTGATGGAGACCCCGCGCAGGTGGGCCTGTCGGCGGACCTTTACCAGATGCTCGTCGCTCAGCGGATTGGGGAAGTAGTAGCTGGTCAGTTCCGCGCCGTCACAGCCGTGGTCCGCGCAGTAATCGACGAACTTCAGCATGTCCATCTTGGCGGGGGAACCATCCTTGCCCGGCCCGAAGTCATCGCGAAAGGAATAGGCGGCCAGAGCCAGGCGTAAGCGGGGGTGGCCGCCTCGTTCGAACGCCTCCACGGCGGGCAGCCGCGACGTCAACGCCACCGCACCCGCCACGACCATCCCACTGCGAAGAAACTGCCTGCGCGACCCCGAAATGTTCATGTGATGGCAGGAAGATAGCGCGGGCCTGCCGCCCAACGAAAGGCCGATTTCCGGGGTGGATAGAAACTTCGTCACGCCCCACGCCTCACGAAAAGCTAATTCAGCTTGATGCCGCGTCGGACAAAGGTCGGTTCGTCCAGGTTCTCGCCGCAGTGGACCGTGCCTTCCGCCGTGTCGAAGTGCCCGGTCCAGGGCGAGGTGAAGTTGAATTGCTGTTGCTGAGCTTTGCGCCCACTCGCGGCCGCGGCCGATCGATTGGAGGTCGGTGGCTTCAGGGGTTGGTCCAGTCCGGATCGAGCTGGTGGATCTGATTCCGAGGCGTCTTCGAAGAGCAACGGCTTCGTCGGAGTGGACCGGTAAATCACCGGAGGCACGTCACGTTCGGCGGCACCGTTCAGAAGTCCTACCCCATCCTTGACCACCAGGAGGAAGGCGGAAATCCGTCCGCTCGCCGCGGAATCCACCCCGGCTCCCACCAGGATCCGCGCCTTGGGACAGTGACGTTGCAGTCCTTGGTGGACCGATTCGAGTTCGTCCAGGTGCAGATCGGAACCGCCCAGGACGTAGAGCAGCGCGCCGCCGGCTTGTTCCAGTCGGCTCGCCGGTTGAAGGAAGGGATGCTGTTCGAGCGCGGTCCACAATTCATGGGCCCGTTCGGGGCCTTCGGCTGAGGCAAAGGCGGCGACGCCTTCGGCTTGGCGACCGCGCGCCCAGCGTTCGATCTCCGCGAAACCGATCGGGGCGAGCGTGGGCCCGCGCAGCAGACGCAACAGGCCTTCCACGACTTGAACGGCGTAGCGATTGGCGGCCGGGAGCAGGTCCACAAACGGGGTCGTTTCCGGTATCAAGCGCGTGACGGCCTGATTGGGAAGGCGGATAAGGGCATCGCTGGAAGCTTGGAGGGCGCCGATGCATTGATCGGCGTTGTGGCGTCGGAGACGGCCCTCGAATTCGAAGGGTTCCAAGGCCAGCGCCAGCACCAAGGCCCCGGTTTCCCGGGCACAGCGGGCGATCACCGGGCTCATTCCGGCGCCCACGCCGCCGCCCACGCCGGCCACCAGGATCAGCAGGCCGGGGCGGATTCGCTCCTTGATTCGCGCCAATTCGGCTTCGGCCGCCTTTTGAGCCTGGCTGGTGTCGCCACCGCATCCCTGGCCCCGGGTGAGACGAAAGCCGACTTCCAAGCGCGGGATTCCGTTTCGGCCGGGCGGCTGCAGGTCGGTGTCCAAGGTCCAGCATTCGACTCCGTGGGGGAGGTCGGTCAGGTGATGAACGATGCGGGCTCCGGCTCCGCCGACACCGCAGACGCCGATCCAATCGCTGACCGGGCGGGCGGGCGAAGTGGAGGAGTTGGGGTTGAGATTCATCTTAGGTTCATTCACGGAGCAGGAAGACGACGCCCGCCCCAACTCGCGAGACGGGTCAAACCAGAGAACAGCCCGGGCCGCGGTCGTTGACGCGAGCGCATGGCGGCGTAGCGAACCAGTCCGACGGCTGTGGCAAACTCGGGATTCTCGAGCACGTTGGCCGGTCCGGAGACGTTCTGGACCCAGCCGCGGTGAATGGGGAGTTGGAAGATGCGGTGCGCGAGGTCCTCGATCCCGGGCGTCCGCGCTCCACCGCCGCAAAGGAAAACTCCTCCGGTGGCCAGGCGCAACGCGTCGGCGGTCCGCAGGCGCAGGGCGACCAGTTCCAGCGTTTCCTCGAGACGCAAGCTCATGATGCGCTCCAACCGGGCCAGGGAGACCGGACGATCGGTCAGGCTGGGGCCGGTGGTGGGACCCGAGTGGGCGTTCTCATTTTCTTTTCGGACCACGGCCGAGCCGTGGTTCAACTTGAGCTCTTCGGCCCGACTGAGGGGAACCCGCAAGCCGTAGGCGAGGTCGTTGGTGACATGTTCTCCCCCCACCGCCAGCACCCCGGAGTGCCGCAGCAGTCCGCGGTAGAAAAAAGTGAACTCCGTGGTGCCGCCGCCCAGATCGATCACGATGGCGCCGGCTTGTTTTTGCTCGGTGGTGAGCACGGCCAGCGCCGAAGCCAGGCCGCTGAAGACGGCTTTTTCCACGCGAATGGGCATCGCGCCCTCGACGGTCCGGAGGGAGGTGGCCAACCGGTTCACTCGTCCCAGGATGACATGGACACGTGCTTCAATGCGGGAGCCGACGACGCCCACCGGATTTTCGTACACGGCGTGGTCATCGACCAGGAAGTCCTGGCGGATGCTGTCGATGATCTCCGCGCCCGCGGGGCAGCTTTCGTGCTTGGCGTTTCCGAGGGCCATCCGGACATCCTCGGCATTGATGGCGCGATCGACGGAGGGGATGGTGTGGAGGCCGCGGTGATTGGCGCATTCCAAATGCCGGCCGGTGACGGCGAGGTAAATGGATTCGATGGTGACATCGGCCATGTCCTCGGCCTCGGACAAGGCCTGGCGGATGTCTTCGCCGGCCTTTTCCGCATCGAACACCTCGCCCTTGCGGACACCGCGTGACCGGGCCTGACCGAGCCCGAGGATGTTGAGTTCGCCCCCTTCGGCCACTTCACCGACGGCGGCGCAGACCTTGGAGGTTCCAATTTCGAGTCCAACGAGGATTTGCTCCGGATCAAACATTTCGGCGGATGGGTTTGCGTTTGATGGGCTTGAGCAGCGGGACGGATTCCGGGCTGATGGTTCCGGGTTCGGCCCAACGCAACGGGGGATGATTGGTGACGCTCAAATCCAGTTGAGCGATGATCCGGCCTTGTTTCTGGCCGAACTGGTTGACGGAAAACCATTCCGTGAACTGGCGGTCAAAATCGCGATGCGCCGAGACGGCGACGCGGCTGCCGCCGCGGGTCCGCAGCTTGAGCGCCCCCGGGTCGGACACATCGACTTCCACGACATCGGCCACGGTGACCAAAGGGGAGCGGTCGAACGCGGCCAGACAGCGCAGGGCGGCGAGGACCCGTTCGTCTTTGAACTGGGTTCCACTGACCACCCCGGCGAGTTCGATGCCCACCAGGTTGGGAAGGGCCGCTTCGCCCGCGAGGACATCCGGAGGAACATCTCCCCGACGGAACGGCAGGAACACGGCTCCCAAGTCGTCGATCAGGTAAAAGGCCTGCGCCGAACCCAGGGGGGGCAAAACGATGCGTGCCACGGGGACTCGCTCCCGCACGGCCATACGCAACACGTCGGGAAACTCGATCTCGACTCGGGCATCCTCGATGCGCGGATGCCGGAGCAGCCGCTGCCGGACCTGATAGAGATCCACGGTCAGCACGTTGCGACCGAGATCCACGCCGGCCAGGCGGCGCAGTTCATCCTCCGTGAGCAATCCTTCCCGGCTGATGAGGATCTGCTTGAGCGCCAGCGCTTCGACATGGTGCAACCAGCGATCCTCGAGCAGGCGCAGTCCGTAGGTTCCTCCGAGGAACAACACAGCGGCCAGCAACGTCCACCGGAACGGCCGGCGCCACCAGCGGCTCCGGCCGCGGGCCGCCGCGGATGACTTCACGGAGAAGGAAAAGCCGCCGTCACGACGGCGATTGCGGCGACGAAGGCGTGGGAAGCGAAACATCGTGGGAGAAGAATCAGGTTCTCTGAATGGCCAGGTCGATCATCCGTTGGCACAACTGGGGAAAGGAAATCCCGGCGGCCGCCGCGGCCTTGGGAAGCAGACTGGTCTCCGTCATGCCCGGAAGGGTGTTCACTTCGAGGACCCAGGGGGCATCCTTCGCGGTCACCATGACATCCACGCGTCCGTAGTCGCGGCCTCCCACCGCGCGAAACGCGCCGCGGGCCGCTTCCTGGATGCGGGCGGTGGTGGCCGGAGGAAACTCCGCCGGGCAAACGTACTCGGTGCAACCCGCGGTATATTTGTTGTGGTAATCGTACGCACCGGCCTGGGGACGAATTTCGACCACGGGCAGCGCCACTTCTCCCAGGATCCCGACGGTAGTTTCGCGGCCCACGATGCGCTGCTCCATCACTACCTCCGCATCGTGCTTCAGCGCCTCGGCCAGGGCCGAAGGAAACTGATCCTGGGACGTGACAAACTGAAGCCCGACGCTCGATCCCTGCCGCACGGGTTTCAACACCACCGGTGGTTGCCAGTCGCCGCTGGGCCAGGGTTGATCGGGGGAGCGCAATACGGTCCACGGCGGGGTGGGAACTCCCGTCGCCTGACAGCGTTCCTTGGTCAACACTTTGTCAAAGGCCAGCCGGGAAGCTGCGACGCCGCAGCCGGTGTAGGGCACACCCTGCGTTTCCAGCTCGGCCTGAACGGTGCCGTCTTCGCCATAGGTTCCGTGCAGGGCGAGGAAGACTACTTCGGTGCCGGCGGGAAGCCGCAGGTTCCCCGGCGTCGGATCCGCTTCCTGCACGACATGACCCAGGGAACGGAGAGCCGCGGCCACGGCGGCTCCCGAACGGAGCGATACTTCCCGTTCCGCTGAAGGCCCGCCCCGGAGCACGGTGATGTGGCGAGTCTGGGTCATGCTCAGTCCTCGCCCACGATTTCCACTTCGGTTTCCAACTCGACCCCGCGCGCTTCCTGGGCTCGGGTGCGGACCAGTTCGATCAGGCAGAGGATGTCCTTCGCCGTGGCGGAGCCGAGGTTCACCAGGAAGTTGGCATGCACCTCACTGACCATGGCATCACCGACTCGCGTGCCCTTGAGTCCGAGTTCGTCGATGAGCCGGCCGGCCGGCAAGTCCGTGCGCGGATTTTTGAAGGTGCAGCCGGCACTGGGCTGGCTGGGCTGACTTTCCCAACGCTGGCGGCTGTACGTGTCCATCCGAGCACGAACGACGTCCGGCGCCGCGGGCTGGCCGCGTAAGGTGGCGCCCAACGCCAAATGGGTTTGCAGCAACGGACAACTCCGATAAGCGACCTCGAGGTCCGTCACGGGCAGCGTTCGGACCTGACCGAGCGGATCCATGCAGCGGAGGTGTTCCACCACGTCAAAGGTCCAGGAACCCATGGCACCGGCGTTCATGCGCAAGGCGCCTCCCAGCGAACCGGGAATGCCCTCGAGAAACTCGAGCCCGGCCAGGCCCTGACGCCGGGCTTCCACCGAAAGCGTCTTCAAGCGAACGCCGGCTCCCGCCCGCAGTTGGCCCTCGCCAAATTCGATCTGGCTGAACACCGGATGGATCAAGGAAAGGACGACTCCACGCAGGCCGCCGTCGCGAATCACCAGGTTCGAACCGCGTCCCAACACCCACCAGGGAATGCGCCGGAGCCGGCATAGTTCCAGGACCGTGGCCAAGGCGTTCTCGGAGGATGGTTCGACATACAAGTCGGCCGGGCCACCCACTCGGAGGGTGGTGCGCCGGGCCAACGGCTCATCCCGGCGGACCAGGGTTTCCGCCGGCAAGGCCACGGTGAAATCCCGCCACAAATCGGAAATGGCCTCGGCATGTGTGGCGGCTTGTTCGATGGCGGCTTCCACCGGTTCGCGAGAGAGCTGAAGGACGGCTTTCATGCGACTCGGGCCGGAGCGGGCTGAGAACGGGCCGATCGAAGGTGGGTCGCATCCCGGGTGGAACCGGACTCGGCAAGCCGCCGGCAAATGTGTTCGGCGATGCAGGACGCGGCTTCCGGACAATCCAATTGGGCCAAAGCGCTGGCCAGGGATTCACGGAGCGGTTCGTTGCTGAGCAGCGCGTCCAGTTCACCGGCCAAGGCCGATCCGTCGGCCGTGGTCTGCTCCAGCAGGCGGGCGGCTCCCATCCGGACGAACAAGCGAGCGTTGTGGCGTTGGTGGTCATCCGCCGCGGTCGGATACGGAATCAACACGGCGGGCAAGCGGCGAGCGGCCAGTTCCGCCAAGGACGACGCCCCGCTGCGCGACACCACGACGGTGGCGGCTGCCAAGAGTTGTTCCATGTGCTGGGAAAACGGCCAGACGCGCGCCGGAACTCGGGTTCGCCGATAGGCTTCCGACACCGCCGCCAGATCCGCGGCTCCCGTGAGATGGATAAACTGGAGTGTTGGATGCCGGCGGGTGATCTCGTCCAGCGCCGACATCATCAACTGATTGACTCCCCGTGCTCCCTGGCTTCCGCCGGTGATCAGCAGGACCGGACGGTCCACCGCCAAGCCCAGGGCGCGGCGTGATTCGACCGCGTCGGCCTGGCGAACCGTTTCGCGGACGGGGGTTCCCGTCACCACTGCCCGGCGCAGGGCCGGGTGGTCGCATGCTTCCCGAAATCCGACCAGGCACTGGTCGGCCCAACGGGCCAGCCATCGATTCGCCCGCCCGGGACGGGTGTTGGACTCGTGCAGGAAAACGCGCGCTCCCGTCCGTCGGCCAGCGAGGACCGGTGCGGCTGCGGTGAAGCCTCCCATGGCCAGAACCGCGGAAGGGCGGTCGTGGGAAAACGCGGCGAGCGACGCGCGGTAGCCTTTCCAGGTGGCGAGGAGAAAGGCCGGGAGCCGCTTGCCGGAGAGTCCCACGGCCGGGAGCGTCACCACGGTAAACCGGCTCCGCGCAGCGGCGGCACTGTGCTGGTCCACCTCCTTGGGCGAGATCAGCAAGGAAACCCGCATTCCCCGGTCGGCGAGTTCATGCGCCACGGCCAGGCCGGGAAACAAGTGACCACCGGTCCCTCCGCACGCCAGGGCCACCCACGGAGCTGTCGGCTCGGCCATCATCCGGGAAAATCGGTATCGGGATCACCGAAGGGATTATGCGTCACGCCCCGGACCACGGCCGGACGCTCGCCGGAATGGCGGGCGATACTGATCAGCAGTCCGATCATCGTCAGCATCACCACGGTTCCCGTTCCGCCCCGGCTCATGAACGGGAGTGGCATGCCCTTGTTGGGGAGCAGATGGGTCACCACGCCGAGGTTCACCAGCGCCTGAAGTCCGATGGTGAACGTAATACCGGCCGCCAGCATCAAGCCGAATCCGTCGGACGCCCAGTGGGCTACCAGAGCCCCGCAAAAAAGGATGACCGCAAAGGCGAGCACCACGCCGACCGTGGCCGGAAGGCCCAGTTCCTCGCCCAGCGCGGGCAGGATGAAGTCCGTGTGAACCTCGGGAATCTTGAACTTGTGGGTGCCCAGGCCGAACCCGGCGCCGTGCCATCCACCGGCTCCGAAGGCGTCCAACCCCCGCTCGACCTGATACGTCAGCGCCTTGTTGTTCTCCGGTTGAAGGAAGGCCTGAATGCGATCGCGGGCGTATCCGGGAACGGACAACAGCACCGCAAACGCCGCCAGGCCGGCGGTGACCGGCACCAGGACATGAGACCACCTGGCACCGCCCACCACCATCAGCGCGATGGTGAGCGCTCCGAGCAGCAGGGCGGTGCCCTTGTCGGGTTCCACCACGATCAAGGCCAGCACCGGCAAGGCGATGGTTCCCATCCCGAGAATACCGCCGACGAAGGTGGCCATGCGGTGCTGGAACCGCGCGGCAAACCAAGCCAGCGCTCCGATCAGAGCGAGCTTGGCCAGCTCGGAAGGCTGGATTCCCCACAACCAACGCTGGGCGCCATTGATGTTCGTTCCCAACGGAGTCAGCACCACCGCCAGCAGCAGCACCGCCACGCCGTACGCCGGCCAGACCCAACGGTCGAGCCGACGGTAGTCCAGGGAGGCCGCGACCAGCAGGCCCACAAATCCCACCACACAGGCCAGCGCCTGTTTGGCCAACATGGGATGCACCCAATCGTAAGCGGTGGTCGCCCGGGTCATGGTGATGCTGGCCAGCGTCGCCAATCCCAACACCAGCAGGCAGGCCACCGCTCCCAGTAGCAGGGTGATCGTGCGGTTCATGGGCGGTTGGATGTCGGCGACAGCGGAGCTTTGGCGGTGTCAGGCCCGTTGACCTGGGGGATTAGGGTGGGGTCACGGGTGCCCCCGGGGTCACCAGGGGTGGCGCCAGGGGAAGGGGAGCCGGAGTCGTCACCGAATCCCTGGTTGTCGCTCCGGTGGAATTGCCGGGAATCCTCAGCTTCTGCCCGACCTTGATGTCATTGGACGTCATCCCGTTGGCGTCACGAATGGCTTTCACGGTGGTGCCGAATTTCTTGGCCAACCGGGACAAGTTGTCGCCGCCCTTCACCGTGTAGGTGGTGGTCGAGGTCGAGGTCGAGAAGCCGCTGGAAGCTACTGAAGGAGAGGAGGCGCCCGCGACGGCGGCGGGAATCTGCACCTTATCCCCCACCTTCAGCCGAGCCAGATCCCGACCGGGATTGGCCTCCTGCATTTGCTTGAGAGTTACGCCATGCTTCCGGGCGAGATTGTAGGCGATGTCGCCCTTCTGGACGACATGCTCGGTGCCCAGCGACGGGATGGGGATCGTCGGGGGCGGGGTGGACACGAAAGGAGCGGGAATGGTCGCCTCGGGAATGATCTCCGGAATCGTCGAGGGCGGGGCGGTGAACGGCGGATTGACGACGGGCGGAACGTAAGCCGGTGAATCGGTGGGCGGGGCGTACGGATCCGTCAGCGGCGGCGGCGCTATGCGCGTCTCGGAAAACACCGGCGGCGGTGCGCTAAAGGTATCCACGGCCGGCGGGGGCGGCTGATTTTCTTCCTTTTTACAGGCCGAAAAGAGGACGCCGCTCAATCCCACCACATGCAACGCCACGATGAAGGCGGCCAATTGGAAGGTGGACTTGCGGCGGGCCTGTTGCTCCAGCAGGGAGCCTTGGGGAACCAACGGATTGGAATTGCTCATGTTATGGGAACGCCGGACGAAGGCGTGAGTTGAGGATGATTGGGAGTGGAGCGGGTACGGTGACCGATCCTCGATCCGTCACTGCACCCGGGAAAGCCCGCACGGGGCGAAAATACGATGTCGCCTCCCCCACTCAGGGAGGACACAGCCGGAACGACCTGCCGGTCCGTTCGGGGATCGGTTTGGAAGTTGGAGGCTGGAACTGCAACCGCTTCACACCGGCCGGCGCCGCCGTGTACGCCACCCAGAGGACGACCTGTTTCCAAGTCTTCCCACGAATCTATTAAAGGGTAGTGTGCCACTACTGCAAGGGGCGAATCAGGAGAAAACCACAATCCCTCGTGGATTCGACATCCCAGCACCCGTCCCGCGCTTCGTCGCACGGGCTTCCGGTAGGTCGTCTTGGAGGATAAGCCGTTCACGTCAACGAATCTTCAAAGTGCTCAAGGCCAGCACGGCACAGAGCACGGCAGCAATGTAGAATCGGGTGACAATCTTCGATTCGGGCCACCCCTTCTTCCGGAAATGGTGATGCAGCGGCGACATCAGCAAGAGCCGTTCTCCCTGACCCCGCCGGTAGCGCGTGTATTTGAACCAACTCACCTGAATCATGACGCTGAGCGCCTCGGCCACAAAAACGCCGCCCGCGACCAGCAGAATGAACGGCTGGTGAATCAGCACCGCCATCAGACCCAGCGCCCCGCCCAGCGCCAGCGATCCGGTGTCCCCCATGAAGACCTCCGCGGGATGACAGTTGAACCACAGGAATCCCAAGCTGGCACCGATGAGGGCCGCGCAGACAACCGTCAGTTCCCCCGCTCCGGCGACATGGGGAACCAGAAGATAGCCGGCAAACAGTTTGTTTCCGGCGACGTAGGTCATCACCAGAAACACCAGGGCGGTAATCAGCGTGCAGCCGATGGCCAATCCATCCATTCCGTCGGTCAGGTTGACCGCGTTGGAGCTGCCCACGATCGCCAACACCGCCAGCCCTAGCCCCAACCAGGGAACGCCGGTCAGCACCGCTGTCTTCACGAACGGCACCTGGATGTCGGTAATCAGCTCCTGGGTCGAAGGCAGCCGCCACAAGTAAAGCCCGATGGCCAACGCCAATCCCGCCTGGATCAACAGCTTGGCCCGTGAACTGGTGCCCTCGTTGTTCTGGCGGGTCACTTTCAGCCAGTCGTCATAAAAGCCGAGTCCGGCCAGCACGATCAGGGACAATACGGTGACCAGCACGAGCGCATTCCACCGCGCCCAGAGCAGCACGCTCAAGTCGAGGACCAGGACGATGAGGATTCCGCCCATGGTTGGGGTGCCGCGCTTGGCCAGATCGGCCGTGGCGGTGGTGGTGTCCTTCGCTTCGACGACGTCCTTGGGCCGATATTCCTGCCGGAACCTCAATTCCCGGAGCCAACGGATGACTCCGGGTCCCAGCCACATGCTGAGCAAGAGGGCGGTGATCGCGGCCCCGGCACTGCGGAAGGTAATATATTGAAACACCGTCCACGGCGCGACCGGCAGCCATTCTGACAGGTAATACAGCATGTCAGGCAGCGTCGGAAAACTGCGGATCCACCCGCAGCTCCAATTCCCGGAGGAGCACCTCGACCAGTCGTTCCAGGCGACTCGACCGGGAGGCCTTGACCAGGACGGCATCGCCACAGCGCAACTGGGGAACGATGGCGGCCGCGGCCGTCTCGAGGTCGGCAAAGGCGTGTCCCAACCCTTGCCCGGCGGCGCCGGTCGTGATAGCGGCAAACCGGCCGACGGCATAAACCGCCTCGATTCCCAATCGCGCGGCGGCTTTTCCGACCTCCGCGTGCGCGGTCTCGGTTTGGGGTCCCAGTTCCGCCAAGTCACCGAGTACCGCCACCCGGCGGCCCGCACACGGGAGGTCAGAAAGTGTTTGCAGGCCCGCCAGCACCGAATCGGCGTTGGCGTTATAGGTGTCGTCCAGGACCTGCACGCCCGCCGCGGCCCGGATACTGAGCCGGTGAGGGACGGGTTGAAAGGCAGCCAGGCCGTCGCGGGCGGCAGCGGGTTCCACCCCCAGCTCGCACGCGACCGCCAGTGCATAAAGCGCGTTGGGCACTGAATGACGGCCTGGCAAAATCATGGTGTATTCTCCGCTCCATTCCGGATGCGGCGAGCGCACGGAGAAGGTCGTTCCGCTCCAGTCCATGGCGCGGATTCCGGCGGTCCATTCGTTGGCGCGGCCAAACCCGGCCCGGACCACCCGCGCGCGGGTTCGCCGGATGAGCGTTTCGGCCCAGGGGCCGGCTCCGTCGAGGATCAGCACGCCGCCATCGGCCGCCGGGGGCAGCAGTTCGGCCAGCCAGCCTTCCTCTTGCACCACTCCCTCGAGCGTATCGAAAAACTCCAGATGTTCCCGGCCCAGATGCGTGATCACGCCCAGGCGGGGCGCGATCAGGCGAACCAGGGGAGCCAGTTCGCCGGGATGGTTTGTGCCGACTTCCAACACGGCCGCGCGGTGCTCCGATCCGAGGCGGAGCAGGGTGGCGGGTACGCCGATATCGTTGTTGAAGCTGGCTTCGCTTTTCAGCACGGGAAGCGCGGCTCCCAAGACCGCGGCGATGAGCTCCTTGGTGGTCGTCTTGCCGTTCGATCCCCCGACGGCCACCACCGGTAGTTCGAATTCGCGCCGGTAGAACCCGGACAGTTCTCCGAAAGCCCGGCGCGTTTCGTTCACTATGACTCGGGGCAGGGTAGGGGGGACATCGCTCTGACGTGCCCGCTCCACCAAGGCCGACACGCCCGGACAGGTGGCCGCCTGCCGCAGGAAGTCGTGCCCGTCAAACCGCTCTCCTTTCACCGGCACGAACAAGTCACCCGGCTGAATCCGTCGCGAATCCGTGGTGACCCGCAACACGGGATGTGAAGGCGAACCGGTCGTCAGTTCACCACCACAGGCGGCCGCCACATATTGGAGGGTTCTCGGGTCCATCGATTGAGGCCTCATAGCATCGCGGCGAGGCAAAGCAGACAGATGATGGCCTTCAGCAGGAATTCGCGGTTCACCCAGACAGGAATGTTCATAAGGGGAAAAGAAGGGTTCGCTCGCGCTGGCGCCCGCGGAGACCTGCTTCGAGCCTGGTTCCTCCATAGCCGCGGGCCGCCAGCGCCGCGTAAAGGGTCCGACGGTCGTCGCACGGCATCGTGACGCCGGCGACCGTCTCGGTTGGGCGATGGGCCTTTCCGGTCACCAAGACCAGGTCGTCGGCCCGGGCTTGGGCAATCGCCCCAAAAATCGCCCGCTCGCGGTTGGGCTCCATCCGGCACCGGGCCAGGTTCGTCCCGGCCGCCACCTCCGCACTGAGGCCCGTCACCGATCGGTCGCCCGGATCATCCGCGGTAATCCACACCTGCCGGGCTCCGGCGGTGGCCGCACCCAGACGACGGCGCCCTTCCGCATCCATCTCCGCCGGTCCGCCGAGGACCACCTGCACCTGACCGGCCTGAATCGAGTTGAGCTCGGTGATGGCCTCCTGCACTTCATCGGGCGTTCGCGCGCCGTCCACAAAAACACCGAAGGGCTGGCCCGCTCGGACCGGCTCCAGGAATCCTGGTGTCCCCTCCAGGCGAGGCACCCGTCCCACGACGGGTGGGTTGGGCGCCATCCGGCGGGCCATGTCCACCGCGGTGGCCAGAGCCGTCAGGTTTCCCGGACCTACTAAGCGCGTGCTCACCGGCTGGCCACCGAGCTCCAGCACGCTTCCCTGGCCGGACAGGCGGGCAATCTGCGGCCGAACCGGGTCTGACCCGCACCAGCGCACGGGGAACTCCTCACTCAAGGTCGCTTCCAAGGTTGGGTCGATTTCCCACACGGCACGCCGGGTGCCCGATCGGACGGCTTGGGCCAGCCAGTCAAAGAGCTGAAACAGATCCAGGCCGGACAGGGGACGGTGCAGCGTTCGGCCGGCGGCATGGCAGCTTAGTTCGCTGAAGCAGGCCACGGCGTGACCGTCCCGGGCCAACAGTCCCGCCAGTAGGTGGGTCCGGTTGGTCGAGGGACGACGGGAACCGGTTGCCCGATCCGTCCGTATGGCCAAGATCTCTAGCGATCGTTCCGGGTGTCCGAAGAAAGCGGCCGCGGCGCGGGCAAACGCCTGCCGACAATCGGGAACTTCGATTCGTGCCAGACCGTGCGGGAGGACGGCATCCGCTTCGCAAATGGCGGCCGCTGCTCCACGATCGGCCGCCCGATACGCTTCCAACGGATCCGCCCGCTGTCGGTCCGGCAGGGCCACGAACACCGTCCCGGGTCCGACTCGCTGGGCGTCGGGAGTGAGTCCCCGCACTTCCAGCCGGCGTTGGGTTCGGGAGCTGGGCAGACTCCGACCGGGAGCCACCTGGAGCATGATGTCTTCGAGCCGCATGGTTAAGGTCGGTGAACGAGCTGAGCCGTCGGCCTGAGGTCGGGCCGGAGCGCCGACGGCGAGTGGGTGGGAACGATGGTGGGGGCCAGTTTCATGACATTGGCGACATCCTGCGCAATCTGTTGAAAGACCGGCGCCGCGGCCTTGCCGCCATAGTAGGCCTTCCCGGCCGTGGTGGGTTCATCGACGGTCACCACAATGGCCACCACCGGCCGATGGGCGGGAAAGAAGCCCACAAACGACCCGTAATAGTGGGCCATGGTATAACCTTCCCCGCTGATATGCTTCTTGGCCGTGCCGGTCTTGCCGGCGACTTCGAAATCAGCCAGCTCCGCCCCGCGGCCGGTGCCCTCCGCCACGGCCCGCTCCATCAAGGTCACCAGTTGATCCGCGGTCGTGGCATCGATGACCCGTCGCCCGGGTACGACCGGGAATTCCTTCACCAACTGGTGATCCGCCGTCGTCAGCGCCGTCACCAGACGCGGTTTCATCAGGACGCCGCCATTGGCCATGGCCGCTGCCATCATCACCGTGTGCAACGGGGTGATGCGCAGGCCGTATCCGAAGGCCAGCGAACTGGCCGTCCAGCCGTCCCAACTCGGAATCGTCCCCGGGGTCTCACCGAAGACCATCACCTGGTTGGTGATGCTGTTGGTGATTCCCGGGGCCACCATCACCTGTTTCACCCAGCTTCGCAGCTCCTGTTCGCCGCACTCGATGTCCGTGCGTTCGAGCAGCCCGAAGTCCCGGATGTACTGGACGAAGCGGTTGGTGGGCACCCGCAGCGCCAGCGCGACCGCACCCACGTTGCTCGATTTGGTAAAGGCCTCCTCCAACGTGACGCGGTTCAGATAATGCCCCTGATCGTCCCGAACGACCCGGCGGGTGCCGGGGACTGTCCACCGTCCCCCATGGCAATCGATGATCTCGCCTAACGACGCCAGCCGCTCGTTCAAGACGGCGGCATAGGTGAGGATTTTGAAGGTGGATCCGGGCTCGAAGGGCTCGTTGATCGCGCGGTTCTTGAACTGGGCCATCCGGTTGGTCATCCCCGGATGGAGCAATCGATTGCGGTTGTTGGGGTCGAATGTGGGGCGGTTGGCCAGGGCCAGCACGTTGCCGGTGGCGGGCTCCACCACAATGGCCGAAATCGCCCGGGGATTGAGTCGCTCCACGGCTTCGTCCAAGGCGCGTTCCACCGCTTCCTGAATCTCCACGTTGAGCGTCAGGATGACGTTGAGTCCGTCCACTGGGGGAAGATCGCGCTCCCGCAAGGGCACGTATTCGCGTCCCGCCACTTTCCGGCCCTGCAGGATGCCGGGTTTGCCGCGCAAGGCGTGATCGAAGCGTTGCTCGATGCCCTGCGCTCCCCCCAACGGCACGGGAAGATTCGCCCGCCGCGGCCGTTCGTCCGCGCGGTTGGTGGTGAACCCCACCACATGGGCCGCCAGGTGATCGAGCGGGTAGCGCCGCCGTTCAACGTACTCCGCGTAGAGACCGGAATCGCGGCATTCGACGAGATTGGTCCGCACCGGATACCAGGCCCGGGTCAGCGCCTTGAGATGGGCGGCGTGTCGCCGGCTGAGCTGCCAGCGAGTCGGCAAGTCCCACCACGGGGCGGCCTGCAGCGCGGCCTGCGCCTGCGCCACCAGATTGGACCGCACGGACGCATAGCGCTGTTCCACGTCGAACCGGTTGGTTTGCAAAACGGCCACCAACCGATCCCACGTTTCCGGCGCCACGTTGGTCGCCACTAGATTCGACCGCACCAACCGCTGGACCGCCTGGCGGTTGGTGGTCACCACGCCGGCATTGGTCATTCGCAGTTGCCGCGTGGACGGGACATAGACCGGCTGAAACCGGGCTAACACATCGGCTTCTGGTATTTGCAGATGCACTGCCGCCAGTTGGGCGACCTCGGGGGCAAAGGCGCCCAGCCGAACCGGATCCGCCCGAATGGTCACCGCCAACTGGGATTGAACGAGGACCGTGCCGTCCGCGGCCCGAATTTCTCCCCGGCGTGCGGGTCGGATCCGCGTGATTTCCGGGCTGTTGGAGCTGGAAGGCTCCGGTTCCTGCGGGTTGATCAACTGGATGTAAGCCAACCGCAGGGCCACCACGACCAGCCCACCTGCCATGCACCAGGTGATCAGCCAGAGATTGCGATGGGAGGCCGCGCGGTTCATCGGGTCGAACGGGAGGAGCGGGAAGGAACCAAACTGCCCGCCGTAGCCAAGGGACCCGTGGGCGCCGCATTCCCCGGCCGGGCTGGGCTTCCCGGAATGGGAAGAGCGACCGGGGTTGCCTCCGGTTCTTCCAACAACGGCACCGTCAGCCGCTGAGTGGGAACGATATCGATCAAGCCCAAGCCCATCTCCGCCGCCCGCGACAACAGGGCGCCCCGACTGCGGCAACGCTCCAATTGAATGGAAGTCTCACGGATTCGCCCCTCCACCCACCGGAGGTCATTTTCCACCGTCTCGATCTGGCGGCCGAGCTCATCGTGAGCCCGGCGTTGCAGCACGTACCCCACGGTGAGGCTGGCCAGGCCGGCGACCAACCCCATCACCGCCAGCAGCCGTTGCCAGTGCAATTCGATCGTGCCCCGCTTTTGATTCCTGGCCATGTCAGAGCTTCTCCAAAACCCGTAATTGGGCGCTGCGCGAACGCGGGTTGGCGACCTGTTCCGCCTCGTCCGGCATCTGGGCTTTGCGCGTGACCCGAATTCCTCGCGGCGCGCGCGCCTGCCGCAGATGGGGTTGATCCGCCGGCGCGTCGGTCGGCACGTCGTAGTCGCGCGCTTCGGCCCGCATGAATTCGTTGACCAACCGGTCTTCCAGGGAATGAAACGTGATGACCGCGAGCCGTCCTCCCGGTTCCAGGATCTCCATCGCCGTCTGCAACCCCTGCCGGAGCGAACCCAATTCGTCATTCACGGCGAGACGCAGGGCTTGGAACACCCGGGTCGCCGGATGCGCCTTCCGCCCGCGCCGAGGACTGACCCGTTCGACGAGCCCGGCCAACTGCCCCGTTGTTTCGATGCGCTGCATGGTGCGTTCGCGAACCAGGGCGCGCGCGATCCGGCGGGAGTCGCGCTCGCCTCCGTATTTCCAAAAAATTTCGGCCAAATCCTCCACTGACAGCGTGTTGACGAGGTCCGCCGCGGTGGCGTCCTGCCGGCGGTCCATCCGCATGTCGAGTGGACCGTCCTGCTGGAAGCTGAAACCGCGTCCGGCCGTATCGAGCTGGTGGGAACTGACTCCCAGATCCAGCAACGCGCCTGCGCAACTGCCGGAGGGGATCCAGCCGTCGGCGTCGGCGAAGTTCAGGCGTCGCAGTTCGAATCGGCCCGCGAATCGGGCCAGCCGTTCAGTCGCCACTGCCACCGCGTCCCCATCCCGGTCGCACGCGAACAAAAAACCCGTCGGAGCACTCGCCTCCAGGATCGCCACGCTGTGCCCAGCGCCACCGCAACACCCGTCGAAATAGCGCTTTCCGGTCCGGGGCCGGAGCGCCGCCAGCACTTCGGCCAGCAACACGGGTTGATGCGTGAAGGGGGACACCGTGCATACCTCAGTCCACCGGAACCACCCGGGAAGCCGGCCTCCGGTTACGCAACCGGTTCCAGGCATGATCCTGATCGTCGCGCCGCTCCGGCGTGGGCGGCGTCTCGTGCAGGACCTTGAAACTGCGGCGGCCCGTTCGTTCTCCTGGATCCTCCCGGAAATCATTGCGCAGCGGACGAACCTGACGCAGCAGCAACTCGCCTTGAATGAGGCGGGCTGGATTCTCCCGTCGCCGGTTCCTTCCGGTGAGCCAGCCCAGCCAGCTTCTCCGTGGGCGCACCGCCGGACGTGCCACCGGACGCCCGCCACCGGGAGGAACCGGTTCGGCCGCGGCCAGGCGAATCTCCTGCTGGGCGGTAAGTTGCAGCGGGACCGCGTCCGGACCGGTAAACGGACTGGAGCGCTTCCAAAACTTCCAGAATGACCAGTTCATGATTCAAACGAATTGGGTATAGGCATCCACCGTGATTCCGGCCTCTGCCTGGGTGCATTTTTCGTAGAGGGCCGGATCCCAAATCTCGAAATCAGCGCCGGTTCCCACGAACAAAACCTCCTTCTGCAGTCCGATGGCATCAGCCATCCGAACCGGCAGCACCAACCGGCCCGACGGATCGAGCGGGATGGTGGTTGAATTTCCGAAAATAGCCCGCCGCAGCGCGCCGGCCCGGGTGTCGCCCATACCCGTCTTCTCGAGCTTGGTCCGGAGTTCCCGAAAACGGCGCTGCGTGAGGCCGTACACATACGCGTAGTTGCGATCCGCCCCCGGATGAGGCCAAAGTACCAGCGTGAAAAGAGTCTGGGGATCCGTTGGACGCCATTCGCTCGGGAACGCCACCCGCTTTTGGGCGTCCAGCTTGTACGAGTACTGCCAGGTGAACGCCGGATGCGCATCGTCTGGTGTCCGTTCGGACACCTCGGCTTCCGTGGGCGGAAGACCGCTGCTGGCAGCAGGATCAGGCATAGCGGCTTGGGCATCTCCCTAAAATTAACTAGCGAGGCCTAGAAAAATCTAAAATCGCCTGTTTCGTCAAACGGTTTTAGCACCGAGTCGTAATTCATTTAGGTAAAGCAACTTACATTGGAGCATCGCCCGTGCCTTCCATGCTTTCCGCTCTTCCGTTAACGATTTCGAAGCTCCCCAACGGCTCTTCTGTGCCTGCCGATGATCGTTTTCTCACCGTATCGCCCGTGTTGACGCAGGAATTTGCCTACGAATTGCCCCCGGAACTGATCGCCCAGCATCCCGCCCCTCAGCGCGATGCCTCGCGCTTGTTGGTCTTCGATCGTTCCTCCGGCCGAATCCAACACCGGAGATTTCCCGACCTGACCGAACATCTTCGCCCCGGGGATGTGCTGGTTCTGAATGATTCCCGCGTCATTCCCGCCCGCCTGCGCGCGGTGAAACCAGACACTCAGGGCGCGGTGGAAATTCTGTTGTTGGAGGAAGTGGGACCGCTCGACTGGTGGGTGTTGCTACGTCCCGGAAAACGGGTTCGTCCGGGCACGCGGCTTCTTTTCCGCGATCCGAACGGTCAACCGTCTCCCCTCACCGCCACGGTCACGGACAAAAACGACGCGGGATGGTGCCGGCTCCAGTTTGCCGGCGTGATCGAGCTGCGGCCCTGGCTGGCGTCTCTCGGAGAGATCCCCCTGCCGCCGTACATTCATCGAGATGCCCCCGCCGCCCACTCTGATGACCGGGAACGGTACCAAACCGTTTATGCTTGCTCGGACGGCTCCGTGGCGGCGCCCACGGCGGGTCTGCACTTCACGCCCGCGCTCTTGACGCATCTCGAGTCGTCCGGCGTGGAGCTTCATCGGGTTACCTTGCACGTTGGTCATGGAACCTTCGCGCCGGTGAAGGCACGTCGCGTCGAAGATCATGTCCTGCATGAGGAACGTTTCGTGGTGCCCGCGACCACCGCCGACGCGGTCAACCGGGCCCGCTCCGCCGGGCGGCGTATCGTCGCCGTCGGCACCACCGCGTTGCGGGTCCTCGAAAGCGTGGCGCGGGAGAACCAGGGACGACTCGTTCCCGGCGCCGGGCGTACCCGTCTCTTTCTCCATCCGCCGGCGACCTTCCAACTGGTCGATGTCCTCCTCACCAACTTCCACCTGCCCGAAAGCACGTTGCTTATGTTGGTCAGCGCCTTGGCGGCGCCCGGCGAACATCCGCGCGGCCGGGAGGCCCTGCGGGCGGTGTACGCCGAAGCCATCCGGGAACGTTACCGCTTTTTTAGCTATGGCGATGCCATGTTGCTGATCTAAGTTTTGGATACAAAGGCAGGACACGAATGGACACGAATAGCTGAGACACGAATGAACACAAATGAAGTCAGGAATGAGGGACGGCCTGTTCAGGGCAGGCTGGGGAGCGGGGACATGCCAGCCCGGCTACTCTGTATGTTCACTCTCCCCTCATTCGTGTTCATTGGTGTTCCCGATTGGTGTCCATTGGTGTCCTCTTTTCTCCCGACGACTTATGAACACGAATAGCTGAGACACGAATGAACACAAATGGAGCGAGAAATGAGGGATGATCTGTTCAGGACAGGCTACGGAGCGGGGACATGCCAGCCCGGCTGCTCTGTATGTTCACTCCCCTTCATTCGTGTTTATTCGTGTTCCCGATTGGTGTCCATTGGTGTTATTAATTAGTGTCCATTCGTGTCCTCCTCCCCCCACCCCCGTCCGTTCGTGTTCATCAACATGGCGATGACCGCGGACGGAAAGATTGCGAGCGCCAACCGGGCCGTCACCAGCTTCGGCAGTCCCCGCGACCGGCGGCATCTCTATGAACTGCGCACCGAGGCGGACGCCATCCTCTGCGGGGCGCGCACCATCGAGCAATCCCACGCCACGCTGGGCAACGGAGGAGAGACTTTCCGGCGTCAGCGGTTGCGGGCGGGCCGGGCCGAGTTTCCGCTGAGAATAGTGGTGAGCGGTTCGGGCACCCTTTCCTCTGAGGCCGAAATCTGGTCGCACCGTTTCTCGCCCCTCATTGTCCTCACCACGATCCGAGCCCGTCGCCACCTCTCCCGTCTCCAATCCTTGGCCGACCGCGTCTGGACCAGCCGTCAGGACGACATCGACTTCCCTTCCGTCCTGAGCCGCTTGCGAACCGATTTCGGCATCCGACGACTACTTTGCGAAGGCGGGGGTGCGCTCAACGACGCCCTGTTTCGGGCCGGGGTGGTGGACGAACTGCACTTGACCGTCTGTCCGCTGCTCCTGGGCGGGCGCTCCGCCCCCACTCTCTCCGATGGTCTCGGCTTTCCGACGCTGGCCCAAGCCGCCCGTTTCCGGGTCCAACAGCACCGGCGGGTGGGTAAGGAGCTGTTCTTGGTGTTGGCTGCGGACCGCAACTCCGGAGCTCATTCGACCCAGGGTGGCCCGGATTGGACATCCTCGGCGGGCTCGGGATAATGGGGTGGTCGTGGATTATCCCATCACCGAGTTGACCCAGGCGCTGCTCGCCAGCTATCGGCGGCACGGCGGTATCAATCACCTGGATGGCGTGAATCTTCCTTCCCGGGCCGTCGTGGGGGACATCACCCGGGACCTGCTCCGGCTCGTGTTCCCCGGGTTCTTCGATGACCATGTGGTTCATTCGTCGGAGCTGCAGGCGGAAACAGCGCTCCTCTTGGACTCCGTGGCTGGACGCCTGGAGGACGAGATCGACAAAAGCCTCCGATGCTTCGGCTGTCCTGAACCCAAACTGCGCGACTCGCGCTCGGCGGCGCACCATCTGACGGGCGAATTCCTGTGCCAGTTGCCAGCCGTCCGCGAAAAGCTGCAAACGGATGTGGAAGCGGCGTTCCAGGGCGATCCGGCGGCCCGAACGCGGGAGGAGGTCATTGTTGCCTATCCCTTCATCGAAGGGATCGCCGTCCACCGGCTGGCCCATGAGCTGCATGGCCGGGGAGTTCCGCTGTTGCCGCGCATCATGAGCGAATGGGCGCATAGCCGGACGGGCATGGACATTCATCCCGGGGCGCGGATCGGAACCCATTTTTTCGTCGATCATTGCACCGGGACCGTGATCGGTGAAACGGCCGAACTGGGGAACCACGTGAAGCTGTATCAGGGGGTGGGCCTGGTGGCTCGCTCGCTCGCGGCGGGTCAGGCGTTGCGCGGTCAGAAACGTCATCCGACCCTGGAGGACCGGGTCACCATCTATGCCAACGCCACCGTGGTGGGGGGCGACACGGTGATTGGGGCGGGCTCGACCATCGGTGCCAGCGTCTTCCTCATGCAGAGTATCGCTCCGGACAGCCTGGTGTTGATGGAGCACTTCAAGGTCAAGGTGGTGAGCAAGCGGGATCGCGAAAAGACGTTGGATTTCCAGATTTGAAGGTTCGGCTCCGGTCCTCGAGGGGGCCAGGGCCACGCCTCAACTGATGGGATATCCTGAATTGGTCTTGCGTGCCCCTCGTTGGCTGCCTTTCTTCGCCGCGTCTTCTTGCATGAACGAAGTCCGCCAGATGCTCTCCAGCCTGCCCTACAAGGCGCACTTCCTGGTGGCCGGCTTGGCGTGGGTGTTGTTGTTCCAGTTTCTCGGCAACTCCACCTTTGGCTACGCGGCCACGCCGTCTCTCTTCGCCTGGCTGGTGGCGGTGTATGAAAACAACCCGGACGATGCGCTGGGTTATCTGGTTCCCCCGCTGATCCTGGCCCTCCTTTACCTGCGCCGGGACGAAATCATCCCTTTGGAGAAGCGCGCTTGGTCACCCGCGCTGATTCTTCTAGCGGCCGCCGTGGTCTTGCACGTGACCGGGTACCTGGTGCAACAGACGCGGCTCTCGCTCGTGGCGTTCGGATTGGGCCTGTACGCCCTGACCGGCTTGTTCTGGGGGCCCAAATGGTTGAAAGCGGCCTTTTTTCCCTTTGCCCTGCTCATTTTCACCGTCCCCCTCACCGCCTACACCGATTCCCTGACGTTTCACCTCCGGCTGTTGTCCACTCAACTGGCGACGGGCTTCTGTAATACCATCCTCAACCTCAACCTGATCCGCGAGGGCACCCTGGTCTTTCATACGCTGCCGGGAGGAGGGAAGGGCTTCGAGTTCGAAGTGGCGCCCGCTTGTAGCGGTATCCGCAGCCTGACGGTGGTCTTTTTGCTCACGCTGGTGTACGGATACCTGCAGTTCAACAGTTGGTGGCGGCGCATTGCCTTGGTGGTGGCGGCCGTGCCGTTGGCCGTGCTGGCCAATGTCATCCGGTTGACCATCGTGTTCATCGTGGGCGAAGCCTGGGGTGGCGTGGCCGGGAAGCGCATCGAAACCAACCTGGGTTTCGTCACCTTCCTGGTCGCCTTGGGCGGTGTTCTGCTGCTGGGACGATGGCTGCGAGAGACGCCGGCTCCGGTTCAGTCTTCCACCCCTCCCGCACCGCCGGCTGCCCCCATCGCTTCGGAAAGACCCGCATGATCTCCCGTATCACTATTTTGACCGCATTGGCCTTGATGGTCACCGGCTTGGGCGCCCTGTCGGTGGGCTGGCTTTCCTCCCGACAGGTTTTGGATCAGCCCGGCGTGAAGCTCAGCGCGGTGCCTCTGATCGGTGAAGATGGACGCCTGGTGCGAACCAATTCCGTGGCGATTCCGACCAGGGTGGACGGGTTCCAGTTTCAGACCCTTCCGGTGACGGACGTCGAGCTCATCAGCCTTCCGCCGGACACGGTCTTTGGCCGGGGCGCGTACAGGGACCCCGACGGGAACTGGGCGCAACTGAATGTCGTGGTGATGGGGACCGACCGCACCAGCATTCACCGGCCGGATTACTGTCTCACCGGGCAAGGTTTGAAAGTGACCTCACGCCAGGAAATTCCCTTTGCCGCTCCGGGAAAGCCCGGGCCGAAAACGGTCCAACGGTTTGATTTCCGGCGGCTTCGAACCACCCCGGACGGCCGGTCGGTGGAGGAGGGGGGGGTGTATGTATTTTGGTTCGTTTCCCGCGACCGGCAGACGGCTAGCCATTGGCAGCGGCAATGGTGGATGATCCAGGATTTAGTGACTCGGGGGATGTTGCAGCGGTGGGCCTACATCTCGGTCCTCGCCCTCTGCCCGCCCGGGGCCGAGGACGACGCCTTTCGACGGGTCTCCGAGCTCATTTCCGCCACCGCCCCCTATTTTGAGGTGTCCGACCAGGTGGCTTCCCGATAGGATGTGGCCCCGTTTGACCTCACCACGTCGGCTGACGTTTTGAGCTGTACGGATACACGATGCTGGGGCGGCAACGACAACTTTACGCCAAGTTTCACAAGCTCATCGACGCGGCGTTGTTCGGCGCGGCGTTGTGGCTGGCGCATTGGGTGCGTTCGCGTCCCAGCCTCGACACGGCCAACCTGATCGAACCGTTTTCCAGCTACCTCTGGCTGCTGGTGGTGATCATGCCGTTGGCGCCGTTTGTTCTGGAGCTGCAGGGATTTTATCTCCGTCCCTTGCTGTTCTCGCGACGGGAGACGTTCTGGCAGTTGGTCCGGGCGGCCTTCTGGGTCAGCGTGATGGTGATCTTCGCGCTGTATTTCCGCCGAGCCGAAGGCGCTCGCGGGGTGATCCTGTTGTATGGTCCGACGGTCCTGGTCTTGGTGTTTCTCAAGGAAGAGCTGATCCGGGGCTGGGCGCTCTCCCATCTGGGCCGCCACGCGACTCGCAAGCGGGTCATCCTCATCGGGAGCCCGGAGGAAACCAAGGGAGTGGAACAGAGCCTTGCGGTGGGCGCCTTGGGTGAAGTGGAAATCATTGCCCGAATCGACTTGAACCAGACTCCGGCCCGGATGTTGCCCGCACTGCTACACGAAACGTCAGCCAACGCCGTGCTCGTGGCGCCTCGGCAGGTGGTCTTCGGGGAGATCGAGCAGGCGATCCAGGCCTGTGAACTCGAAGGTGTGGAAGTATGGTTGCTGGCCGATTTCTTCCAGACTCGACTGTCCCAAACCTCGGTGGATGAGTTGGCGGGTCAGCCGGTGCTGGTGTTTCGCACCGGGCCCGAAGCTTCCTGGCAGGCCATCATCAAAGCCGGCATCGATTTCATCGGCTCCGTCGTCCTGCTCGTGCTGGGGTCGGTCTTGATGGTGCCCATTGCCGTGCTCATCTGGATCACCTCTCCGGGACCGGTTTTGTTCCGTCAACAGCGAGCGGGGCTCAACGGCCGGCCGTTCACCATGTTGAAATTTCGCACCATGGTCTCCAATGCGGAGCAGTTGAAGCAGGAGCTCGCGCAGCTCAACGAAATGTCGGGACCGGTGTTCAAGGTTTCCAACGATCCTCGTATCACCCCTCTGGGCCGCACCTTGCGGCGATACTCCCTGGATGAGCTGCCGCAATTGTTCAACGTGCTGCGGGGCGATATGAGCTTGGTAGGGCCTCGTCCCCTGCCCGTGGACGAAGTCCGCCGCTTTGATGATCCGGCCCATCGTCGGCGGCTGAGCGTGCGTCCCGGCCTGACTTGTCTCTGGCAGGTAAGTGGCCGCAATCGAGTGACCGACTTCAAGGAATGGGTCCGGCTGGATCTGGAGTACATCGACAACTGGTCCCTCTGGCTCGACCTGAAAATCCTGGTCCGGACCGTGCCCGCGGTGATTTCGGGCTACGGCGCCAAGTGATTTTCGATTTTGGTTTCCGACGTTTGGCGGTTGAGTGAGCCGGAGCACCTCCGGGGCTCCCCTCTCCTCCATGAACCGAAAACCGAAAACCAAGAATCTGAAACCGTCGTCCTCTCCCACCTCCGTCGTGACGGGCGGGGCGGGCTTTCTGGGATCTCATCTGGTCGATCTGCTGCTGTCCCGTGGTCACCGGGTCATCATCATCGACAACCTCATCACCGGCACGACCGACAACATCGCCCACCTGGCCGGACACCCCGACCTCAAATTCATCCGCCAGGACGTGACCGAGTTCCTCTTTCTGGCCGGTCCGGTGGACTACGTCTGGCATTTTGCTTCACCCGCCAGCCCGATCGACTACCTGGAGTTGCCGATCCAGACGTTGAAGGTGGGCTCCTTGGGGACCCACAAGGCGCTGGGCCTGGCCATGGCCAAAGGAGCCCGCTTCCTCCTGACGTCCACCTCGGAGATCTACGGTGATCCGCTGGTTCATCCGCAGACGGAAAGCTACTGGGGAAACGTCAACACCATCGGCCCGCGCGGTTGCTACGACGAGTCCAAGCGCTTTGCCGAGGCCCTGACCATGGCCTACTTCCGTGAACACCAGGTGCCGACCCGGATGGTTCGCATCTTCAACACCTACGGCCCGCGGATGCGGACCAATGACGGCCGGGTGGTTCCCGCCTTCCTCAGTCAGGCTCTGACCCACCGGCCGATCACCATCTTCGGCGATGGCCGGCAGACGCGTTCCTTCTGTTTTGTGAGCGACCTGATCGAAGGGATTTATCGCCTGATGATGCTGGAGGGAAAGGACGCCCACCTGCCGACCAACATTGGCAATCCGCATGAGCTGACCATGCTCCAGTTCGCCGAAGAGATCATCAAAGCCACCGGTTCGAAGTCGAAGTTGGTGTACAAGCCCTTGCCGCAAGATGACCCCAAGCAACGTCAACCGGACATCAGCCGGGCCCGGAAGGTCCTGAAGTGGGAACCGCGAGTCCCGCTGGCCGAAGGGTTGAAGAGCACCATCGAGTATTTTCGGGGCAAGGTGTGAGCCCGCGAGAGCGGGAGCCGAAATGGTCCTCAGAGCCTGTTGGAAAAGGGAAAAGGAGCCCTTTGAATTTTCCAACAAACTCTCAGTGGCGCCGGGAGCGCAAAGCTGGGAATTGCCAGAATCGTCCGGCGCGAGTCTAGTCCTCACGGTCGGAATCACAGCATGAATGCTCTAAGCTTTCCGGCGGCGAGGATCGCCGCCCGCGCCTTATCTCATCTGATCCTTTGGCTCCTGGCGCTGGCCGGGTGGTCGTCGCTGTTGGCACAGGAGGCGGACGATCCCAAGCTGCAACTCTCCGTCGGGCCCAACTACACATTGGTCATCCCGCGCTCGGCGCTGAGCCAGGACCACCTGATGTCGGCTTCGCGTATCCCGCAGGCGCTGGCGGCGACGAGCACTGGCCTCTCGGGCAAGATCGTGCGATTCGAACTATTTCACGACGGCGTCGATCTCTACGAATCCACCGAGGGCCTGGTGGTCACCAAGGACCTGCCGGCCCGACGCCTACTGACCACCTTTCCCATCGTCGAGCAGGACGAAACGAAGGTGGTGATTGATTTCAACCGCGGCATGCGCCGGCTCTACACGGAGATCTGGTATGCCGGCGGCCGCCGTTTCGATGCGTTTTCGCGGGACGAGGCGCTGGAGATTCCGCAATCGCGCGTCTTTGCGGCGGAACGGCAGGACAATCAGCTCGTCATCCGCCAGAGCGTGCAGGTTCGCGACCGCGAATTCGCCGCGAATATCGAGCAGCAGTTCGAGGTGCGCTATTTCTTCACTCCCTACCTGCCGGGCCCATACCAGGGCAAGGAGGCTCCGGCTACCGACCTGCGCTATGCGCGGTTCTTCGAGACGCAAGCCCAGTTGGAGGACACCACCGGACGCGCCTCGCCGAAAATGGCGCGGTTCGACCTCTCCAAGCCGGTGGTCTTCTACTATAGCGCCAACACCCCGTCGGAATACATCGAGGCGGTGAGGGACGGCATTCTCTACTGGAATCGCGCGTTCGGCACGAACCTCGTTTCGGCCGAAAAAGCGCCCGAGGGCGTGACTGCGCCCGACCCGCGCTACAACATCGTGCAGTGGGTGCCGTGGGACAACGCGGGCTTTGCCTACGCCGATCTCCTGATTGACCCCCGCAACGGCGAGTCGCAGCACGGCCAAGCCTACATGACCAGCGTGTTCGCCCTCGGTGGCAAGGCGCGGGCCCGAGCGCTCCTGCGGGCCATGCGGGAACTGGCGGCCGAAAAGAAGGACCAGTTGGAACCCGGCGTGATGAATGAGACCCGGGGCTTTGCCTGGATGACTTCCGGCGGAGCCTGCCAGGTGAATGCGGCCGAGTTCGCGCTGCAGTACGCGCATGGCCTGCAGGAACTGTTAGCGAACGAGGAACTGACCGACGAGGCGGTGTTGCGCGCCTCGCAGGATTACGTGCGTGAAGTGGTGGCCCACGAGGTCGGGCACGTTTTGGGACTGCGGCACAATTTCGCCGGCAGCCTCGCCTCGGTGTTGAACCACCGGGAACTGGACGAATGGTTCCAGGCCTACGTCACCGGCGAGGGACTCGACGCCTACACCAACCGCTACGCCTCGTCCTCGATCATGGAATACACCGTGTTCAAGGCCGCGGTGCAGGTTGGCTGGTTCATCCGCACCCAGTCGGAACCGCTCCCGCACGACCGTGCGGCGATCCAATGGGGCTACTTCGAGCGCCAGGAACCGCGCGAGCAGAAACTGCTTTTCGGCACCGACGACCAGGTGATTGCCTATGGCGACCTCCGGCGGTTCGATTACGGCACCGAACCGGTCATCAGTACCTATGCCGAACTGGCTGAGAATCTCCGTCTCTTGCCCAACAGCGTCATCGAAGAGTTCATCGCCGCCAAGGCCCCGCGCGATTCGCGCGACCGCGTGCCGCTAACCGAAGTGAACCTCTATCCGCGCCGCGAGGCGCAGTCCGTTGCGGCGCGTTTCGCGGGCATGCTGACGTGGTTCCGCGCGGACACGCGCTCACTGCGCGTGGAGAACGACTTCGATTTCATCGGTGAACTCAACCAGGAAGACCGGGCCAAAGCGCACTGGAAGTCGCTCAACGAGCAACTCGAGCGCCTGGGCGGCGTGGACCGCGCGCTCTTCAGCTTCCTGCCGCTCGACCTCAAGCTGGACCTCAAGGAGACGCCGAAGGACGCGCCGGTGGTGGAAAAGATCTCCGCCACCAACCTACTAGCCGGGTTGCAGAAGCTGCTGGAAGCGCCGGCTTACACCAACTTCGTCGGCCTGGACGAAAAGAAATACTCGTTCACTCCGGAGGAGAAGGAACTCATGGTGGCCCGCTCCAAGAAGCTCTTCGAGGAGTTTGAAACGGAGGTCGTGAAGCAGGTCGGCCAGCGCCTGGAGAATGCGGCCCGAGACCTGGGCCTGGCCGCCAACGAATCCGTGGCGGAAGGCGACATCACCGCGAAGCTGGAGGGACGGATCGTGGACTTCGCCAAGCTGATCCTGACCGCGAAGGACGACGCCAAACGGCTGAAGGGCAAAGTGGATAAGAGCATCGTCGAGGTGGTGGATTTCCAGTTTGACCACGAGACCCGTCTCGCCGCCGCCAAGGCCCTTAATGACAAGTCGGGCTCGTTCCGCGGCTGGGCGGTGGACGCCAAAGCGGACCTGAACAAGCAGCTCAAGGAGGACGTGGAGGGCGCGCTGAACATCGCGAACTTCAAGGAATTCAAGGACTCGATGCTCTCGCGCACGCTGCGGGAATGGTATCTGAAGCAGCAGGACATCCTGGCGCTGCTGCCGCCTCTGCCTCCGAAACCGGGGCCACCGAAGTAAGCCGCCGGGCGCCTCTTGAGTTGGTCCCTAAACGGGGGGATGCGCCCAAGCTCCCAATCAGGACGATTGCCGCCAGAGTGTCACGAGTCCGGTGACCACGGCGGCGGCAAGGGCGGCGGCCACGTCATCCGCCGTCACCCCCCAACCGCGGGGGAGCGATTGGAGGCGTTCAATGGGACCGGGTTTGGCGATATCGAAAACGCGGAAGGCGAGAAAACCGGTGAGCAGTTCCGGCCAGAATCGTTGGAGCACCTCACCGGGGTGAGCGGCCAGGCCAGGGGGCCAGGCCCCCAGCGCGATCCATGGTCCGAGAAACGTCAGGGGTAACGCCGCGATTTCGTCGATGACCACGCTGGGGGGGTCGGTTCGCCCCAGGAGCGTCTCGGCCCGCGAACAGGCGGCCACCGAAAGGACCAGACCGGCCAGGGTTCCCACCATCCAGCCTCCGACGCTGCCCAGGGATAACAGGCCCACCAACCACAGCACTCCCACCCCGCTGCCCCACGTGCCCGGGCCGGCCGGCAGCCGTCCGCTGCCGAAGCCCTGCGCCACCCAGAGAACCAACCGGTCGAGAAAACCGGACGACGGAGGAGAAGGGGGCTGCATCGCGCTCCGGTGGGCCAACCAGGCGACCCTTCACAGGTCGTCCAGGAACAGTTGCCGGTTTCGCCAGAGATACACTGCACCGCTGAATAATGTCAGCAGCACGGTCACCCATTTCGAGATTTCAGCGAAGGGCACGATCCAGGGCTGCCCAGCTATCTGCCCGCCGAACACCGCCGGTCCCACCGGTCCCCACTGGGTAAAACTCAGCGACACCAGCACCGCCACAATGGTGATGATTTGCGAAATGGTTTTGTGTTTGCCGTAGCGTTCGGCGGCCAGCACCACCTGCCGGTTGGCGGCCAGCAGCCGCAGGCCGGTGATCGCCAGCTCGCGGGCGACGATGATCACCACCATCCACGCCGGCATGAGGCCCCGTCCGACAAAAGCGATGAAGGCCGAACAGGTGAGAATCTTGTCGGCCAGCGGGTCCATGAGGGTGCCAAAGCTGGTGATCAGGCCCCGTTCCCGAGCGATGTGTCCGTCAAAGTAATCGGTCAGGCTGGCCACGCTGAAGAGGAGGAGGGCGACGGATTCATGCCCCGGGAAGGGAACGAAGATCACCCCCAGAAAGGCCACGGTAAGGACCAGCCGGGAGAGAGTGAGTTTGTTGGGCAGATTCACGCAGTTGGAACCCGGCTCCTTTAGCGGCAACCGCGCCAAGGGGCGAGCGGCAAGTGAGCCGAAGGGTGAAGGGGGGCGCATCTGGAATGGGTCCGTTCGGCAGGGGACAGGAGCGCGGGCGGCTCGCCCGCACGAGGGAAGCTCCTAGGGAAGCTCCAAAACCCAAGGTCCAAGCTCCAAAGAAGCTCCAAGCTCCAAGCTCTCGGTTCCCGCCAGAACCGCCATCGAAGCTGGGCATTGGGAACAGGTCATCTGTCGGACCGATTGAGAGGGAGCTTGACGGTTGGAGCTTTCTTGGGATTTGGAGCTTGGCCTTTGGAGCTTGAGCGCAGCCCTTAAGGACCCCTTTGAGTTTTCAAACAGGCTCAAAGGGAGGCCCGCGCGGCGCCTACTCCGACCCCTCGGTGCTAGTGACGGGCGGGTGCCGTGCCACGGTCAGACTGGGCACATCCGCCGGAACGATGGCGTCGATGCGCAGCCGGCGTGGGGGACCTTCCCCGATAAAATTAACTTCGGCGCCCACCGGCTTGTTCAACAGCACCTGGGCGATCGGCGCCAGGTAACTCAAGATACCGCGGTCGGGATCACCATCCCAGGCTCCGAGAATGTGCAGCGTTTCCACCCGCTCCGCGCCCAGGTCGGTGACCGTGACGCTGGTGCCGGGGCTGACCACATCCGTGCGCGGGTTGGCGAAATCGTTCCCGCGCGCCCGGGCCAATTGGGCTTCGATCTCGTGCTTGCGGCGGTTGAGCAGCTTCTGCTGCTCCTTGGCGAACTTGTATTCGGCGTTCTCCCGCAGATCACCGTAACTGCGCGCCAGGGCAATGTCTTTGACGTTGGCCGGGACCTGTTTCTGGACCAGGTCCTCGTACTCGTGCTTGCGGCGTTCGAGGCTCGGCCAACTCACCAGGAGGATCTTGTCCTCCTTGGCATGTTCCCCGGTGATCATCTCCTGGATCGCCGGGTACATCTTGACGATGCGGGCGAGCAGCGACCGCTTGTCCATGTCGTCAAAGCTGGGACTCAACTGCAGCGAGCGGGTGAGATCCCGGATGATCTCGATGTCGGCCGACTCGATCAGGTCGGGCAAGAGGGACTGATCTTCGAGGACGTAGTCGCGGAGGCGGTTGGCTTTTTTCTCCAGGAACTGGTCGCGTTCGATGGCGGAAAGCATGGAGCGGAACACCTCAGGGTTGAACAGCTCGGCAAAAAAATCGCTGCGTTCCTTGCCAAACCAGAGGAGCAGTTCGCTGCTCGCACCGTGCTGGGAAATCAAGCGAGCCAGGGTGTCCTTGAGCAGCGGTCCACGGCCTTCCTGGAGCAGCAGACGCGCGCATTCACCGACCAGCTTGGCGGGAACATCATTGATCAACAGCACCACCTGCGCGGCCCAATCGGGTACGGAGTCGCGGAACGACTCCAGCGCCCGCCGGTGCTTGGCAGACGTCAGATCGTCGAACAGATCCTTGATGCGGATGCGTTGGGTCCAAATGTCCTTCGCGGCGATCTCGCCTTCGGGCGCGGGAAGTCCCGCCGCGGCACGCAGATCGTCCCGGACGAAAATCCCTTCCAGCGCCTCGCCCTGCCGGGTGGAGAGGTGGCTGCCTATCTCCGCGTTGAGCTGGGACAGGACTTCGACCACGAGGTTCGGGTCATTGAGGTCGGGAAGGTTTTTCTGGATCTCGTGTGCCACCACCACGCGGGCCTTCAACCCTTTGGCGCCGCGGAACTCGATCCCCAACCGCTCGGCCAGGGCCTGTTCCTGCGCCTGGTACACCACCGGCTCGGTCTTTTTGAGCGGCACCAGAAAATGACCGTCCTTCTTCAGTTCCGACCGCGCCGCCTCCCACCATTTCTTCCAGTCGCTTTGAATGACATCCGGCACCAGTACCCCTTGGATTTGGTCCACCGTGGCTCGTCCGCCAAAGCTGTCGAGAACCAGCTTCACGACCTCGAGATGGTGCAGCGCCGCCATCTGTTGCAGGCCCTTCAGGTCGGAGTGCTTGCGGGCCAGAACATGGTCCTTGGGGATGGGTTTGAGCGAATCGGCGGCAAAGGCCAGGTCCAGCGTGTGACCAGGCTTGCCCTGGAAATCGATGACCAAACGGCCCGCAATTCCATCCAGGGTGCGAACTTTGCCAAAGCCCCAACTCCGATGCTGGCCGAAGCCAGCTTCGAGCAGCGCGGTCAGCGGGGCCACGTGCTTGGGAAGAATTTTTCCGGCGGCGACCAATTGGTCCATTACCTCTTTCATAGCCTAATATCTGGCTCCTCAGTGGAGACGGGCCAGTATGCCCGCCCGATGGTTTCCGCACCAAGACAATTTGCCGCCCGGTTCCTGCACGAGCAGGCCCGTCCTGGCGATTTTGCCGAGCGTCGGTTGGAGCGGGATCCCGCCTTCGCCGCGTTGCGGCCGGTGGATCGGCGCCTTGCCCAGGAGCTGGTGCTGGGGGTTCTGCGCTGGCGTTCCACGCTCGACTGGCTGGTGGCCCAGCGCACCGAGGGACGCATCCAGAAACCCACTCTGCAAGACCTCCTCCGGTTGGGACTTTACCAATTGTTTTGGCTCGATCGCGTGCCGGACCATGCGGCCGTCCACGAAACCGTCGCCCTCGCCCGCGAGCTCGGATTCGGAGCGCAGAGCGGGTTCGTGAATGCGGTGCTCCGCGGATGCGCCCGCGAGCGTCAGGAGATCCGGCAGCGCCTGGAAGCGCTGCGCGACACGGATCCCGCCACCGGCTGGTCTTTTCCGCGCTGGCTGACCGACCGTTGGAAAGCACGCTACGGAACCGCCGGCCTGGCCCAGCTCTGTCGATGGTACAACACGCCCCCCCCGACCTTCGTGCGGGTCAACACCTTGCGGACTTCCGCTCCCGATCTGACCGGCGCCTGGCTGCGCGAGGGCGTGGATTTCGCGGAACGCCGCTTCGACTGGGCGGGCGACGGGCTGGTCTTCGCGCTGGAGTCGCATCCTCCGCTGCGTTCGCTCGCCAGTTTCCTCCAGGGCGGATTCTATGTTCAGGATCCCAGCACGCTGCTCGCCGTCCGCGTGCTGGCCCCGCAACCCGGTGAAACCCTCCTCGACCTCTGTGCCGCTCCCGGCGGCAAAACGACCTGGGCCGCGCAGCTCATGGAGAACACCGGCCACATCGTCGCCCATGACCCGGCCGAGGACCGGTTGGCGCTGCTGCGCGAAAACGGCTCCCGGCTGGGCGTCACCAACGTGACCGACGTCTCCGTCCTGCCCCCGCCCGGGGAACGCTTCGCGGGAGTTCTGGTCGATGCGCCCTGCTCCAACACCGGAGTCTTGCGCCGCCGGGTGGAACTGCGCTGGCGCCTGGAACCAACGGAACTGACGCGACTCGCCGCGGTTCAGCAAACCCTGTTGGCCGAGGCGGCCGGCCGGATCCAGCCCGGCGGCCGGATCGTCTATTCCACCTGCAGTCTGGAGCCGGAGGAAAACAGCGAGGTCGTGCAGCGGTTCCTCGAAACCCATCCGGCCTTCACCCTGGAAGTGGAACGCGCGTTGCATCCGCTATCGGACGGAGTTGATGGGGCCTATGTCGCCCGGTTGCGGGCTCCGGGTGGGTCGGTCCCGAGCGGATCTTGAAGGAGTCGTTAAACCGGGGGGGAACTCCGCCCAAGCTCCAAAGGCCAAGCTCCAAATCCCAAGGAAGCTCCAATCGCCAAGCTCCAACTTGAACTTCGAACTTTGAACTTTGAACTTTTGCCCCCCGCGACCGATGTCCTACCGGTAAGGAC
>CAYYSX010000006.1:0-9840 GCA_964474315.1 uncultured Verrucomicrobiota bacterium | reverse complement strand
GAACTTTGAACTTTGAACTTTTGCCCCCCGCGACCGATGTCCTACCGGTAAGGACAAACCCAAGATGCACCCGCCGTCCTTCGGTATTCGGTTTGTTACTTTTCCACCGTCACCGGGGATAGAATGACAGCGATGAGTGATGGCGAGTTGTTGCGGGCGTACCGGCGCGAGGGTTCCGAGGCCGCGTTCACGGAGTTGGTGAACCGGTACGTGAACCTGGTCTATTCCGTCGTCCACCGCCACCTGGCAGACCGATCCCTGTCCGAAGAAGTGACCCAAACGGTGTTCGTGCTCCTGGCCCGCAAAGCTCCGTCCTTGATGGGCCATCCATCCCTGGCCGGCTGGCTGCATCGCACCGCCTGGCATCTCGCCGCCAAGACCGCGCGGACCGAAGCCCGGCGACGGCGCTGGGAACTCCAAGCCGGCTCCACCCCGACCTCGCTTGTGTCCGACACGGCTGAGGCTCCGCCGGTGTTTCCCGCCCTGGACGAGGCCTTGCAGCAACTCAACGAACCCGACCGCACGGCCATTGTGCTGCGCTATTTCCTGCAAAAGCCCCTGCGCGAGGTGGGCGACGCGCTCGGCACCAGCGAGGCGGCGGCCAAGATGCGGGTCACTCGCGCGTTGGATCGGCTGAAAACAGTGCTGAGGCAACGCGGGATCACCTGCTCACCCGCTGCTTTGGCCTCGGTCATGTCCGAGCAGGGCGTCGCGTGGGCGCCTCCGACCCTGGCGGCTCGTGTGGTGGCCTCATCGGTGAATGTGGGCGGCGGGCTCATCTCTTTTTCACACCTGGTTCACGGAGGGTTCAGTATTATGAACGGTACTAAATTGACCGTGATCATCGTCGTGGCCGCCTTCCTGGCGGTTCTGTCCACCGTCACCGTGCGGACCTGGCGGGCCGAAAGGTCGCCGGCAGTCGGCACCGAGTCGTCGCCGGAGCTCATGGAAGCGACCCCGGCGCCACTGCCGGTGGGATTGGACGCACGCCTGAGACAGACGGAAGGGATCATTCGACCGTTCACACTGCAGGACTTGGAAGCGGCGCGGCGGCGTTTGAGGGAGGCCTTGGCGGTACCGATACCTAAGAGTGGCATTACCTGGCCGGAACCCAGCGTGCTCGAAGCGATGGCGGCCTTAGGGGACAAGCAGGAAGAAGTATTCGCGGTATTGAAGGAGGCGCTTCTCGATCCGACCTGGGCGGAGGAGGTGAAGAGTCTGGTGAATTCGCGTGCCCTCGCCGCCATGGGGGAATTGGGGAAAGAGGTGCCGGGATTGATGTCATTTCTCTGGGAGACGACCGGCCACGGGGAGTGGGACAACCGGATGAGTGCCTTGCTCGCCCTCCAAAGATTAGGATTGGAGCCGTCCGATCTACCCGCGCTCACCCAGCTCCTCGACCTGGTGAAGAATCTCGCGGCGTTGGACGTTCCGACCGCGCAGGCCTTGGTGAAGGGACTCGCCGAGAATGATGCGGGACTGGCGGCTCAGGCTCAACGGCTCATCGCCGAATCTGCCAACCCATAGGCTTGGCATGATGCCATTCCCTTAGAGCCTGCTCGGTCCGGATTGGATGATTGAATGGGGGTGCCTCTTTCGTTCCATTTCCACGCAACGACTGATCTCAGTAGGATCGCCCATGCGAAATTGGATTGGGGGACCGGCCGTGGCGTTGGTGCTGGGAGGGTGGTGTTCCCCGGCGCCGGCAGCGCAGAGCACGCCGGTTCCACTGCGAACCTATGGCTTGGGGGATCTGCAATCGATCCAGGTGGCGCCGGACGGACGATCCTTCGCCACCGCGGGACAGAGTGGGGCGTTCCTCTGGGATCTCGAACAGGGGATCGTCCGGCATCGGTTCGAGACCCATGGCGGCCGGGTAACGGCCCTCGCCTTTTCCCCGGATAGCCGCGTCGTGTTGACCGCGGGGGCGGACCGACAGATTCGAGGATGGCACACCGATTCCGGCACGGAGCTACGCTCGTTCGCCGGGCATCAGGGGGAGATCACCGCACTGACGTTCAGTGCGGACGGTGACCGGTTCGTCTCGGCGAGCGCCGACAATACCGCGCGGGTTTGGTCGTTAGAGACGGGTGAAGCGGGGCCGGTGCTGCGGGTTTCCGGTGTGTTCATCCAGGCGGCGGCGTTTACTCCCGATGGCCTGCATCTCGTGACGGCGGACAGTTCCCCGACCAACAACGTGCGCCTCTGGGATCTGGCGACGCAGACCACAATCCACCTTCTCGGCGAGCATGTGGGTCAGGTGAATTCCTTGGGATGGGTGGCGGAAGGCCATCTGGCCACGGCCGGCGACGATGGAATGGTGCGACTGTGGGACGTCGAGTCCGGGACCAAGGTTCGGTCGCTGGAGGGCGATGCGGATTATCTGGCCGGAATCGTGGTGTCTGGCAGTGGATCCAGAGTGGTGGCCGGCAGTGCGAGTGGCCGGATTCAGTCCTGGAATACCCTTACCGGCGAACGGGAGCACGCTTGGACGGGACCATTTTTGTTCGGATTGGGAGCGATCCCGGGCACCGATCGGATTCTGACCGCCAACACCGACAACCTGCTGCGGGAACGGGAGCTGGCGACGGGAGTGGTGGTACGGGAGATCGCGGGACACACCACCAGCACCACGCTCGGGGTAGCCTTCTCGCCGGACGGGCGAACAGTGGTATCGGGCGGCACGGAGGCGGCCATTCGGGTATGGGACCGGGCCAGCGGCCAAGCCCTTCGAGTCCTGGAGGGTCAGGCCGCCGGAACGGCCACGGTCGCCTTCACCCCCGATGGACAGCGGATCCTCTCGACCCGCGGTGCGCCGCGCCCGGTAGCGCAACTGTGGAACGCCGCGACGGGCGAACTCGAGCGTGAGTTCGAGTGGACCACGGGGTGGCCGACCTGCGCCGCCCTGTCCCGGGACGGGACCCGGCTGGTCACCGGAGCGCAACATCAGCAAGTGCGCGTCTGGAATGTGGCGACCGGCGGTTTGCTGCGCACGCTGACCGGACCGGCCGCTTGGGTAACAGCCGTGGCATATTCGCCGGATGGAACGCGACTGGCGAGTGGCGGAAGCAGCTTCGCTCCGGTGGTGAGCCTGTGGGATGCCGACACCGGCCAGTCGCTGCACACCTTCGAACTGGAGGCGGGTTCGGTGACCGCCCTGGCCTTTTCCTCTACCGGACAGGAATTGCTGGTGGGCTGGTCGGATGGCTACCTCCGCCTGTTCGATGTGGTCTCCGGCGAGCTCCGGCGCGAATACGACATACCCACCGGCTTTCTCAATGCGGCGGTGTTCTCCCCGGACGATTCCCTGATCCTGATCGGGGAAGGCTGGCCCACGTTTGTCGCTCGGTTGGTGGAAGTGGAATCCGGACGAACGCTCCGGATCCTTCCTGGACATCGTTGGTCGGTGGACTCGGTGGCTTTCAATGCCGCGGGCACCCAGGTTCTCACGGGCAGCGATGCGGTACGGCTCTGGTCGGTGGACGATCTGGCGGCGCGGCTCCGGGTCGGGCGCCTTCCCGGCGGGATCGAACTGAAGTGGAACCTGGGAACGTTGCAGCAATCCTTTCACGTGAACGGACCCTGGCAGGATGTTCCCGAAGCGGTCAGCCCCTGGATCGTCCCGGCCGATGGGGCAGCGAGGTTTCACCGGGTGTGGGTGGAAGCGGAGATGAATTAGAGATCCAAGGAGGGACGGACGATCGCGGAAGCTCCAAATCCCAAGATCCAAGCTCCAAAGAAGCTCCAGATTCCAAGGTGCCATGAGCGCTTGATTGGGGCGGGTGGGTGGCCTGCGGGTTCAGTTTGTGAGGTCGTCCAGGCGGGGACTTGGAGCTTCGACCTTGGAGCTTGGGTTTTGGAGCTTCATTCGGAGAATCGATGTCCTGCCTCTTTCCCCTAGGCTATTTTGGCCAATGGCCTCACGGGTTTGCCGCGCCACGGGCGGCGGACGCGGCGGTGAACCCAAGGAGCAATTACCCGGTCGCGGCGACGGCCATTCAGCATCCGGCCCATGAATGTCGAGCGCACGAAGAGATCGTAGGTGAGCAAAGAAATGCCGATGGTCATCAGGGAAATGAACGCGAGCTTGAGCGACCAGTGCAACGCAAGCTCGGCGACCGCCACCTGCAGCCAGACCACCATCGGCAGGTGGATCAGGTACATCCAGTACGACGAGTCGGCGACGTAGCGAACGAACGCATTGGGCCGCTGGCATAGCCTCTTGAAGACCCCGATGGTTAGGAACACCAACGACCACATCGTCAACGCGTAACTTAGCGCATAAGCCACGTGCGCGGCGAGGTAGTGGGGATGGCTCGGATCGCGTTCGATTCCGCCCAGCAGGAGAAGGGCGGCGATGCCAAGGCCCGCCAGAATCCAGCGGTGCGGCGTGAGCTGCGCCAACCGCGCGATCAGCTCACGTTGCCGGCTCAACATCCATCCGAGGACGAAGAAGCCGCCGTAGATGAGGAGCGCCGGAAGGTGCGGTCGCAACGACTGGTCCGGCGTGTCCATGCCCCAGAAGCGCATGAACCAGAGCGTAGCCGCGGTGGGAACCGCGAGGATCACCAGGGAAACCGGAGAGTTCGCCAGCCACGCGACGAGGGCGTCGGCCCGCCGGACCATCGCGATATGCCACGCGCCGGTCGCAGTCAGCAATCCCCGTACGGCGAGGACCAGGGCGGTGATCATCGCCAGGTAATACAGGAACCACAGATGGGTTCCCGTGAAGATCCCGGCCGGAAGGGTCGAGAGGCTTTGGAAACCTCCCAGAAGACCGGCCCCCACATCGACGTCCCCGCGCAGACTGGCGGAACCCATGATCCAGCCGGACACGAGCAACGGGCGCAGGATAAACCAGCCGACGACGAACGGCACTACGATCCGGAGCACGCGCGTGCGCACGAATTCGCCGGCGCCCCGGCGATGAAAGGTCAGGTGGCTGAAAAAGCCTGCGAGCAGGAAAAACGTTTCCATGCGGAAGGAGTGACTCACCGTCATGAATATCGCGACCAGCGGGCTGGTCGAGACATCCTGCACCGCCCAGCCCATGAAGACCGGCATGAACGACAGACACGCATGGAACACCACGCCTAAGACGAGTGCGAAGGCCCGGGTCGCATCGAGATAGTCCAGGCGGGAGCCTTCCGTGAACGGCGACGGGGCCGAGGTGGTTGGGGCGGCGGATGAAGTCATCATGGCAAAGGGGGGCGCAAAGGAGAGCCGGTGGTTCAATAGAAACCGATTTCATCCACTTCGTAGGCGAACGCATCCTTGGCCATGCCGAAGGAAACCAGGTTGACACTCGTGATGGATTTCAGATTGAGCACGGTCTGCTCCGACCAGGCACGCTTCATCTCTTTGAAGGGAATCCGCACTTCCTGAAACTCCCCACGTTTGCCGGCGATCGGCGCGCTGGTGTGGTAGTCGAAGTTGTCGATTTCGGAACTGCCCACCTGAACGCACAGAATACCCTTGGCGACTTTAACGCGAAGTCGAACGCCCTCGTAGCCCGTTAGATCTTTCGGTTTCCCATCGACCGAAAGGAGTGACACCTGGCTGATGAAGGCGGGGACTCCGCGTCCGGGAACCAAGTCACCCTTTACCGTGAGCACTCCGTTTTCGCATTTCTGGGTTGCCTGCGACTTGCTGCCGGCGGCCTGGTCGTCGATCAGGAGCCGTTCAATTCCGTTCTTGTTGCGTGTGGGATCCGAGTAGTCGTCAAGCAACAGGGGAACCGCCGCGGCCTGGGCCGCCAGCGAGCCCAGCGCGAACAGCGCGGTGAACAAAGGGGTCGCCTTCGGTGTAAGGCGGGTGATCAGGGAGGATGAAATCAGGTTCATATTTATGAGTAAGTGGTATCGATTGATTTGCGTTGTTGACTCGTGGACCCACTGGCCGCTTCCGTGGGAGGCACGATCCAGTGGGCGCAGGACGTTTCGCCCATACGTGTCCGAACCAAGGCCCCTGGTGACAAAGTTTCTTCCGTGCCGACGGAAACGTCGTGATTCCACACGTCTCCGACGATCTGGTGCCCGGCTGACCGGGCGCCTCTTGAATCTGTCCTTACCGGGACGGCGATGGGGAGCCGGGGCGAAAGCTCCAAAAGCCAAATCCCAAGCTCCAAAGAAGCTCCAAGGACCAACGTCCAAGCGCTCCGTCCGTTCCCAGGCTGGTGAGGCCGCTCCACGGGCAGGGACGACCGAAGCGCTGTGCCCCAACGCCTGCTTCGCTGCGGTCCACAGGGGATCCGGGAGCTTGGAGCTTGGGATTTCTTTGGAGCTTGGGCTTTGGACCTTGGAGCTTCCCCTGGGGTTGTCCTGCGGGCGAGCCGCCCGCGCTCCTGCCGGTAAGGACCGGATCAAGATGCGCCCCGGCTGACCTGCGCCCGGAGAAAAAATCTTGTCACCGATTCGAGTTTTTCGGGCACCTACCGGTAACACGTCATGCCCATTGCCGACCCTATGCCCTCGACTGAACTCATGACGGATGCGGAATTGGTGGCGGTCTGCCTGGCCGGCGATGGCGAGGCCTACGGCCGGATTGTGGAGCGATACCAGCGTCTCCTCTGTTCGCTGGCGTACTCCGCCACCGGGCGCTTGAGTGAGAGCGAAGACCTGGCGCAGGAGGCGTTCGTGGACGCGTGGCACCAGCTCCGCACGCTGCGCGAACCGGAGAAGCTGCGTCCGTGGTTGTGCGGGATTCTGCGTTACAAGGTCGGCCGATTGCGTCGCTCCGATGGACAGGAACCCGTGCGACAGGCGGAAACCCTCGAGCTGGCGGGAGAGATGCCGTCGGGTGACGAGCCGGCCGCTGACCTGGTGATGGACAAGGAAGAGCAGGCGATCCTGTGGCATGCGCTGGAGCGCGTGCCCGAGCTGTATCGCGAACCACTGGTCCTCTACTACCGCGAGCATCGTTCGGTGGAGCACGTGGCGGTCGCGCTCGATCTCACGGAGGACGCGGTCAAGCAGCGGCTCGCGCGTGGGCGCAAGATTTTACAGGAGCGGGTGCTTTCCTTCGTGGAAGGCGCGCTTTCCCGGAGCACGCCCGGCCGGGTCTTCACGCTGGGCGTGTTGGCGGCGCTGCCGGCGACGGTTACCCCGGCCAAGGCGGCGGGGATCGGCGCGGCGGCGGTGCAGGGCGGCCTGATGGCCAAATCCACAGGGTTGGTGGCGCTGCTGGCCTCCATCTCGGGTGTGGTGTCCGCCGTCTTGACGCTGCGTGCCAATCTCGATCAAGCGCGGACGCCGCGGGAACGCCGTGCCGTCGTAAAAATCACGCTGGGGTTGTTTTTGGGCGCCCTGGGATGGCTGGGCGCCCTGTACTTGCTGCGCAGCGCCGCGTTCCGCTGGTGGGAAAGTCGGGCGATCTTCGCCGGGATCACCCAGGCGCTGGTGCTGGCGTTCGTCGTGGGCTGGCCTGTGGCGCTGCTGCGGGTGATGCGCCGGATGCGCGCGTTGCGTTCGGCGGAGCGACGCCGGCATCCCGAGTTGTTTCGCGATGCCCGCGATCAGGTTGGTTCCCCCGCCGGTGAATACCGGAGCCGCTTGAAATTGCTCGGGGTGCCGCTGGTGCATATCCGGTTTTCCTCACCCGACGAGGGCGACCGTCCTGTGTTTGGCTGGTTCGCCGGCGGAGATCGCGCCTACGGGCTCCTGTTTGCGTGGGGCGGGTGCGCAATCGCGCCGTTCAGTGTCGGGGCCATCGCGATCGGGTTCCTGGCCTTGGGCTCGCTCAGCGTGGGCGTCATCTCGCTCGGCACGGCGGGCGTCGGTCTGCTCGCCGTCGGCTGCATGGCCGTGGGGGTGCGGGCCTACGCGTGGCTGTCCGCGCTTGGCTGGGAGACCGCCCAAGGCGGCGGTTTCTCCCTCGCCCGGATCGCGGCCGAAGGCCCGGTGGCCTTTGCCCCCCACGCGAACGATCCCGTCGCCCGCCAGATCCTGTCCAACTCGCCCTCGGAACAAAACCAGATGATCATTCTCATGGTGATCACGGTTCTCTCCCTGGTCCCCATTGCGTGCTATGCGCAAGCCGTGCGGCAGCGCCTCGGGCGCCGTGCCCAATCGAGGCTTTCGCCCGGGCAGGGAAATGGACCGGCAGAGGTCCTGAATCCAGAAGGCGGTCGCACCTGGCCTGGAACGCCTCCGGGCTGACCAGCCGACCGCATGGGGGACGGCAGCGAACCAACCCACGCCGTGGCTTCCTCCTTGTCCACAAATAATATGCGCATAACCTAGACCAGTTATGGCCACCATGACCATCCGCACCACCGTCGCCTTCGATCCGACCACCGTCGCACGGTGGGAGCGCTTGGCGAAGCGTTGGGGCGTTTCCAAGTCCGAAACACTCCGCCGCGCTTTGGAATCGGCCGAAAACGCCCTGCAAAGCCCGGCAGACCCGATCCCGAACTTCGCTGGCATGCCCCCCCTTCAAATCCTCGATTGGCTGCGCAAGAACCCATCGCCGTCGGTCCCGGGCGGCTGGGGAGACGATCCGCACCGTGAACTACGCGAACTGCGCGAAGCCGATGCGAAGATCGAGAAAGAACGCGAACGCAAACGCCTCGAATCCCAAGCCGGGGGCACCGTCCTCCGTCGCGGATCATGATTCATCTGGATGCCAACCTTTTGATCGCCCTCATCAAAAGGACCGACATCCACCACGCCACCGCGGCCCGGGTGATCGCCCGATCTGGCCCCTTCGGAAGTTCGTCGGTCGCGTGGATGGAATTCCATTCGAAACCCGTGCATTCCCGTGACGAGGCCGCTCTTCAATCCATTCTGACCGCCGGCATCCTCCCCTTCGACGAAAAGACAGCCGCCCTTGCCGGACAACTTTTCCACTTCACCGGCTCCCAACGCCGCACCCGTCTCGACTCGATGATCGCCGCCACCGCCATCCTCGCCGGCGCGGAACTCGCCACCGTGAATCCGGAGGATTTCCAGCCCTTTGTTCCCCACGGTTTGAAACTGTTTGTCGCGTAGTACGCCCGCACCTTTGATCTACTACCTGACCGGTTTGATCCTCACCACCTGACCACTGCCAATCTCCATGAGGTCAAGTCCCGCCTCTCATATTACGTCCGTTTTTGGATGAGGAAACGGTTTACACCTTGGAGAAAGTCCCTCCGTTCCATCGCGATCCGTTTGACCGCCTGTTGATCGCCCACGCTGGTGTCGGCTGACGTCGCTTATTTTTCAACGGACGCGTTCAGCCTGGCCCCATCGTCCTCCCGGCCGGATTCACGGGGTGACCTCGCGTTAGATTCGAGTTGATTCCTGGTTGCAGCGTACGGGCAAATGTCTTCACCTTCACCCACCCAAACGATGCCCTCCACTCCTATCTCTATCCTGGAACCAAGACCGACCTTCACTTTCAGTGCCTCCTCTTCCACCAGTCCCTCATTTACACCGATAACGACCTCAACCGATCCCGTTGCGTTGGGGAGCGCGTCCGCCTCGGGTGCAGCCGTCGGGACAATGGAACTAAAGTCACGACGGATCACTTCGCGATCAGCCCCGCCGACGGCTCTGGGCGCCCTCGCCCATGGTGTTTCCCTCCGGGCGTTGCTCTTCCTCATGATTGAACCCCGGAAACGCCGCGAACACGGAACCGTCACGACTGGTGACCTGGCCCTTGGTATTTGAAGGCGAATCAGCCGTCTCATCCTCATCCTTCCGCGATCCGCGGAACAACGGACGTCCGCGGACGTCTGCGTCGATGCAAAACTGAACCCCAACGCCCATCGTTCTCCCATATCGAATTCCCAGCCCCCGCCCGACGCCAGCTTCTGGAAACGCAAGCTCGCCGCCTATCTGCACGATCCGCCGGAGAAGG
>CAYYSX010000005.1:57207-59024 GCA_964474315.1 uncultured Verrucomicrobiota bacterium | reverse complement strand
CCTAGTCCAGGATCCCAAGGACTACCGCTGGTGTGGCTACGCCGAAGCGGTCAGCGGAAACCGGCGGGCGCAGCGGGGATTGCGCGCGATCATTGCCGGTGGCGAACGCGTGGCGGAGGCCAAAGACAAGCTGCATCAAGCCCTGACGAAGTATCGGGTGTGGCTGTTCGGTCAGGGAGAAGAGCGCGAAGGAACGACTCCAGAAGGCCAACCGTTGCGCCCGGGATTGAAGCGAGAGGACGTTCTGGCAGTGGTCGCCGCGCGGGGACGACTGGCGCTCCCTGAGTATCTGCGCTTGAAAGTGCGCTACTTCGCCGATGGGGCGGTGCTAGGCACGCGCGAGTTTGTGAATAGCGTCTTCACCACGTTGCGCCCGCGCTTCAGTGTGCCGCGTAAAGACGGCGCGCGGCGTATGTAGGGACTGCAGGCGGAACTGTTCACGGTGCGGGATCTTCAACTGAGAGTTGTCGAGTAGGCGGGTCCGCTAACGTGAGGCAATGGGGTCGCACCCATACTATTGATTCTGGTACGAAGAGTTTTTTTTAGCAGGGATTCGGAGCCGAATTTCCTGCCGGGGAATCGGTGCCTGGGAGAGCGACCCCGACTAATATTAGGATGGTCTGACTCGGAAACCTTTCAGATCGGTGCGTGGGCGGCCCCGGAAGGCGGGGCAGCGGGAGGTTGTGAGGCGGGAAGATCCCGCCGGGCTTATCCGAGGGCGAGCGCCGGGTTCGAGCGGAGCGCCGCGGCGGTCTTCTTGTGAGGGTCCAGGCGCAGCGCTGGAGCCATCGCTTGATATTGCAGGCGGCGGCCGTGAACCACCCTTGCAACTGCACTCGACTCAATCCCCGGTAGCGCGCGCAGCGCAGTCCGTGCTCCCGGACCAGTTCGCTCTGAGTGCCCTCAATGGCGTTGCGCTGGCGCATCCGCCTTTGGAAAAACTCGGTCTGCTGCTCTTGGCGCCGGGCTTGCAAGACGCTGTGATGTTCGCCGACCCCCACGCTTCGCTGCCGCTGATTCTTGCCCAGACAGGACGCGCGCAACTCGCACGATCCGCAGGTCGTGGTGTTCCATTCGAAGCGGAACTGGACCCGGCCTTGCTCGCTTTCCAGCCGACTGCCTTGATCGTTGGGCCGGCCGGCCGGACACACGGCCCGCCGTTGCTCCACCTCGATCCGGAACGCTTCCACCGTGAGACGCTGCGGGTCCGACTGGGGGCGGATTGCACCGGCCCGATCAACTCCTGACCGGCCGCCGCCGCTTCCACCAATCGCTGAGCCGACAGATAAGCCCCGTCCACATAGTGTACCGATGGAGGTTCCCCTCCCAGTTGCCCCTGCACTTCCTCCACTTTCCGAGCACCGGATTCGTCGGCGTGGTGGGCCGGTTGGATGACCAGCGTCGTTAGGAAGTTCTGCGTGGGCTCGCCCTTTTCCAAGGTCGCTTCGACCCCAGTCTCAGCCACCTGCGCCTTGTAGCCCACAGGGCTCTTGGGCTGGCGGCCCTGGTTCCTGACGGCATAGGTCGCGTCCGGATCGAAGGGATTTTGCACCCGATCCGAGTCCAGTTCGCCCTTGCCTCGCGCCCGGACTAGGGAGGCTTCCAGAACGAACTGCTCCTGCCCAATCCGCGCCAGCAGCGGGGGGGCAGGATCCGACCCAACTGCCGGGGGGCGCCGACCCCGTGCTCTTGCCGTTGATCGGCGAGGTGGGCACCGACCTGAGCCAAAACTGGAAGAGCGAAAACCACTTCACCGCATACCTGGGTTGGGCGCCGGGCAGTCGGCCGAGCGGCTTACCCCCGAGTGGTGGTGCGGG
>CAYYSX010000005.1:55932-57107 GCA_964474315.1 uncultured Verrucomicrobiota bacterium | reverse complement strand
TCGAAAATTTGCCCGCCAGTTGTCGGCGGCATTGGGGATGGACGGGCCGGGGTCGGGGATTCCGCGCTGATGAGGCGCTGGAAAAAACGAAAGGTGGGCGAAAGCTCCAAAGGCCAAGGTCCAAGCTCCAAAGAAGCTCCAAGGACCAACGCCCAAACTTGCCCCCGATCCCCGGTTGGGGGCGCCGATCGAGACTGAAGCATGGTGCCCGACGTCCGCTTCGTCTCGGTCTGGCCGCGAACCGGGCGCTGGGAGCTTGGGATTTCTTTGGAGCTTGGGATTTGGAACTTGGAGCTTCCCCGGAAGTGCTCCTGCGGGCGAGCCGCCCGCGCTCCTGTCTTCGGTCGGAAGGACCCGTTCAAGAGGCACCCGAACCGCCCTGGAAGTGAGGCATCGAGGAGTGAATGCCTGAGGTGCGACCGAATTCCGTGCCGGACCATTGCGTCTAGCAGGCGCCAGAGCGGGAGACGATTGGATTTCTGTTCCCGACCTGGAAACTTCCACCTGATGAAACCAAGTTGGCCCCGGATCCTCGTAGGCAAGGCGATTGCCCTGGCGGTTCTCCCGACCGTCGCGCTGGCGGCCAGTCCGGTGGTGTTCAACCGCGACATCCGGCCGCTGCTCTCCGATAACTGTTTCGCCTGTCATGGGTTCGATGAGAAGCACCGCAAGGCCGGGCTGCGGCTTGATGTGCCGGAAGGAGCCTTTACGCCCAACAAGAGCGGGGTGGTGGCCATCAAGCCGGGCGATCCGGATGGGAGCGAGCTGTGGAAACGGTTGCAAACCAACGATCCGGACGACGTCATGCCGCCTCCGGATTCGCATAAATCGCTAACGGACGAGCAGAAGCAGTTGGTCAAACGCTGGATCGAGGAAGGAGCCGTCTATCAGAAACACTGGGCCTTCGAGCCGGTGACCGAGCCCGCCATTCCCGACGCAGCCGGTCCGTCCGGCGGCAATCCGATTGACCGGTTCATCGGGGCCCGGTTGGCGGAGCAGAATCTGACACCGGCTCCGGCGGCCGACCGGCCGACCCTGATTCGCCGGCTGAGCTTCGACCTGCGGGGATTGCCGCCGACGGTGGCGGAGGTGGAGGCGTTCCTCCAGGACACCCAGCCGGGCGCCTACGACCGGCTCGTGCAGCGGTTCCTCGATTCGCCCCAGTTCGGCGAACA
>CAYYSX010000005.1:18670-55832 GCA_964474315.1 uncultured Verrucomicrobiota bacterium | reverse complement strand
ATTTCGCAGAAGGAGTTCTATTCGCTCTACGCGTTCTTCTATAGCGCGGCCGATCCGGCGATGGATGGCAATGCGCTCCGCACCATGCCGACGCTTCAGTTGAAAACCCCGCAGGACGAGGAGCGCTTAACGGATTCCAACCGGCAGATCCAGATTGCGGAGGCAAAGGTGACCGAAGCGTTGAAGGACGTGGTGTACCTCGATCCCGCATCGCTCGCGAATCCGCCGCCAGCGCGGGAAGAGGAAACGGTCTGGATGGAGGACGAGGTTCCGAACGGGTTCAAAGCGCAGTCACCTCCTTCCTGGGCGTCAGCTTCGGACGGGCAGGTGTTCGCCGGGAAGAGTGCCTTGCGGCGGCAAGGGGAAGGGGTGGTGCAGGACGTTTTTGAGGCGGGTTCACCGACGCTGGCCATTCCGGCCAATGCCCGGCTCTTTGCCCACGTGTATTTGGATCCGGCCCATCCGCCGACCGCGGTCATGCTTCAGTTCAATCGGGACAACTGGGAGCACCGCGCCGTGTGGGGTGACCCCGACGCCATCTCCTGGGGTGAGAAAGGCCAGTCCAGCCGGGTGCCGGCCGGCGATCTGCCCCCGGCGGGTGAGTGGGTCCGACTGGAGATTCCGGCGGAGAAGGTGGGCCTGAAAGCCGGTGATAAGCTGCGCGGGCTGGCTTACACGCAGCATGGGGGAACCGTGTATTGGGACCAGGCCGGCGTGATGGGCCGGAGCGATCCCGCCCGCGATCCACTTTGGTCGTTCGCCGTTTGGACCGGCCAATATGACGGCAAGGAGGTCAAGGAACTGCCGGAGAAGGTCCGAAAGATTTTTCAAACGACGAACGCCACCAACCGAACGTCGGATCAGACGCTCCAGTTGCGCGACTATTACCTAAGTCAGGTCTGTGCGGAAACCCGCCCGAAGTTTGCTCCACTGAACCAGGCGGTGGCTGAGGTGAAGAAACAGCGTGACGCCTACAACGAGGCGATCCCGCAGACCTTTGTGTTCAAGGATCTCGAGCAACCGCGCGAGGCGTTCGTCATGCTGCGGGGCGCCTACGACAAACCAGGGGACAAGGTGGAGCCGGAGGTGCCCGCTGTGCTGCCACCGTTGCGGCGACGAACCATGACGGTCGCCGCGACGCAGGTAGCCCCGCCTTCGGGAAGCGATGCATTAGGTCACGCGAGCCCCGAGGTTCCGGTCCGCGCCAACCGTCTCGATCTCGCTCAATGGTTGGTGGCCCCCGAGAACCCGCTGACCGCCCGGGTGACCGTGAACCGTTTCTGGCAGCAGTTCTTCGGCACCGGTCTGGTGGCGACGCCCGATGATTTCGGTTCGCAAGGACAGCCGCCCAGTCATCCCGAACTGCTGGACTGGTTGGCGGGCACGTTTCGTGACTCGGGGTGGGACGTGAAGGAACTGGTGCGCCTGATGGTGACCTCGGAGACGTACCGGCAGTCGTCGAAGGTCACGCCCGAGCTGCTGGCGAAGGATCCGGCCAACGTCCAGCTCGCGCGCGGCCCGCGGTTCCGGCTCGATGCCGAACAGTTGCGAGACAATGCCCTGTTCGTTTCCGGTCTGCTGGACCCCACGCTGGGCGGCAAAGGGGTGAAGACGTATCAGCCACCCAACATTTGGGAGCCGGTGGGGTTTGTGGGATCGAACACCCGCGAATATCAGCAGGACACCGGCTCGGCTTTGTACCGACGCAGTTTGTACACCTTTTTGAAACGGACGGCGCCGGCCCCGTTCCTGGCCAATTTCGATGCGCCCAACCGCGAGCAGTTCTGCACCCGGCGCGAGCGCAGCAACACGCCCTTGCAGGCGTTGCAATTGATGAATGACGTTCAGCATTTCGAGGCGGCCCGGGCGCTGGCGGAGCGGATGATGACCGAAGGCGGAACGGCTCCCGAAGAGCGCCTGCGCTACGTCTATCGCACCGTGTTGGCCCGGCCTCCGACTCCCACCGAGCTGGCGATCGTGACCCAGGCTTTGGACCGGCATCTGGCCCGTTACATCAAGGATGTGGAAGCGGCGAAACAAGTCCTGGCTTTTGGCGAATCAAAGGCCTCGGAATCGCTGTCTCCCGCCGAGCTGGCCGCCTACACGCTAACGGCCAACTTGGTACTGAACCTCGATGAAACCGTGACCAGAAACTGATGGGAATGCGGAAGGCGGAGTTCGGAATGCGGAATGAAAAACAGAGTACTGACAACGGACAACTGACCAAGGACTAAGGACCAAACTATCATGAATCCGCTTTTTGAATTTCATCTTCAGCAGACGCGCCGGCAGTTCTTCGGCAACAGCGGTCTTCGCCTGGGCGGCTTGGCCCTGGCTTGGTTAGGAGCGCAGACGAGCGGTTCCCGGTTGTTGGCCAGTGCCGCTCCCGCCCGGGTCCATCCGCCGTTGCCCGGTCTGCCGCACTTCGCGCCACGAGCCAAAAGCCTGATTTACCTGCACATGAACGGCGCGCCTTCCCAGTTGGATCTCTGGGATTACAAGCCGGGGTTGCAGGCCGAGTTCGACAAGGAGCTGCCGGATTCGATCCGCATGGGCCAGCGCATCACCACGATGACCTCGGGGCAGGCGCGTTTCCCGGTCGCGCCGTCGATGTTCAAATTTTCCCAAGCGGGGCAGTGCGGACGCTGGATCAGCGAGCTGCTGCCTTATACGGCGGGCATCGTCGATGACCTTGCGTTGGTGAAGACGGTCCACACCAACGCCATCAATCATGATCCGGCCTGCACCTTCGTGATGACGGGCAGTGAAGTGGCCGGCAAGGCGAGCCTGGGCTCATGGCTGGCCTACGGATTGGGCAGCGAAAACAATGACCTGCCGGCGTTCGTGGTGCTGACGCCCACCTGGTCGTCCACGGCCAGTGCCCAGGCGTTGTTCACCCGGATGTGGAGCAGCGGGTTCCTGCCCGGCCGGTTCAACGGGGTGGCACTACGGTCCGTTGGCGACCCGGTGCTGTACATCCAGAATCCGCCCGGAGTAAGCGCCTCCGACCGCCGCACCATGTTGGATGCGTTGAACCAGTTGAATGAGCGGTCCTTCAACGAATTTGGCGATCCGGAGATCCAGACTCGCATCGCCCAGTATGAGATGGCGTTCCGGATGCAGTCGAGTGTTCCGGATCTGGTGGACTTCAGCGGCGAATCGCCGGCCACACTGGCCTTATATGGTGACGATGTGCATAAGCCGGGCACGTACGCCGCCAGTGCGTTGTTGGCACGGCGCATGGTGGAGCGGGGCGTGCGGTGTGTGCAGCTCCTGCACCGGGGGTGGGATCAGCATGGCAGCCTGCCGAACGAGATTCGCGCCCAGTGCAAGGACATCGACCAAGCGACGGCCGGACTGGTCCAGGATTTGAAGCAGCGGGGCCTGCTGAACGACACGCTGGTGGTGTGGGGGGGCGAATTCGGACGGACTGTCTATTCGCAAGGCAAGCTTGCGCGGGACGACTACGGGCGGGACCATCATCCTAAGAATTTCTGCATGTGGATGGCGGGCGGCGGGATCAAGGGCGGCGTGAGCTACGGCGAAACCGACGACTTCAGCTACAACGTGGTGGAGAACCCGGTTCACATCAACGACTTCAACGCCACGTTGCTGCACTGCCTGGGCATCGACCATTCGCGTTTCACTTACAAATCCCAGGGACTCGACCAACGACTGACCGGCGTGGAATCGGCCTCGGTGGTGAAGGATCTGTTGGCCTGACCGGGAGCGCGGGTGGCTCACCCGCAGGAGCACGTCCGGGGAAGCTCCAAGTTCCAAATCCCAAGCTCCAAAGAAATCCCAAGGCTCCCAGCGCCTGGTTCGCGTCCGGACCGAGGCGAAGCGGACGTTGGGCACAGTGCTTCAGTCGCACCTCCCGTCGAGCGGCGCCCCCAACCGGGGAACTGGGAGCCGCTTGGACTTTGGTCCTTGGAACTTCTTTGGAGCTTGGCTTTTGGAGCTTTCCCCCTGCTCCCCATCGGCTTTTACCCATCCTTAACATTTCTCCCGTTCCAGCACATCGATGCTTAACCCGTGGGACGTCTGTTGATGGTGAAGCGCGACGAACTGATCGGCGCGCACAAAACGACAAAATCAAAAACCATCTCGATAACATGAAGCTCATCAACAAATCCCTGATCGCCGCGCTTGTTTCTGCGGCTCCCCTGTCGCTGGTCGCCCAAGAGGCCGGTCACCCCGCCCCGGGGGAAGGACCTCGGCGGTTCGTCTCGCCGATTTTCGTCGTGCTCGACGCCAATCAAGACGGCCAACTCGACGCTTCCGAAATCGCCAACGCCGCCCAGGCCTTACTGACGCTCGACACCGACGGCGACGGCCAATTGACCGCCGAGGAACTGCGGCCGGCTCGTCCGGAAGGGGGACCTGGACCGGGAGGTCCCGGAGGCAAGCGGGGATCTCGCCCTGTCCCCAGGCAAGGATGAGGACGGTGTTGGTTGTTGGCGAACCCGGGATAGTAGTTATCCCGGGTTTTTTGTTTACTGAGGGAATCCGCTGTATGACGACACGCGGAAGGTGCGGAGTCCTACCTTGAGGCGGTGGAGACGTAAGCTTCTCCAACGGGTTGTCTATCCTTAAAACGGCAATTGATTCCCTCTGCTCTCTCCAGGTTTATTCTCAGGTGCGTCCTGTCGAACGACGTCTCCCCCGCCTCCAGAGGGACTCCGTACATCGAGGTTGGGATCAGCTATGCCGCCGGATCGTAGTTCAACCACGGACCCAGCCAGCGCTCCATTTCACTCACTGGACACTTCTTGCGCGCCGCGAGGTCGGACACCTGATCCTGGCCCAGTTTGCCGACGGCGAAGTATCGGGAATCCGGATGGGCGAAATAGAGCCCGCTGACGCTGCTCCCTGGCCACATGGCAAAGCTTTCGGTCAACCGGATGCCGGTGGCCTGCTCGACGTCGAGCAGCTTCCACAGGGTGGCCTTTTCGGTGTGCTCGGGACAGGCAGGATAGCCGGCAGCGGGCCGGATTCCTTGATACTTCTCCTCAACGAGATCCTCGTGGGTCAGGTTCTCGGTTCGTCCAAAGCCCCACTCATCGCGGACACGTTTGTGCAGGAATTCGGCAAAGGCTTCCGCGAGGCGATCCGCCAGCGCCTCGGCCATGATGGCATTGTAGTCGTCGTGTTCGGCTTTGAACTGCTGGACCAAACGATCCAGGCCGATGCCACTGGTGACGGCGAACGCCCCCAAGTAGTCCGCCTGGCCGGCCGGCGCGATGAAGTCCGCGAGGCACCAGTTGGGCGATCCATCTCCTTTGGCGACCTGCTGTCGTAAGAAGTGGAAGGTCGTTAGCATTTGGGAGCGGGACTCGTCGGTGAACACCTGGACGTCATCACCCACGCGGTTCGCCGGGAAGAAACCATAAACGCCCCGAGCTTCGAGATGCTTCTCGCGAACGAGTCGGTCCAGCAAGGACTGAGCGTCGGCAAAGAGCTGGCGGGCTTCGCTGCCGTGTTTCTCGTGCTGAAGAATGGCTGGGTAACGGCCGCGCAATTCCCAGGTATGGAAGAAGGGCGACCAATCGATGAAGGGAATCAGGTCCTCAAGGGCGAAGGGGATCACGGTTCCAACAGGGCGCGGTGAACTAAGATTGGCCGGCGTTCCTTCTCCTTCCGCCCAGGAGCGAGTTTTTGGAATTCCCGAGGCGAGAACGCGAACCCCAGTGAACGCGGGTTTCGCCAATGCGGAGAACGAAAGCGGGGCGCCATTGGCCCGGGCTTGTTCCAGCGTTAGAAGCTGAACTCGCTGGCCGCTGTGCTGCTCACGAAGCCGCTGGTATTGATCGCGAAGGTTTTGGACGAAAGCGGGTTTTTGCTCCGTGCTCAGCAGGCTGCTGGCCACGGGAACCGCCCGGCTGGCATCCAGCACGTGGACCACGGGCTCGGTGTAGTGATGAGCGATTTTCACGGCGGTGTGCGCCTTGCTGGTGGTCGCCCCCCCGATCAGCAGCGGAACTTTGAAACCGGTTCGTTCCATCTCGCGGGCCACCTGCACCATTTCGTCCAATGACGGTGTGATTAGTCCGCTGAGGCCAATGATGTCCGCCTTCGTCTCGCGCGCCTTATCGAGAATCTTCTCGCAGGGGACCATCACGCCCAGGTCGATCACCTCATAGTTGTTACAGGCGAGCACGACGCCGACGATGTTCTTGCCGATGTCGTGAACGTCGCCCTTGACCGTCGCCAGGACGATCTTTCCCTGGGTTTTCACGGCTTGGCCGGCGGCGGCCATGGCGGCTTTTTCCTGTTCCATGAAGGGAGTCAGATACGCCACCGCCTTCTTCATTACCCGGGCGGACTTGACCACTTGGGGAAGGAACATTTTGCCGGCACCGAACAGGTCACCGACCACACTCATGCCAGCCATAAGTGGTCCCTCGATGACCGACAGCGGTTTGCCCAGCTTGACCCGGGCTTCTTCGGCATCGGCATCGATGTAGGTGTCGATGCCTTTCACCAAAGCATGAGAAAGGCGTTCCTCCACGGTTTCCCGGCGCCATTCCTCTTCCTTCTTCTCTGTCGCATCCCCCTTGGGGCCACCGATGAGCTTGAGCTTTTCGCTGTGGTTGACGAGGCGCTCGGTGGCGTCAGGTCGGCGATTGAGGAGGACGTCTTCGACGAGTTCCCGGAGCTCCGGCTCGATTTCCTCGTACACTTCGAGCATGCCCGCATTGACGATGCCCATGTCCATGCCCGCGCGGATGGCGTGCAAAAGGAAGGCGCTATGCATGGCTTCGCGAACGGGATTGTTGCCGCGGAAGCCGAAGGAGACGTTGGAAACGCCGCCGCTGACCTTGGCGTGAGGGAGGTGGGCTTTGATCCAGCGCGTGGCTTCGATGAAGTCCACGGCGTAGTTGTTATGCTCCTCGATGCCGGTGCCGACGGTAAGGATGTTGGGATCAAAGATGATATCCTCCGGGGGAAAGCCGATCTCGTCCACCAGCAGCCGGTAGGCCCGTTCGCAGATGCGGATTTTGTCGGTAAAGGTGGCGGCCTGACCTTGCTCATCGAACGCCATCACGACTACCGCGGCCCCGTATTTGAGCACCTTGGCCGCTTGTTCCCGAAACTTGGCCTCTCCCTCTTTGAGCGAGATGGAATTCACGATGCCCTTTCCCTGGAGGCATTTCATTCCGGCCTCGATGACCTCCCACTTGGAGGAGTCCACCATGAGAGGCGCCTTGGCGACCTCCGGTTCGCTGCCGATCAACTGTAGGAATCGTGTCATGGCCGCTACTCCATCAATCATTCCTTCGTCCATGCACACGTCGATGACGTTGGCTCCGTTCTCGACTTGCTGGCGGGCGATGGCCACGGCCTCTTCGTATTTTCCCTCCTTGATGAGCTTCGCAAACTTGGGCGAACCGGCCACGTTGGTCCGTTCACCGATCATCATGAACTGGCCGATTTGTTGGGTGAACGGCTGGGAACCGGAGAGGCGCAACGGACGGGGCGCATCGGCGGCGGCTTCCGGTAATCCCCCCAGCCGCTCGGTTCCCGGTTCGGCCGGAGCCAGCTCTCGCGGATGCCGCCCCTCCAGGGCCTGGGCAATGGCCGCGATATGCTCCGGCGTGTTTCCGCAGCAACCACCGGCCAGGTTGATCAGGCCGCTTTCGGCGAATTCACCGAGGAATCGACCCATATCCTCCGGCTCGAGATCGAATCCGGTGGGAGAAAGCGGATTCGGAAGCCCGGCATTGGGATAACACGAAATCGCCGCGGTGGAACGATTGGCCAATTCAGCGAGGAAGGGCCGCATCAAGTCCGGTCCCAGCGAGCAATTGAGCCCCACCGACAAAGGCTTCACGTGCCGCACCGCATTCCAGAAGGCTTCCACCGTTTGGGCGGAGATCATGGTTTCTCCGCCTCGCCCGACCGCGGCGGAGATCATCACCGGAAGGTGGACTCGTTCCGCTTCAAAGACTTCCTGAATGGCCACCAGGGCGGCCTTGGCATTCAGCGAGTCGAAGATGGTTTCCACCAAAAGCACGTCCGAACCGCCGGCGACTAGCGCCCGGATCTGGTTGGTGTAGGCGGCTTTGACCTGGTCGAAGGTTACGACTCGGAAACCGGCGTCATCCGCATCGGGTGAATTGGAAAGAGATACTGTGAGGGGTCCGATGGCACCGGCTACGAAGCGCGGGCTTCCGGTCTGGTTGGCGATGCGGTCGGCCCACTCGCGGCATTGGCGGGCGGACTGCTCGTTGATCTCCCAGGCCAGGTCATTGAGAAACCGGTCCTCCACGATCTTCTGATAGAATTCCGGGTCCTTGCGTCCGCCGTGCTCGCGGGGATCATCAACGAAAAACTCGCTCTGTCCGATGCTGGTGGCGGAAAAGGTGTTGGTCTCGATGAGATCCGCCCCGGCTTCCAGAAACCGCCGGTGGATATCGCCGATCATCTTCGGTTGGGTTAGCGAGAAGAGGTCTCCGTTGTTCAGCAGATCCTTTCGGGAATGAGCAAACCGTTGGCCCCGAATGTCGGCTTCGGTCATCCCGTAGCTCCGGATGGTCGTTCCCATGGCGCCGTCGATGATCGCGATCCGGCGGTCCAGCAGGCGGATCAGATCACCACCGCGATGGGCGGTGTCGGGAACGGAAACCGGCTTCGACATGGGAGGATTCTATCGGTCGAGGCGGGCAGCTCAAGTTTCAAATCAACGCATCTGGATGTTTTGATTTAATTGGAACCGCATCCTGAAAACAGAGGAGAAGTCACCCCAGCGCCATTGATCCGTAACGTGACGTGGTTTTCCTGAGGTCATGGCAACCGGATTCATTCCAGCGGCTTCGGGGAACGCGGCGGTTCCAGCCGACCTGGCAGAGTGGGTGGGAGCGGTGCGATTGACGCATCTGGCGCTCGAAGCCGTTCAGACGGTGAAAGCACCGTTGGCCGAATTCTGTGCCGGGCCGGGCCGCGAGAGCCATGGCTTCCGGATGCTCCTGACCCTACTTACCTATGCCTACGCGCGAGGTGTCCTCGGTTCGGAGGAGGTACAGGACCGGACGCGGACGGACGCTGATTTCCGTTATCTTGCCACGGCGAATGTTCCCGATGTGGTGACCCTGCGATTGTTTCGCCGTCGGGAATGGAGGCGGCTTGAGCAGGCCTTGGCGTACGTACTGGAAGGCGCGACCGGCAGTGGGGTGGGAGACGGCTGGTATGACCCAAACTCGGAGGCCGCCGCGCGTCTGGAGGCCGCGGTCGTGGCCGACAGTTTAGCTCTGGATTGCTGACGGTTGCCGAGGCGTTCGCGAGGTTGGTTCGCCGACAAACGCTTGCTGCGTCGAACGGTGATTTCTAGCTTGCGCTAGCGATGAAGCATTTTCTGGCGGTAGCGTTGTTGGCGGCGACGGTGGGGTCAGCATGGGCGCAAGTCGATGCGGAGGATATCCGCCGGCTGAACGGGACAGTTGAAGCGCTGACCGAAGGCCAGGAGACGTTGCGACGGCAGATTCAGGAGTTGCGCGAGGCGATGGCGCAGTTGCGGCAGGAAAACGCCCAGTTGAAGCAGCAGTTGCTCGCCAGCGGAGACTTGGTGACGCGGGACCAGTTGAAGGGCCTCGTCAAGTCAATCCAGACCGTGGACGAGAAGCGCGCGGCGGACGGTGAGTACGTCCGGAAACAACTGGAGGAAATCGCACGGGACATCAGCAAGTCGCTGGCGCAGGCCAAGGAAACACCCCGACCGGCGCCGCGCACACCGGCGGTCAACCTGGAACCCGTCTCCAATCTTCCGGACAAGCAGTATGTCCATAAGGTGCAGGCGGGCGAAACGGTGGGAGCGATCATTGCCGCGTACAACAAAGAGTACGGGTTGAAGGTGAAGGTAGCGGATGTGCTGGCGGCCAACCCGGCCTTGAAGGATCCCCGGCTGCTCCGCGTGGGCCAGGAATTGAACATCCCCGCCGTCAAGTAGGCGGGTTCCGCTTGGGATTTATCTCCGACGGATGACGCGGCTGCCCACGATCAGGTCATGCAGGGCTCGTTTTTCCGGATGGATGGCGATCATCAGGTAGCCGGCGCCCAAGGTGAGCATGGATAACAGTTCGGCGAGAAACCGAAGTGCCGCACGACCGTAGCCCAAGCGTGAACCATCCTCGCGGACGATGCGCATGCCGAGGAGCTGTTTTCCCGGGGTGGCTCCTCGGTACCCGTTGAAAATGGTGTTGTAGGCGAAGCCCAAGGGCAGATTGATCGCCAACGATAGAAGCCAGAACCGGGTCAGGATGTGGTAGTCGGGGGTGGAGGCCTTCATTTCTGCCAAGGCCGCCTTTTGCAGTTCCCCCAGCGGCTCGGCCCACGGAAGGCTGAGGAGCGTGGCGAGGGAGGTCAGGAGAACCCAGTCGATGACGTAGGCGCCGAAGCGCAGCCAGAAGCCGGCGGGCACCTCGTCGATCGTCGGAGCGGGGTTCGACGGGGGTGCTTCATGGGGCGTGGGTGCCGGGGCTGGGGCGGGGGTCGCTGGTACGAATTTGGGCAAGTCCCACTTCAGTTCGTCCCATCCTCCGGCGGGTTGCCAGCGCTGCTCGTCGCTCCGCCAAACCGGAGTCCCGTTGGCGACGCGGCCGTCTTCACACCATTGCCGGATTTCTTCCAAGGACGCCGGGCCGTATTCCCGACCGTCGCCTCCGATGATTTTATATTCCACCGCCATGAAACCTGGCTGAATAGGCATGAATGAAGCCAATCGCAAACCAAAATCCCCTTGTTTTAAACCGGACCGTTGATAGTTTCTCCGCTCATTTTATGAAGGCAGACACGCATCCGAAGGGCTACCGTCCGATGATCTTCCGGGACTCGGCTTCCGGCCAGTCGTTCCTAACTCGTTCCTGTGCCTCGACTCCGCTGACGGCGAGTTGGGAAGACGGTCAGGAATATCCGCTGTATTTGATGGGCATCAGTTCGTTCACGCATCCCTTTTACACCGGCCAGCAGAAATTCGTGGATACGGCGGGTCGCGTGGACAAGTTCCAGCAGCGGGCCGCCCGCACCGCGGAGATGCAAGCCGCCAAAGCGGCCGCCGGTGGCAAGAAGAAGAAGGCCTAGCTGAGCGATTGCCAACCGCCCGTCGCCCGGATTTCCGGACGGCGGGCGGTTTGTTTTTTTTGTCAGTCGTCCATGGGTTTTGGTCCTTTGCCTGCGGCATCCTGAGTGTCGCGTTCACCATGAAGCTCCATCCCTTCATTCGACGGTTCCGTCAGCGTTTTGCGGAGGTCGAGGCCCTGCTGAGTTCGCCCGATGCCTTCGCCCATCCCCAGCGCGGTCAGGAGCTGACCCGGGAGCATGCGCGGCTGAAGGATCTGGTCGAGGCGGGGGAGCAGTTCCTTCGCACGGAGGCGGAACTACAGGCGAACCGCGACCTGGTGGGGGCCGAACCTGCGGGCTCAGAACTGGCGGTCTTGGCCGCCGAAGAAATCGAGCGGTTGTCGGCTGCTGAACGACGACTGACGGATCGTTTGCGGGCGGGAATCCTTCCCCCCAGCCCAACCGACTCGCGCAACTCGATCCTGGAACTTCGGGCGGCGGCGGGCGGTGCCGAAAGCGCCCTGTTTGCTGCGGATCTGTTGCGCATGTACCAGCGCTACGCCGAAGCCCAAGGCTGGAAGCTCGACCTCCTCGACACCCATCCGTCTGACCTGGGTGGCTACAAGGAGGCCATTGTGAGCGTGACCGGACCCGACGTCTTCAAACGGTTGAAGTACGAGTCCGGAGTTCACCGCGTCCAACGGGTTCCCGCCACCGAAGCCCAGGGACGGATTCACACCAGCACAGTCACGGTGGCCGTGATGCCCGAGGCCGAGGAAGTGGACGTGGTGATCAAACCGGAAGACCTTGAGATCAACGTGTGCCGCGCATCTGGACATGGCGGCCAGGGCGTCAATACGACCGATTCCGCGGTCCGAGTCTTCCACAAACCCTCTGGGATCGAGGTCCGTTGTCAGGACGGACGTTCACAGCAGAAGAACAAGCAACAGGCGTTGACCGTGCTGCGCTCGCGTCTGTTGGAGCGGAAGATGGCGGAAGAAAACGCGAAGTACGCCGCAGCTCGGAAGGAACAAGTGGGAACGGGGGAGCGGAGTGAGAAGAGTCGTACCTACAACTTTCCACAAAACCGCGTCACCGACCACCGCGCCAATCTCACGCTGTATAATCTGACGACGGTCATGGAAGGCGATCTGGATCCGCTGATTGACCGACTGATTGCCGATGACCTCGAGCAGCGGCTGGCTGGGTTGGAAGTGGGACCGACCTGAACCGGGCGGGTGGCTGGGGGCGAACTTTTGTTACGCGAGCGCCGCCGAACTTCAGCCATTCCCCACCGTCCTTCTCTTCAAGGGCGTTCGTAGAGACGCCGGAGTGTTTCGGGTGACGTATTGAGGCAGAAGCGGAGGTGGATCCAGCCCATTCTGAGATAGGTGCGCAACACCCCGCGTTGACGGAACCGGCGGGGAGAGGTGCTGACTACCGCGTTGGTAAGGCCCATCCGCCCATGACGCCGGATCGCCGTGCAGAGCAGGCTTTCTTCCATGAGGGGAACATCTGGAACGCCGCCAATGGCTTGCAAAACGGTTCGCCGTACAAAGAGGGCCTGATCTCCGTAGGCAAACTGAAAATGCCTCATCCTGAACCGGCAGCGCCAGGCGGATCCACGAGTCAGCCAGGGCGGATCGCGGAACTCCTTCACAAAAGCTCCGCCCGCCACGTCGGAGTCCGAGAGAACACGCGCGATTTCCTGGCCGCTTTCGCTGGGAACCCAGGTGTCGGCATGCACCATCCAGATCACTTCTCCGGTCCCGGCATGGGCTCCGCGCCGTAGTTGCCCTCCGCGGCTGCGCGCCCCAATCACCAAGTGGGCACCGAACTGGGAGGCAATGGTTTGGGTGTCGTCGGAACTGCCGGCATCGCTGACGACAATTTCAGTGACCTCCGGTATCAGGCGCAAACGGCGGAGCGTCTCGGGCAGTTCGGCCGCCTCGTTCCAGGTGGGGATGACGACGGAGATCGTCATCGCGACAGGAGCGGTCCCGGTCAGAACCGGGCCAGCTTCTCCAGTTCCCGCACCCGGGTTCCGATGGTCGCCTTGGAGGCCTTGAGGGTTCGACTGAGTCCAAATCCCTCGCAGCAAAAGGACGCCACCACGGCCCCATGGATCATGGCCCGGCGCAGGTGTTTCCCGATGGAGCCGGAACGCTGAGCGGCCAGGTAGCCCAGGAGACCTCCGACAAACGAGTCGCCGGCACCGGTGGGATCGACCACGCGTTTCAGGGGGTAGGCCGGGGCGACAAACAAGCCTTCTGGGCCCGACAAGAGGGATCCGTGTTCGCCCTTCTTGATGATCACGTACCGGGGTCCCAGCCGGTGAATTTTCGTCAGTGACGACACGACGTTGTCATCCTCCGTCAACTGCCGTGCTTCGCTGTCATTCAGGACGAGGCAGTCGATGCGTTTGAGTAGCTTCAGAAGGTCCGACAAGGCCACGTTGATCCAGAGATCCATGGTATCGGCGATGGTAAACTTTGGTTTCGACATCTGGTCGAGGACGGTGAGCTGGATCGCCGGCGCGATGTTGGCGAGCAGCACGTAAGGCGTTGTCTCGTAGTCGCCGGGCAGTTTGGGCGACCAGTTCTCAATCACTCCGAGGACGGTGTTGAGCGTGCGGCGGTTGTTCATGTTGACCTCGTACTCGCCGTGCCAATGGAAGGTCTGTCCTTCCCGCACCCGCTCCAATCCCTTCAGGTCAATACCCCGGGAAGAAAAGAGCTTGAAGTTCTTCGCGGGAAAATCGCCGCCCACCACCCCAACCAGCTTGGTCGGTCCGAAGAAGCTGGCGGCGACGGCGGCATGGCTGGCTGAACCGCCCAACAGCCGGGGATTCTTCGCCTTGGGAGTATTGATGGAGTCAAGGGCAGTGGTGCCAACGATCAGAACGCTCATGCAGGGTGTGGTTGCTCGTCAGTCGAGATGAGGTGGGAGATCCGTCTGAACGAGACACGATGGTAGGGTTGGGGAGCGGGAGGTAGGAAGACGAAACCGCGGATGGGGGACCAACGAAAAGCAAAAGACGGGAGCGGCCCAAACCACTCCCGTCAGTACTTCGTGGGGGACTATTGCTCCAACGTATCAGGCGATGCGACGGCGTAAGAGAGCCAAACCAACCAGCCCGCTTCCCAGGAGGACCAAAGTCGTCCCGCCATCGGGGACCGGCTGAAACTGGCCCCACATGACGTCATTGCCGCAGCGCATGGTGGTGTGCGCGTACACGGTTTGGCCGCTGATCGCGGGGAGGATGCTGGAAAGGTCAATGCCTTGGATTTCATTGAACCATAGGTCCGGATCGGCCTTCTGGTCTCCAGAGGCGTAATAAGTGGCAGGAAGCGGGTTGCTGAAATCGGCACCGTTTGCCTTCCAAGGAAGGTTCTGATTGAGGACTCCGGTTCCAGGCAGGGTTACAGCCGTCTGATGATCGTTGTTGGGGGACTTGGCCGTGATCACATACTCGACCCTGTCTTTGACCACCTGGATGTTGCCATTTACGTCCCGCACGAACGAGATCGCGAAATCCCACTGATCGCTGCCTTCCCAAGGTCCCTTGTGGGAAACCGGGGTGTCATTTTCGTTGGGGGTGGTGTAGGGAGCCTTGTTGAGGTAGAGGAAGATATCCCCCATCTGGTAGGTCGTGGTGATCAGCGTGCTGCTCGCCTTTCCTTCGCCGGTGTAACCTTGGCCGGTGGCGAAATTGAATCCGCCGGTCATCTTCAACAAGGAGGCGGAGGCATCGAACTGAAAGCTCTCCAGGTCCCACGACTGGTTGGCGGCGGCATTCCATTCCACTCGGTTGTTTTCCGGAAGCGCGGGATCCAAGTTTCCCGTGGCCCCGGGTGTTCCTGGAGTGAATGACTTGTCGCGGTGTGGGTCGGCGATGGTCACATCAACGTACCCGGCGAACGCCGCGGGCCCTGTCAAGGCCGCTACCGTCAATGCCAGTGCGATTTTGTAAGTTTGATTCATGTACTCTATTTCGGTAGGGAATATCGCAATCTGCGCGCTGCGGTTACCCCCTTGCTACGGCGAAAGCGAGTATGGTGCCAGAATCGATATCTGCATCATAACTCGTTGATTTACAGGAGAATTTGATTAAATATCACAATTGAAAACGATTAGGTAATTATGCTTAACGTAAATTTCACCGACACTATCAGCCAGTGGTGTCGGCAAGGTTGACGTCGCCTTGGGTGGCGCAAAGTCGCGAAGGTGGGTGTGGTCCGCTGGTATTGCGGCCACTGCCAAAAAACAAAAAACGGGAGCGACCGAAATCGCTCCCGTCTGTGTTTCTTGGGGGGGACCTAACGCTCCAACGTGTCAGGCGATGCGACGGCGGAAGAAAGCCAACCCGACCAATCCGCTTCCCAGGAGAACCAGAGTCGTTCCGCCGTCCGGGACCGGCTGAAACTGGCCCCACATAACGTCGTTGCCGCACTGCATCGTGGTATGTGCGTACACCGTTTCACCGGCGATGGAGGCGAGGATGCTGGAAAGGTCGATGTTCGAAATTTCGTTAACCCAACTGCCGTAGTTACTCGCGGTTTGAGGAACATCCGGTGCGGAGTAAGTGGCGGTCCGCACTTCACCCGTGGGGTTGTCTGCCAGCCAAGGAAGGCCCTTATTGAGGAGGCCTGCCCCGCCCGGCGTTTCGACGGTGGCAGTGCCGGTTTTGGCCGTGATCACATATTGGACGCTGTTACCGATGACCTCGATGTTGTCGTTGGAGTCACGGACAAAGGAAATCGCATAGGTCCAGTCTAGGCTACCTCCCCAAGGTCCATCGTGGTCAATGTCGCTGGGGACAGTGTAGGGTGGCTTGCCGATGTAGAGGAAGATGTCCCCCATCGGATGCACTGGATCCCACAATTTGGTTCCGTTGTAACCTTGGCCGGTCTCAAAATTGAACCCAGCGGTAATCTTCAAGCGAGAGTTCTCGGAATCGAACTTAAAACTCTCTAAGTCCCACGACTGGTTGGCAACGGCGTTATCCTCTACCTCGTTGTCCTCCCCATGCTGGGTTCCAAAGGATTTGTCTCGGTGAGGATCGGCGATCGTGACGTCAACATAACCGGCGAATGCTGCGGGCACCGTTAAGGCCGCTACCGTCAAGGCCAATGCGATTTTGTAGCTCTGTGTCATGTCTTTTTGGCGTGTCCTGTCTTGGTGAGGACAATGGCGATCTGCGCTGCCTGTGACGAAGCTGGTAGGCTGCCAAGTTCTTTTGAAACAGCATAACCCGTTGATGACCAGTAGAATTTGAATGAACGCCAGAGCTTCAATCTTCTAGGCGATGTCGCTTAATGTAAATTTCTCCGACGTTGCCCGCCGAATCCGTCGGCAGGATTTACATCGCCTCGGACAAGCCTCGAACATTCCTGTCCCGCGGCCCTATGCGCGCGGCCCGTGGAGGTGGCTTTAATTCGCCAGCGCGCGGTTGGTCCGGAAGGACTCGGTCACCGCCCACAGATTGAGGGGATACAGGGCACCGCGGTACTTCAGGAACTCCGCGTGGCCATCGGCGAAGGCATAGTTGGAGCCGCCCGCCCGGTTCCTCCGAGTCCCTCCGGAATGCATGTTGCGCAGGATCTGATCACGGTCGTTGCCTTCGAGAAAGTCCATGTAGAAATGGGTCGAATTGGTCAATTTTTCGCCGAAAACGATGGTCATGGTCGGCTGCCGAAGGGCCGATTCAGGCATCGGCCGGTTCACGGCCTGATCGGCGCTGGAGTAACCGAGGTGGACCCGAAAATAGTCATTCCAGCCATTGATGATGTAGCTGCGGGGCGCTTGGTCCGGATCGCGCTCGGCGGTGGCGCGAAGGGCGGCGGTCTGCCGCTGGCGATCGTTGGGACACAGCAGGATGGAGAGGATCCGGTATCCGGGACGGAGCTGCGTGGGCCAACGGCGGTCGTTCCGCCGCTCAGGAAAACTCCCCCGGTTATCGTCCACATACAGAGTCGTGCTCAGTCCGAGTTGGCGGAGATGGTTGAGACACTGGAGGGATCGCGCCTTCTCCCGGGTCCGCCCCATGGCCGGCAGAAGGAGTCCGGCCAGGATCGCGATAATGGCAATCACTACGAGCAGTTCGATCAAGGTAAAGGCCGGCACTGATCGCCGTGGAGGGGCGGGAAACGGAAGTTCCATCGGGGGAAGGGGAGATTCGGTAGAAGAGACTAGGCAGCACTCCAGGAATCGCCAGCGCTGATTTCCTCGTTATCACTACCACCGCCGGATGGACGACACGCGGAAGGTACGGGTCCCGCCTGGAGGCGGCGGAGCGGTGAGCTTCCCCGGCGGCTGGTTCATGCTCAGACGCGTCGTCTCCGGGGAACGTCTCCGCTGGCTGAAACCGCGATTCCGTACGCCGAGCCTGGCCTCTCCCACGCACCGGCCAGTAGGCGCGCTGAAGTGAGTATGGTTCCAGCTCGTCTGTCAGCGGAATGAAGTGTTTTGTGGATGCCCTGGCCGGCCTGCTGGCCACCGCCGTCGGAATGTCTGCCGAAACAGTCTGGATCGCCGCCTCAGTCGATCGTGCTACCGACCGTGGCGAAACCGGTTCCTTGGAAGAGGCGCTCCAGGCGGTTCGCACGGCTCGGAGGCAGGGAGACCTCGGACGGGCCGTCATCGAATTGCGCGGCGGCCGGCATGAACTGGCGAGCCCGCTCGAATTGGGACCGGAGGATTCGAACCTGACGCTACGGGCCCGGTCCGGGGAAACGCCGATACTGGTGGGTGGACGTCGCCTCACCGGTTGGAGGCGGGTCGAAACCAACGCCGCCCTCTGGGAACTATCGGTACCGGAGGTGCGCGACGGTCGGTGGTATTTCCGCCAGTTGTTCTTCAACGGAATCCGTCAACCACGAGCCCGGACCCCCAACGAAGGGTACTTCCGGACCACGGCGCGTTTGGGGACGCAATCACCGATTACGCTGCCCTTTCGCGCGGGAGATCTGCGGCCGTCCTGGGCGGGTGATTTCGGCGCCGAGTTGATTCTGCTGATGAAATGGACGGACCTGCACGTGCCTATCTTGTCGGTGGATACCGCGGCCGGCGTCGCCGTCATTCCGGGTGGACCGCGGGCCAATTGGATGGACGAGCCGGACGCGCGGTACTGGGTGGAGAATGTTCCCGAAGCCTTGGATCAACCCGGCGAGTGGACTCTCGACCGAAAGACCGGGTGGCTTCGTTGGTGGGCCCCGGAAGGCGTGGATCCGAATGCGGCCTTCATCACCGCGCCTCGATTGACCGAGCTGGTCCGAATCCAGGGAGATTTGGGATCTCGAACGCCGGTGAGGGGGATTCGCTGGGAAGGTCTGACGTTTGCCGAAGCGGACTATGCGTTGCCTGATTCCGGGCTGATTTCTCCTCAAGCGGCGGTACCCGTGCCCGGAGCATTTCGGGCGACCCATGCAGTCGAAGGCACGATCGAGGACTGTCGTTTTGAGGGACTGGGTGGCTATGGCCTCGAGCTCGGGCGGGGGTGCCAGCGATGGCGGGTGGTGGGCAACCAGATGCTTCAACTGGGCGGCGGTGGGATTCGCCTGGGTGAACCAGGTGACCGGTCACCGTCGGATTTCGACGCGAACCATGGCCATCAGCTCACCGACAACGTGCTGCGGGGTCTGGGACGGATCTTTGCGCCGGCAGTGGGAATCATTGTATTCCAGAGCGGCACCAACCGGATTGCGTACAATCACGTGGCCGACCTGTTCTACACCGGCATTTCGGTGGGATGGAACTGGGGCTACCAGGAGACGCCCTGCCGGGCGAACGTGATTGAAAACAACCTGGTGGAACAGGTGGGGCAGGGGAGGCTGAGTGATATGGGGGGCATCTATACTTTGGGTCCCCAGCCCGGGACGGTGATCCGGAACAACGTGTTCCGCGAAGTGGAGAGCTATGGCTATGGCGGCTGGGGCTTGTACACGGATGAGGGCAGCAGCGGGATCGTGCTGGAGAACAACGTGGCGACGCGCTGCAAGAGCGCGGGGTTCCACCAGCATTATGGACGCGACAACGTAGTCCGGTTCAATCTGTTCGCGTTCAATCGCGAACATCAACTGATGCGGACGCGTGAGGAACCGCATCGGTCGTTTTGGTTTACCAACAACATCGTGGTGTGGGACAGCGGGGAGCTGTTGGGCAGCAATTGGCGGGGGACCACCGACCTGTTCCTGCTGGACCGGAACCTTTACTTCGACACACGGCTGGGAACCAATGTCGGCGCCTACCGGTTCGCGGGGCAGACTTGGGACGAATGGCAGGCTCGTGGCCAAGATGTGAATTCCGCAGTGGATCAACCGCAGTGGTTGGATCCCCGGCAGCCGGAGCGGGGATTTCAGCCGGGATCATCGGCCGGGCAGGTGGGATTCCGGCCGGAGCGACTCGTGCCGTTGGGCCCCCGTCCCAAGGAGGACCGGCGTTGAACTGGGATCAGGCTCGGCTGCGGGTGGGGCCGGAGGTGGACTGGTCCTTGCAGTATGGATCTGGAGAGCGGCGTTGGCGGCGAGAATGAGCCCGCCGCCGACCAGGAGATTCTGAGTCAGGCGTTCGTTCGGATACTCGATTCCCGCCCACGGGGAAATCAGGCCGGGGATAAAGAGGACCAGCCCAGCGGCGAAGACGGGTTCGGTGGAATACAGCAGTCCAGCCTCGGTGGCGGATACTTCGGGCTGCCACCGGTTCGCAAGAAGGAAGGTCACCAGGGTGCAGACGACGACCAGGATCATCATGAGGACACCTGCCGCGGGGGTGGCGAAGGCCTGGAACAGGTCGGCGGGTGTGTCGGCAGTCAGGAACGCCAGCGGGAGGGTCAGGAGAGCCATGATCGCGAACATGACCAGGGTGAATCGAAGCACGTTGTTGCCGCGGAAAACTGGTCGTTCCAACCAAAGAATTTGGGCGGCGAAGAAGACCGAACCGGCGAGGGTTTCCCACTCGCCCCGACCGAGATGTAGATGCCGGAGGTCCACTCCGGCGAGGACAGCGCCGCCCAACAGGACCATACCACAGGCGACGAGGACGACCGGGGCGGGCCAGCGGCGATGGCGGAGGGCGATCCAAACCGGCAACCAAAGGCAGTAACCTTGAGTGAGAAAGGCGCTGGTGGAGGCCTGCGTGTAGCTGAGGCCATCCATTTGGAGCAGGAGACCGAGTCCGCCGAAAACCCCCAAGCCCAATCCCTGCTGAAATTCTCGCCAGGTAAGTCCCAGCAGCGAACGGCCGATGAAGGGAGCCAGGAGCAGGGTGGCGGCGGAGAAGCGCAACGCCACACACGCCGCAGCGAAGAAAAGACTTCCGTGGGCCGGCAACTGGCTCCGTCCGATCAGTTCAAGGGCCTTCATGGTGGGGAAGCTGAAAGCCCAACAGGCGCAGCAGAAGACGAGGATGCGGGCGGCGGTGGCGGCGGGATGAGAGCCGCGGAAAACGGAAGGAACTAAAGAAGACGGCATGGAACTCAAACGGTGCCGCCGGGTGTGGCATCGGCCGGTTCCGGCCGGCGGGTGGGGGACTGGAGGGGCTTGACGACCGGAGACTGTTCGGTAATGCTCACACAGACCTCAATTCTGCTTATTCCAATGAAAGCCACCATTTGTCCCCGAAAAGACCAGAAAGGCTTCACGCTAATCGAGCTGCTGGTTGTCATTGCGATCATCGCGATTCTTGCGGGGATGCTGCTCCCCTCGCTGGCGAAGGCCAAGTCCAAGGCCCAAGGTGTCCAGTGCATGAACAACACCCGCCAGTTGTTGCTGGCGTGGCGGCTGTATGCCGACGATCACCGCGGAATCTTCGCTCCCAACGAGGACAATTCCAACGGCGGATGGATTCGCGGTAACATGAACTACTCGGGAGGCGATCCAGCCGGAGCGAACACCAATCTGAACTTCCTGCTGGATACCCAATGGGCCAAACTGGGGCCCTATACCAAGAGCCCGCAGATTTACCACTGCCCGGCTGATATGAGCAAGAGCTTCGGCAACCGGGGACCGCTACGGGTCCGCAGCGTGGCGATGAGCCAGGCGATCGGGCCCAATCTACAGGGAACTCCCGCGAACCGCGGTGGATGGCTGCCGGCTCCGACGTTCAAGGTGTATATCAAGGAATCCGACTTGACCGTTCCGGGACCATCCCAGACCTGGGTCTTCATTGACGAACATCCGGACAGCATCAACGACGGTGGCTTTGCCGTGAAGATGGACGCCGAGGAAATGATCGATTGGCCGGCGTGGTATCACAATGGCGCGGGCGGACTCGCCTTCGCCGATGGACATTCTGAAATCAAGCGCTGGGCGGATGGTCGGAGCAAGGCCCGGGTCCGCTTTAACACGGGTAATCCCGACATCGTCCGCAAGGTTATGGCCGGGAATCCTGACCTCCGTTGGTTGCGGGAGCGGACGTCGGCTTGGGCTGATGGCACCCCAGGTGGACCGACCCGAAAGGGCGGCGCCTGAGTTTATTGGGATTCCCCTTCTTTCCGAACCGCCGAACGACATTGTCGTTCGGCGGTTTTCGCTTTTGGATGCCGCGATTCGACATGTTCGAGCTTTTCACTGTGGATCCTTCCAGCCGGGCCCGCCTCGGTCGCTTGACGACGCCCCATGGCGTGGTGGAAACCCCGGTTTTCATGCCCGTCGGTACCCAGGCCAGCGTGAAAGCGTTGGACAACCGGGAATTGACCGAAATGGGGACCCAAATCCTTCTTGGGAATACCTACCACCTGAGCATTCGTCCCGGGATGGACATCATCGGACAGGCGGGTGGACTCCATCGGTTCATGAATTGGTCGGGACCAATTCTGACCGACTCTGGCGGTTTTCAAGTTTTCAGCTTGGGAAAGATTCGGAAAGTCAAGGAACACGGGGTGGAGTTTCGCAGCCATCTGGATGGGTCACCGATTTTTCTCGGGCCGCGCGAAAGCATGGCCATCCAGCGCCAGCTCGGATCGGACATCGCGATGGTGTTCGATGAATGTCCGCCCCACGATTCCCCGCCCGAAGAAGTGGTGCGAGCGGTCCAGCGGACTCTTCGTTGGGCGGCGGAGTGCCGGGAACAGCCGCGAGCGCCAGGGCAGGCCGTCTTTGGGATTGTTCAAGGTGCTGGCGATGCGCCTCTGCGGGAGAAGTGTGCGCGGGAGTTGGTGGCAATGGAGTTTGACGGATACGCCATCGGAGGCGTGAGCGTGGGTGAACCGGAGCCGGAAATGATGCGAGCCGTGGAAATCACCGAGCCGCACTTGCCTCCGGACAAGGCACGTTATGCGATGGGCCTTGGAACTCCCGCCCAATTGGTCGAGTTGGTCGCTCGTGGCGTGGACATGTTTGATTGCGTGTTGCCCACCCGGGTGGCTCGAAACGGCACGGCCTTTACCCGCCGCGGAACATTTGCCATCAAGGGCGGGGCGGTGAAGTCGGACTTCGGACCGATCGAGGAAGGGTGCGCCTGTTTCGCCTGCCGGCACCATTCGCGGGCCTATATCCGGCACTTGCTCAACGTGAATGAGATCCTGGGTCTGCGTCTGGTGAGCATTCACAACAGCCACTTTTATCTCCAGGTGATGCGGGAGATTCGTGGCCACCTGGCCGCCGGTACGTTCGGTGAATTTCGGTCGGAGTTCCAGGCCCGTTACATACCCACTTCCCGAGTGCGAGCCGCACGCGAAGCCATGACTCAGGCGGCGTAGGAGGAGGGCGGGAGCAAGTCCAAAATGGCCCGTGCGGCCCGGTTGCTGGTTCCTGGCTCGCCCAATTGGCGGGCCAGCGCCAGTAACCGGAGACGAATGTCCCGACGCCGGGGTTCATTACGAAGGAGTTCCAAGGCTGCGGTGACGATGGCGTCGGGAGTCGCCGCGTCTTGGACCAGCTCGGGCAGGACCGTCTCGCCCGCGAGAAGGTTGGGCATGGCTAGATGACGGATGGTTACGATACGGCGACCGATCTGGTAGGTCAGCCACGAGGTCTTGTAGAGAGCTACGGTAGGGACGCCGAACCAGGCGCACTCCAGCGTCACGGTTCCTGTGGAAGCCAGGGCGATCGTGGCGTTCTGGAGGGCTTCGTCCAAGCCACCCACCTGCAGATCAATGGAATCGTGAGACTTCACGAGTGTCTCGGCGAGGGGCCGGAGACGTTCCGCCGGAAGAATGAGCCGCAAACGGGCACCGGTCTCCCGACGGATCCGTTCGGCGGCCGGTATGAGGACGGGAAGATGACGCTTTAGTTCGTCGTCGCGGCTTCCGGGTAGAAGCACGACTTCGGGAGGAACCGGGGAAGTCCAATCAGTGGCTGGGCGACATCCTTGCCGGCGGTCCACCAGCGGATGCCCAACGAACTGGACTTTCAAGCGGGGGGCATGCTGGGAGAACCACGCGGGTTCGAACGGCAGAATGCTCAACAAGAGATCATGGGTTTGCTCCATTCGTCGTGCCCGGCCGGCGCGGGAAGCCCACACCTGCGGGGCAATGTATTGAATCAGCCGGGGCCGCCAGTTGTGGAACGGACGTCGGCCTTCACGCAGTCCTGCTTTGATGGCCCCCGCAAACCGGAGGTTGAAGCCTGAATAGTCCACCCCGATCACGGCATCGGGCGTCTCTTGTTGGGCCCGGCGCAGAAGCCCTTGGAAGGCCTGTTGAAAAAAACGAAGCCGCCGCAGGATTTCCAGGCCAATGACCGAGTGTCCCGTCAGTTCGAAGTCGAGCTGGACTCCTGCTTCCCTCATGGCAGGTCCGCCGGCGCCGAAGAACCGCGGAGGAAAGGCCCCGACCGCGTTCCGTAGCGCCCGCACCAGATCGGCCGCTGCCATGTCCCCCGATGGGTCCCCGGCGATCACCAAAAACGTCAATGTTTTCATTGGTTAGAGCGGGCGCGGCGAGGGTGTTGGGAGGGACGAAGGAGTTCAAGGTGAGTGCTCTCAGCTCCCGGCGCTTGGAGAATCTGGCAAAATTTGGGCAAAAGCTTTGACAGCCGTTGAGGAATTTGTCATTCCATGGGGCTCCGTTGCTGGAGGGCTACCTCCAGACGGATACCTCATTGCGGGAGGACCTTGGTCCGATAGCACCGCGTAAAGCCATGTCGAGCAAACGATTCAAAAAAGCCCAGGCGACCGTGGACGCCGGGAAAAATTACCCGCTGAACCAGGCGGTTGAAGTTCTCCACAAGTTTCCCCGCGCCAAGTTTGTCGAGACGGTTGATCTTGCGTTTCGGCTGGGGGTGGATCCTAAACAATCCGACCAGATGGTTCGCGGGACCTGCCCGCTTCCGCACGGCTCGGGCAAAACCGTCCGGGTCCTCGTGTTCACCAAGGCGGGTGCTCAGGCTGAGGCGGCCAAGAACGCCGGAGCTGAATTCGTGGGGTTTGAGGATTTGATTAAGAAGTGCCAGGAAGGCTGGGCGGATTTTGATGTCGCCATTGCGACCACCGAAGCCATGGCGGAGGTCCGCAAGTTGGGCAAGGTTCTGGGTCCTCGCGGTCTGATGCCCAATCCCAAGACGGGTACGGTCACGGACGATGTCGCCAAGGCCGTCCATGAGGTCAAGGCGGGCCGAGTGGAGTTCAAGATCGACAAGGCGGGAAATGTCCATGTCCCCGTGGGGAAGGTGGACTTCAGTCCGCAACAGATCGTCGAGAATGCCCGTTCGGTCATTGAAGCGGTGGTCAGGGCTAGGCCCGCCAGTGCCAAGGGGGTTTTCGTCCGGTCATGCACTTTGTCGCTCACGATGAGTCCGCCAGTTCGGTTGGATCTCAAGGAATTCGTCGCCCACTGATTTTCATAAAATACGTCCATGCGCACGGAGAAGACTTTCATTTCCGCCGAATACCTCACCCGCCTCAACGCCTCGCCCTTTTTTCTCGTGGCGGATTACCGGGGCTTGTCGGTGGCGCAGTTCACCGAATTGCGCCAACGCCTCCACAAGGCCGGGGCCGAAGTTCACGTCATCAAAAACACCCTTTTTCGCATCGCCGCCAAGGAAGCAGGCTTGGCGGACCTCAGCGGTGCGTTGGCTGGCCAACTCGCGGTGGTCACCGGTAAACAGGATATCGCGGCCGCGGCCAAGGTGGTGAAGGCCTATCAGGCTGAGTTTGAAAAACCCAAACTTCAGTTCGGCTACCTCGGTAGCCAACGTCTCGATACCGAGACGCTCAAGGCCATCGCCGACCTGCCTCCGCTAAATGTCATCCGAGGCAAAATCTTGGGATTGCTCCAAGCGCCGGCCCAGAAGCTGGCCACCCTCATCAATACTCCGGGTTCCCAACTCGCCCGGGTCATCAAGGCAAAGACCGAGAAACCGGCCTAGCCTTTTGCTCCTTTCCGGGGACGGGGCGTCGTCCTGTTCTGCCCCCGGAATCAACCATAAATAGAGTACCTCGTCGGTCCGCAGGCCGCGGACTAATGCGAAAGGGCCGTTTCGCCGACGAAACTAACAACGGACGAAAGGACACAATACACCATGGCAGACATCAACACTCTCGTGGACGAGCTGAGCAAGCTGACCGTTCTGGAAGCGGCTGAACTCGTCAAAGCCCTCGAAACCAAGTGGGGCGTCACCGCCGCGGCTCCGGTCGCGGTAGCCGCGGCTCCCGCCGCCGGTGCCGCCGCGGCTCCCGCCGCCGAGGCGAAGGATACCTTCGACCTCATCCTCGCATCGGTGCCGGCTGACAAGAAAATCGCGGTCATCAAGGCGGTCCGCGAGATCAAGGCGGGCTTGGGGCTGGCCGAGGCCAAGGCCTTGGTCGAGGGGGCGCCGAAGCCGGTGCTCGAAGACGCTCCCAAGGCCGATGTCGAGGCCGCCAAGAAGAAGCTTGAAGAGGCCGGAGCCAAGACTGAACTCAAATAACTCCTTCATTTGCAGGTGGCGGGACGGGTGTCCCGCCACTCCATCCCACCGGCCCTGTGTTTGCCGGTCCATTCTTTGCCATTACTCTCTGGGAGCGTTACGAAAATCCTGAAGGCAGTAAGACGAGACCGGGTGATTCGACCGACGAGTCGCCCGGCCTCGTCCTATCGTCTTTCGACGTAGTTGACCGGCCGGTCTTCCGGCAGAACCAAAACCAAGGTCGCCATGCCACATAAACTCACGGAGCGCATCAACTTCGGCAAAATCAAGGAGGTGATTGCCCCTCCCAACCTGATCGAGATCCAGCTCGATTCGTACAAGGAGTTCCTCCAAGCCGATGTTTCGCAGTCCAAGCGAAAAAACACCGGTTTGCAGGCGGTGTTCACCGAGGTGTTTCCGATTGAAAGCTACGACGGCAAGACCGTCCTTGATTTCCATAGCTACGAAATTCAGGAGCCCAAAGTGGACTGGCTGGACTGCCTCCGTGACGGCCTGACCTACGGTGCCCCCCTCTATGTGACCTTCCTGCTCAAGGATGAAAAAGGGACCAAGGAGGAGAAAGTGTTCATGGGGGAAATCCCGCTCATGACCCCCCAGGGAACGTTTGTGATCAATGGGGCGGAACGAGTGATTGTCAGCCAATTGCACCGGTCTCCGGGCCTGGCGTTCGAAACGACCCAGCACCCTAACGGTAAGCTGCTTCACAGCTTCCGCATCATTCCGGACCGCGGTTCCTGGTATGAGGCGCAGTTCGACACGAGTGACCTGCTTTACGTCTATCTGGATCGCAAGAAGCGCCGCCGCAAGTTTCTGACCACCACCTTCTTCCGGGCGCTTTTCGCCATTGCTGAAGCCCGGCTTCATCCCAAGCCGGAGTCCAAGATCAACCCCGAGGAAGTGGGGAAAGACGGCGATATTCTGGACCTCTTCTACAAGATCGAAGAGCTGACCATCAAGGAGGCCGAAAAGCTAGAGGACATTCAGAACAAGGTCTTGATTGAAGATGCGGTTGATCCTGACAAGGCCATCGTGGTGGCCCGCGCCTTCGAACCGCTGTCCAAAGCCACTGTCAAACAGATCGCCGAACTCGGCGTGGCCAAGATTCGCGTCGTTGATACCTCCATTGATGAGGGGATTGTCATCAAGTGTCTCAAGAAGGACCCGACCAAGAATGGTGACGAAGCTCTGAAGGACATTTATCGCCGTCTTCGTCCCGGTGATCCGCCGACGGCGGCCAACGCCAAGGCGTTGATCAAACGACTATTTTTTGACGCGAAGCGTTATGACCTCGGCCGGGTGGGCCGCTATAAAATCAACCAGAAGTTGAATTTCTCGGATGGGGATTCCCGGATCCTCACCGGGAAGGACCTGCTGGAGGCGACCAAGTACCTACTCAAGCTCAAAAAAGGCGAAGGCAGCTTGGATGACATTGATCACTTGGGGAGCCGCCGTATCCGCACGGTGGGCGAGTTGCTCGCAAACCAATGCCGAGTCGGCCTCGCGCGTACGGAACGCTTGGTCAAGGAGCGCATGACTCTCTTTGACCAGACGATGGACACCATGACGCCGCAGAAGCTGATCAATCCCAAGGCGCTGTCGGCCGTGGTCCGCGATTTTTTCGGTCGCAGTCAGCTCAGCCAGTTCATGGACCAGATCAACCCTCTGGCCGAACTGACCCACAAGCGGCGGTTGTCCGCCCTGGGCCCTGGAGGGCTTTCACGCGACCGCGCGGGATTTGAGGTTCGGGACGTCCATCCGTCCCACTACGGCCGCATCTGCCCCATTGAAACTCCGGAAGGTCCGAACATTGGACTCATTGCTTCGTTGGCAACGTTCGCCCGGGTGAACGACTACGGGTTCATCGAGACTCCTTATCGCAAAGTCGAGCATGGGCGGGTCACGGAGAAACTTGATTACCTCACTGGGGATCGGGAGGAAGGATTTACTATCGCTCAAGCTAACGCCTTGATTGATGAGCGAGGACGCTTTCTTACGGACAAAGTCACCTGCCGGAACAAAGGCGACTTCATCGATGTCGAGCCCAAAGATGTCCATTACATGGACGTTTCTCCGAAACAGTTGGTGTCCGTGGCGGCCGGCCTGATTCCGTTCCTGGAGCACGACGACGCGAATCGAGCGCTGATGGGATCGAACATGCAGCGTCAAGGGGTGCCCTTGCTGGTCACCGAGGCGCCGTTTGTGGCCACCGGGCTGGAGGAACGGGTCGCCCGTGATTCCCGCGCCGTCATTGTCGCCGAGGAGGCCGGCAAAGTGGCCAGCGTTACCGGCAACCAGATCATCGTTACCAAGGACGGCCGACTGCCGGAGGGGAAGAAGAAAATCAAGCATGACCCCGGTAACGACATATGGGTCTATCAGGTGCGGAAGTTCATGCGATCCAATGCCGCTACCTGCATTAACCAAAAGATCCTGGTGGACAAGGGGGACTCAGTGCGCAAGGGGCAGGTCTTGGCCGACGGACCATGCACCGCTGGCGGAGAACTCGCTCTTGGCCGAAACGTGTTGGTCGCGTTCATGCCGTGGAACGGCTACAACTTCGAAGATGCCATCCTCCTCTCCGAACGGATCGTCAAGGACGACACCTTCACCTCGATTCACATCGAGGAATTCGAAGTGGTGGCTCGTGACACCAAGCTCGGACCGGAAGAAATCACCCGCGACATTCCAAATGTGGGCGAGGAAGCGTTGAAGAACCTGGGACTCGACGGAGTGATCCGAGTGGGTGCCGAGGTCAAGCCCGGTGACATTCTGGTCGGTAAGATCACGCCCAAGTCGGAGACGGAACTGGCCCCGGAGGAGCGCCTGCTGCGCGCGATCTTCGGTGAAAAGGCGGCTGACGTGAAGGACACCTCTCTGCGTGTTCCTTCCGGAACCTACGGCATTGTCATGGATGTCAAAGTGTCGGCCAAGGCCGAAGGCGCCAAGGGCGGTCGTAACAAGGAGGAGAAGGACGCCGCTAAAAAGGTCACCAAGGAAGTGGATGAAGGGTTTCGTTCCAAAAAGGAGGAACTTCTGGAACAGCTTACCGAGGCCCTCTCCAATATCCTCCTGGGTGAAAAGATTCCGTTGGATGTCGTCAACAGCGAGACCGGTGAGATCATCATTCCGGCCAATCGCAAGATCACTAAGACCCTGCTCAAGAAATTGGCCACGGTCTATGATCGCATCGAAATCGACCCCTCGCCGATCCGCAACAAGATCAACGAGATCATCGGCGCCTTTAAGAAGAAGTTCGAAGATCTCGAATCCCAACATGCCGAAGAGGTGGAGCGCGTGGAAGCGGGAGAAGACCTCGATGGGGGTGTGGTGAAGCAGGTCAAGGTGTACATCGCTTCCAAACGGAAGCTTTCCGTCGGCGACAAGATGGCCGGGCGTCACGGAAACAAGGGCGTGGTGGCCGCCATTGTCCCGGAGGAAGACATGCCGTTTCTCGCAGACGGAACCCCGGTGGACATCGTGCTCAATCCCCTGGGCGTGCCTTCGCGCATGAACGTCGGCCAGTTGCTGGAAACGCACTTGGGCTGGGCGTGTCGGATACTGGGCATCAAGATCGCCACTCCGGTATTCGACGGCATCAAAGAGAAAGAGATCCGTCACTATCTGAAGCAGGTGGTGGACGATCAGAAGAAGCACAACCAAGTTTCGCTGATCGGCGAGAATGGTAAGGCTTGCCTGTATGATGGCCGGACGGGCGAACCGTTCGATCAGGAAGTGGTCGTGGGGTATATCTATATGCTCAAGCTGGGTCACCTTGTCGCGGACAAGATTCATGCCCGTGCCGTCGGTCCTTACTCGCTGGTCACCCAGCAACCTTTGGGCGGTAAGGCCCAGTACGGCGGCCAGCGGTTCGGTGAAATGGAAGTCTGGGCGATGGAGGCTTACGGTGCCGCCTACACGCTTCAGGAGCTACTGACCGTCAAGTCGGACGACGTGCAGGGGCGTACGCGCATCTACGAAAGCATCGTGAAGGGCGACAACACGTTGGAGGCGGGCATTCCTGAATCCTTCAACGTGTTGGTCAAGGAAATGCAATCATTAGGTCTCGACGTCCGGGTGGGCTATGCCAATCCGGCGGAGGCGCCGCCAACACCCGCAGCCGCGCTGCTGGCTTGAACATTGAACTTAACTGTAACCGGAAGGTGTCACACTTATGATTTCGTCAAGGGAAACGGCCCGCGAGCTGCTCGGTCTGGACAAGGTCAACCAGGTTGACCATGTCTCCATTCAGGTTGCTTCACCCGAAAACATCCGCTCTTGGTCCAAGGGCGAGGTGAAGAATCCCGAAACCATCAACTACCGAACCTTCAAACCCGAGAAAGGCGGCCTCTTTTGCGAGCGTATCTTCGGTCCGGTGAAGGATTGGGAATGCTCCTGCGGAAAATACAAGCGTATCAAACACCGCGGCGTGGTGTGTGACCGCTGTGGCGTGGAGGTGACGCTGGCTCGGGTGCGCCGCGAACGCATGGGCCACATTGAGCTGGCCGTTCCGGTGTCCCACATCTGGTTTTTCAAGTGCATGCCTTCCCGCATTGGCCTCATGCTCGACATGACGGCTCGCAACTTGGAGCGGGTTATCTACTATGAAGATTACATGGTTATTGATCCGGGGAATACCCCGCTCAAGGACCTGCAGCTACTCAGCGAACACGAATTTCGCGAGGCCCGGCAGACCTACGGCGCTGACGCATTTGTAGCTAAGATGGGAGCCGAGGCCGTTCGGGATGCCCTGACCCGCATCGAGCTTGAGAAGACCGTGGAGACACTCCAGCAGCAGATGCTGGAGACGAAGTCGAAGCAGAACCGGAAAAAGATCGCCAAACGAATCAAGCTGTTCCAGGGCTTCACCAAGTCCAAGACGCGGCCGGAGTGGATGATTCTGACCGTCCTGCCGGTGATTCCTCCGGACCTCCGGCCTCTCGTCCCGCTGGAGGGCGGACGCTTCGCCACCTCAGACCTCAACGACCTCTATCGCCGGGTGATCAACCGCAACAACCGGTTGAAGAACCTGCTCCAGCTTAAAACTCCGGAAGTCATTATCCGCAACGAAAAGCGGATGCTGCAGGAAGCGGTGGACGCTCTGTTCGACAACGGCCGCCATGGTCGCGCAGTTACGGGAGCAGGCAACCGCGCCTTGAAGTCACTGTCGGACATGCTCAAGGGCAAGTCGGGTCGTTTTCGTCAGAACCTGCTCGGCAAACGCGTCGATTACTCGGGCCGGTCGGTGATCGTTATCGGCCCTGAGCTGAAGCTGCACCAGTGCGGTCTGCCGAAGAAAATGGCGCTGGTATTGTTCGAGCCGTTCATCATCCGTAAGCTCAAAGAGCGTGGTTATGTCCACACGGTCCGGTCGGCCAAGAAGATGATCGAGCGGCAGTCGCCAGAGGTCTGGGACATTCTGGAAGAGGTGACGAGGGGTCATCCGGTGCTGTTGAACCGGGCGCCAACGCTTCATCGTCTCTCCATTCAGGCGTTCGAACCCACTCTGATCGAAGGCGAAGCAATCCGGATTCATCCGCTGGTCTGCACGGCTTACAACGCCGACTTCGACGGCGACCAGATGGCAGTCCACGTGCCTTTGTCGGTTGAAGCCCAACTTGAGGCGCGACTGCTCATGATGGCGCCGTTGAACATCTTCAGCCCCTCCAGCGGCAAGCCGATCATGACGCCCACCCAGGACATCACCCTGGGCTGTTACTACCTTACGGCGGAGCCACGACGGGCGCGCAAGGAGTCTGACCGGTTGATGCTCTTCGGCAACAAGGCCGAGGTGATCTTTGCCCACACCGACGGGGCTGTGAAGACTCACGACCGCATCCGACTCAAGAACCCGGACTTTGGCCGGAAGACGACCTACGGCAATACGGAACTCAAGGTGATCGAAACCACAGTGGGCCGGGTGATCTTCTCCGAGATCTGGCCCGATGACCTCGGATTCGCCAACTTCCCGGTGGGCAAGTCCAAGCTGGGTGATCTGATCTTCCAATGCTACAAGGTTTGTGGACACGAAAACACGGTACAGACGCTCGACAAACTCAAAGAGATTGGATTCGCCGAAGCGACCCGCGCGGGGGTTTCTATCGGTATCGACGACATGATCATCCCGGAGGCGAAGTCGAAGGAAATCGATAATGCCCACAAGCAGATCAGCGACGTTGAGAAACAGCACAAGAAGGGGGTTATCACCAACCAGGAGCGCTATAACAAGGTCATCGACATCTGGACGCACTGCACGGACCAGATTGCGAATGTCATGTTGAAGACGCTGGAGGCGAATCAGAACAAGAAGGAGTACAATCCGGTCTTCCTGATGGTGGATTCGGGCGCGCGGGGCAACAAAGCACAGGTACGTCAGTTGGCCGGTCTCCGCGGTCTAATGGCGAAGCCGGATGGATCAATCATCGAGAAACCGATTCTCTCCAACTTCCGCGAGGGACTGACGGTCCTGGAATACTTCATCTCGACCCACGGGGCTCGCAAGGGCTTGGCGGACACGGCGCTCAAAACTGCCGACTCCGGCTACATGACCCGGAAACTCGTCGATGCGGCCCAGGACGTGATCATCCGGGAGCAGGACTGCGGCACCAACAACGGCATCTTCGTCTCCTCCATTTACGAAGGCGAGGAAGAGGTCGTGAAGATTAGTGAACGGATCTTCGGGCGCTATTCGGCTGAGGATATCCATGATCCGTCCGACCTTCAGAACAAGCTGGTCGGTGCGGGCGAGGAATTCGACGAGGTGCGCGCGAAGTCGGTCGAGCGGGCCGGTATCGAAAAGATCAAGATTCGATCCGTCCTGACCTGCGAGACGAAGGTGGGAGTTTGCGCTCGATGCTATGGTCGTAACCTGGGGACGGGCCGTCTGGTTGAACCGGGCGAGGCGGTGGGCATCATTGCCGCCCAGTCGATCGGAGAGCCGGGGACCCAGCTCACGATGCGGACGTTCCACATCGGTGGTGCCGCGGCCCAGACTTATAAGCAGCCGCAGATCAAGGCGAAGCACGACGGCATGGTTCACTACCACGACCTGCGCGTGGTGACCTTGGATGACGGCAATAACATCGTTCTGAACAAGAACGGATCCATTAGCATTACCTCGGCCGACGGCAAGGAGCTGGAGTCGCACTCGATCGTAGTGGGCTCGGTCATCTCGGTTTCCGACGGTGGCCAAGTGAAGAAGGGTGATATCTTTGTGGAATGGGATGCTTACAATGTTCCTATTATCTCGGAGAAAACCGGCCAGGTGAAGTTCGTGGACATCATCGAGGGCGTCACCATGAAACAGGAGGTGGACGAGGCTACGGGCCAGGAAGACCTGGTGATCATCGAACACAAAGAGGATCTGCATCCGCAGATCATCGTCGAGAACAGCCAGGGGGAACCGCTGGCGCAGTATCCGATTCCGGCGGGTGCCCACCTTGTCGTGACCGAAGGCGATGAAATCGGGGCCGGATCACTGCTGGCCAAGACCCCTCGGAAGGCGTCAAAAACCAAGGACATTACTGGCGGTCTTCCCCGCGTGGCAGAGCTGTTCGAAGCACGTCGCCCGAAGGATGCCGCGGAAATCGCCCGTATCGATGGTGTCGTGGACTTCGGTCCATCCGTTCGCGGTAAGCGCTGCATCATCGTCAAGGATCCCCAAACGGACACCGAGGAGGAGCACCTGGTGCCCATGAGCAAGCACGTGATCGTGTACAAGGGCGATTTCGTGAAGAAGGGCCAACAGCTCACGGACGGCCCGGTGGTTCCCCACGAGATTCTCGATGTTTGTGGGCCTCACGAACTCCAGGAACACTTGGTGAACGAGGTTCAGGAAGTGTACCGACTGCAGGGAGTGACGATTAACGACAAGCACGTCGAGATCATCATTCGCCAGATGCTCCGCAAGGTTCGCATTACCGAGCCTGGCGATACGATCTTCCTCTGGGGCGAACAGATCGACAAGACCGCGTTTGAAGATGAGAACGCCCGGGTGGAAAAGATCGGTGGCAAGCCGGCCGAGGCAGCGCCGGTCCTGTTGGGCATCACGAAGGCGTCACTCGAAACGGAATCCTTCCTCAGCGCCGCTTCCTTCCAGGACACCACCCGTGTCCTCACCGAAGCGGCGACGATGGGCAAGAGCGATGCGCTCCGGGGCTTCAAGGAGAACGTCATCATGGGGCATATCATTCCGGCCGGCACGGGGTTCATCGGCCATCGTGGAGTGCGGATCCGGCCTCTGGTGAACGTTCCGGATGAGCCGGAACCGGTGGTGTTGGGGGCGGATGAGGCATCGGTGGTACCCCCATCGCCGCTGACCGCTTAGTTTTCCCACGAACCGTTACCGCGGGCGGCCAACCGGCCGCCCGTTCTTTTTGTGCTGGATGGTCCCCTACGAGCCCAGCACTTCCACTATGGAGTCATGTAGCACCGACACGATGGTCCGCACCTGGCGCCGAGTCGTGCAATACGGCGGCATCAGCACCACAACGTTGCCGATCGGACGGGTTAGCACCCCCCGCCGAGCCATCGCCTGGCAGACACGGATTCCCGCTTGTTGTACCAGAGGAAACGGATCGCGGGTCCGCCAGTTATGGACCAATTCCACTCCAACCACGAGTCCGACCCGGCGAATGTCACCCACGGTCTCCAGCGACCAGAGGTGTTGCAGCTCTTGCTCGAGATCCGATTCCAAGCGGTTGCGGGCCTGACGGGATGCGGGCGAGAGCAAAAGTTCAAGGCTCGCCTGTGCGGTTGCGGCACCGAGAGCATTCCCGGTGAAGCTGTGTCCGTGGAAGAAGGTTTTGAACTCATGATACTCCCCCAGGAAGGAGGCAAAGACATCTTCAGTTGTCAGGGTGACTGCCATGGGCAGATATCCGCCGGTCAACCCTTTGGCCAGACATAGGAAATCCGGCCGCACGCCTTCGTCGGTGGTGGCGAACAGAGCGTCTCCGCCTGTGCGGCCAAATCCCGACATGACCTCGTCGGCCACGATGAGTGCGCCGTGTTCCCGCGCCAATTCGCTGGTCCGGGCCAGCCAGCCATCGGGCTGGGGGACCATTCCTGCGGCGCCTTGCATCCGGGGCTCCACCACCAGGGCTGAATAAGGCCGTCCCGTCTTGGCTGCCCGGTTCAGTTTCTGTTCTACCTTAGAGATACATTCCCAGCCGCACTGCCGGTAGATGCGCGCATCGGCCCGCTCCGGACGCGCCCGGTTGAAAGGACAACGATAGCAATAGGGTGCCATCACTGCGTCGGACTGAAACGTGAGGCCTGAGAACGCCTGGTGGAACAGCGGCAAGTGCCCTAACGACACAGCACCGATCGTGTCCCCGTGGTAGGCCCCTTGCAGCGCCAGGAATCGGGGAGAGGGCTTCGGGCCGCGCCGGCGTCGGGAGTGCTCGTAGGCCAGCTTCAGGGCGACCTCCAGCGCGGTCGATCCGTCGTCGGAGAAAAAGGCCTTCGTGAGCCGTGGATCGCCCGACGGCCCGACGGGATTGGCCAGGGTGATCAACTGAGCGGCCAGAAGGCTCGCGGGCACGTTGCCGAACCCTAGCGCTGAGGTATGCGCGACTTGTCTGAGCTGGCGGCGGAGAGCCGCATTGAGACGCGGATGATTGTGTCCGTGGAGGTTGGTCCAAATGGAGGAGTTCGCGTCGAGATAGGTTTTGCCTTGGATGTCTTGCAGAACGGCGCCCCGCCCCGAGGCGAGAATGATCGGTTCCAGCTTGAGCCAGTCCTGCATCTGGGTAAACGGATGCCAGACATAGTCATGGTCGAGGCGGGCAATGGGATGCATGGATGGACCGTTCGTTAGTCAGGAGTCGAGCGGGCCTGCCAGCGCTTGCAGCAGCTCTTCCACGTCACCAGGTGAATGGGCGGCGCTGACCGTGAGCCGCAACCGCGCTACGCCCCGTCGGACTGTGGGATAACGAATGGCGGGCACCCAGAATCCTTCGGCCGCGAGGCGGGCAGCGGCCTCCAGCGCCGCGGCTTCCCCGCCGATCATCACTGGCAGGATCGCGCTGGTGGGCGACACGCCCGGTTGAGTCTGGGAGGCTATCCGGCGGGTCAGGCTCCACAGACGATCACAACGGCAAGCCCCTTCCGCCGACTGCACAATGCCCACGGCCATCCGTGCCGCGGCGGTCGCGGCGGGGACTGGAGCCGTCGAGAACATGAAACTGCGGCATTGATGGATCAGGAAATCAATGAGCGCACGCGAGCCGGCAATATATCCCCCGGCCGAAGCCAGCGCCTTGCCCAAGGTGCCCATCTGAATCTCGATCCGCCCCGGCAGGCCGGTGGTGCTGGCCAGACCGGACCGGTTGTCGCCGAGCAGTCCGGTGGCGTGAGCTTCGTCCAGCATGAGCCAGGCTCCATAACGCTCCTTTAGTTCGACCAGATCCCCCAGCGGCGCCTGGTCGCCGTCCATGGAGAAAACACTTTCCGTGACAATCAGGATTCGCTGTTCCGTGGAGGCGGAACGGCGCCGGTCGGCCCATTGCAGGATCGACTCCAGCGAATCGGGGTCGTTGTGCCGGAATACCCGCATCGTTGCGCCGCTCAAGCGGGCTCCATCCACGCAGCAGGCGTGAACCAGCTTGTCCAGAATCACCACATCGTTGCGGCCCACCAACGCCGGAATGACTCCGACGGCGGTGGCGTACCCACTGGTGAATGCCAGGGCGGCGGCGGTTCCCTTCCAGGCGGCGAGCGTCTCCTCCAGCTCGTGGTGGACTTGCAGTGATCCGCTAACCAGGCGCGCTGCCGAACTCCCCGCACCCCAGTCGCGGGACGCCCGGCTGGCGGCCTCCTTCACGACGGGGTGACTGGCCAGCCCGAGGTAATCGTTGGAGGCAAAGTTGCGGAGCACCCGGCTACCAATCTGAAGTGTGGCGCCCTCCACCGACGCCACCGGGATCAACTCGCGCCGAAGACCGGCGGACGCCAGCGCCGTGAGTTCCTCGTTGACGACATGTTCCAAGGCGCGCATCGCGTCCAGCGTTCCTATCAACCCTGATCCACCTGTTCAAAGCTTCCCTCGAATCGGAGAAATCGGCGGGCCTCTTCGAGGTTGGCGTTGATGCGGTCCGTCCGTAGGGTTGGCGAACCATGAAGGGCATCATCCTGGCGGGCGGCGCCGGTTCGCGTTTGTACCCGCTAACGTTGGTCGCCTCCAAGCAGCTTCAGCCGGTTTATGACAAACCGATGGTGTATTATCCGCTGACCACGCTGATCGAGGGGGGAGTCCGGGAATT
>CAYYSX010000005.1:4962-18570 GCA_964474315.1 uncultured Verrucomicrobiota bacterium | reverse complement strand
GCGGTGATCTTTGGCTACCACGTGCATGACCCGGAACGATACGGGGTGGTGGAGTTCGATCCCGACGGGAAGGCGATCTCGATCGAGGAAAAACCGAAGCAGCCTCGGAGCAGCTATGCGGTGCCGGGCCTGTACATTTACGACAACGCCATCACCCAGATCGCGCGCGACCTGAAACCAAGCGCGCGCGGTGAACTGGAGATTACCGACGTCAATGTCGAATACCTGCGCCGAGGTGGGCTGCGGGTGGTCAAGCTGGCTCGTGGGTTTGCCTGGCTGGACGCGGGAACCAGCAGCAGCCTGCACGAGGCCAGCGCTTACGTGCGGACCATCGAGCAGCGACAGGGCATCAAGGTCGGTTGTCCCGAAGAGGCGGCGTTTCGACGGGGATTCCTTTCCCTTGCCGGATTGGAGTCAGTTGTCTCATCAATGCCGCGCTGCGAGTACCGGGCCTATCTTGAGGAGGTCACGGCGGAAGCGCGGCGCGCCTGATGCAACTCGGAGACCTGTTTACACCATGATTCTACTCCTCGGATCCACCGGCTATGTTGGTCAGGCGTTTTTCGCCGAACTGACCCGCCGGGGCGCTCCCTTTTACAGCGTGTCCCGCGCCACGGCGGACTACACGCGCTTCAACCCGCTCCGCGAGCTGTTACGAACGGTGCGCCCGACCTTTGTCGTCAACTGCGCCGGTTACACTGGCAAACCCAACGTGGATGCCTGTGAGACCGCCCGGGCTGACACGCTGCAGGGCAATACCCTTTTCCCCCTCACGTTGGCCCAGGCTTGTACGGCCGAAGGTCTGCCCTACGGCCATGTCTCCTCGGGATGTATCTATTCCGGAGCCAAGATCGCCGATGAAGCGGGGCGGTTCCGGCCGGAGAAGGACCTCATGGCGCCCGGGGTTTTGCATTTGGTTCAGCAACATCCGGAACGCGTCCATGGTTTCACCGAGACCGACCCACCCAACTTCTCCTTCCGGGACGGTCCGTGCAGCTTCTATAGCGGTACCAAGGCGCTAGCCGAAGAAGCCATGGCGGGCGTGGGCGACGGTTATCTGTGGCGCCTGCGGATTCCCTTCGACCAATTTGACAGCCCACGCAATTATTTGAGCAAAGTGCAGCGGTACTCGCGGGTGTACGACAATGTGAATTCCATCTCGCATCGAGGTGATTTCGCCCGCGTCTGCCTGGATCTCTGGGAACGGCGTGCGCCGTTTGGGACCTATAACGTGACCAATCCTGGCTGGGTCACCACCCGCCGGGTCGTGGAGCGCGCCCAGGCGGTTCTAAGGCTGGAACGGACCTTTGAATACTTTGAGAATGACACGGATTTCTATCAGACAGCAGCCCGTACTCCGCGTTCCAACTGTGTCCTTGACGTCTCCAAACTCCTGGCGACCGGCGTGACCATCCGCTCAGTCGAGGAGGCCCTCGATGCTTCCCTCCGCGATTGGGTGCCCGAGAAGAAATAGTCTGCTTCACTGATCCCTCTTGCCCTTTCCATGAACCTCCTTATTACCGGTGGCGCTGGCTTCATCGGCTCCAACCTGATCCATCATCTCATTGGCCGGCTGGAAATCACCCGCCTGGTCAATCTCGATGCTCTCACCTACGCCGGTCACCTGGCCAATCTGCAGGGGCTGGAAGGCCATGCTCGCTACGCCTTCGAGAAGGTCGATCTGCGCGACAAGGCTGAGGTGGTCCGAGTGGTTCGGCAGTACGACATCACCCATGTGCTCCATCTGGCGGCCGAATCTCATGTGGACCGCTCCATCACGGGACCGGGAGACTTTATCTCCACCAACATCGTCGGGACATTTCATCTGCTGGAAGCCTGCCGGGACTTCTGGAACGGCGCCTGGGTGGGACGACGCTTTCATCACGTCAGCACCGACGAAGTGTACGGCTCGCTCGGACCCACCGGATTGTTCCAGGAAACCACGCCCTACGCCCCCAATTCACCCTACTCGGCCAGCAAGGCCTCCAGCGATCTGCTGGTGCGGGCGTATCATCATACGTATGGACTGCCGACCGTGGTGACCAACTGCTCCAACAATTACGGGCCGTACCAGTTTCCCGAAAAGCTGATTCCGGTAGTGATTCAAAGCTTGTTGGCGCGGAAGCCGGTGCCGGTGTACGGCGATGGAATGAACGTTCGCGACTGGCTGTTCGTGCCCGATCATTGCGAGGCCTTGTGGCAGGTGCTGACGCGGGGCCGGGAAGGGGAAACCTATAATATCGGCGGTCACAACGAATGGCCGAACCTGCCCATCGTCGAGTTGATCTGTGATTTGGTGGATGAATTGGCGCCCGCATTGGGAGGCGGGTCACGCTCCCTCATCACCTTCGTGAAGGATCGCCCTGGGCACGACCGCCGGTATGCGATCGATGCCGGCAAGATCGAGCGGGAACTGGGCTGGACCCCGGCCTATACCTTCGAACGTGGCATCCGGGAAACCGTCCGTTGGTATCTGGACCATCAGGAGTGGGTGCAGGAAGTGAAGCGGGCAAAAGCCGGTTGAAGCGTACCGCAGACATATTCTGTCTGCTGTTGCTCAGGCTTGCAGTCTGCCAGTGGACCGGAGCGGGCAGGTAAAAAACCTGCGGAACAGCAGGCCGGGAGGCCTGCGCCACGCCGTAGCGCGGACTGTTAGCCGGCCCCTGTGGAGCGGGAATCACAACGGCCGCAGCCGAGGCCACTCGAGCTCCAATCCACGGCTCCGGAGCGTCTGTTGGAACTGGGCCAAGCGCTGGGGGTCTTTGCGAATCTGGCGCGGCGGCTCTTTAGTTCGGAGGGACTCCGCTACCAGCCAACCCGCTGCTTCCCCAATGCTCCATTCCACGGGATGCAGCCGATAACATCCGTTGGTAATATGGGTTACCCCTAGGTTTTTACCGGCGGGCAGCAGGTTTTCCATCCGTTGTGGCAGCAGTGCCCCCAACGGGATCTGGAAGGGCAGCGAGCTGAGATCGACGTAGTTATTGCCGGCGGTGCTCGGGTGCAGGTCGATGCGATAGGCTCCGACTCCGACAGAATCGGCAAACGCCGCGGCGCTGACCTCCTCTTTGGAACGCCCTGTTTCCTGTATGCGGTATTCCGTGCTGACATGCTGTTCCAGTACGGTGAACTCGGCCCGGATGCGTCGCGCCTCGCGGATATACGCCGCCTTGGCCAATCCGTCAGAAGTTCCCACCAGGTCGGAGCGCAGCCGCAGGCCGGGCCACCCCGTTCCTCCGTCCGGCCTTGGTGCTGCGGTTTGCATCCAATACAACAGCGAAAGACTTAGTTCCTTCCCCCGGGCCAGATGCTGGGCTGCTTCGGTTGGGTCCACTCCCAGCAACGGCCCCAACCAATAGTCGTTCTGTGGCCAGTTGATGAGGGAGATGCCGCTCGGGTAGGTGCCCGACAGGAAGTTGGCCGGGTCCGCGATACGCCGGTAGATGAAGAGATTCAGGCCAGAACCAGGGCCGGTCGGGTCGAAGGAGACCCTCCGCGGCTCCAGTGTGATCGGATGGCTCATGTCCCAGCTTAACAAGGGTCCCGGCCACGCGGGCTCCATATGAGGAATATAATCTCGCCAGAATTCATATTCCGCCGGCCGCGGAATGGTATGATCCTCTCCCGGCAGGTGATCTACTGCAAAACACCAGGTGAAGGCTTGCTGACGGAGCGGATCCGTCTGCTCCGGTGCATGAGGTTCTCCGGTCTCTTTTTGGGATTCTGCTCCGATGACGTGTTCCGTCCGCGTCAAGGGCAGCAGATCCCCCAATTCCGTAGCATCCAGAAAATACGGGGCCGTCAGAGTTCGCCTGCCTTGGTCGCGGAGGCTTTGCAGGCTGACGGACCTGACCCAGTCGCCCTCCACTTCCGCGGCCACCGGGGCATGCTCGGTTAGGATACGCAGACGACCGCCGCTAACGAAGGGGGCCAGCATTTCTTGAATCACCGCCAGGGCGACCCGCGGCTCGTGGCACAAGCGGGAAACGGATCCGTTTCCCGGATTGAGGTAAGGATCGGCCCGTGCGGCTGCGGTCAGGGGATAATGGTCACGGTAGTGCTGGCGGAGGGCGTGGCGGAACTCCCGAAAGCTTCGGGTACAGCCGAACATCTCGATCCAGGGATGTTCATCCGGAGGTACGGCCTGCGCAGTGAGCTGTCCGCCGATCCAGTCGGTCTCCTCGGTCAGGATGACGCGCAGTCCGGCCCGGCATGCCGCGAGGGCTGCGGCGCACCCGCCCACTCCGCCGCCGCCGATGACGACATCGGCCGTCTCTTCACTTCCCGGTCTGGGAGTCTGGGACCAGAGGCGAGAGGTGTATCCGGCCAGTGGCAAAAGTGAACCCGTGGTCCGGAGAAAGCTGCGGCGTGGAATTCGCATGATAATCTTCGGATCATGCTTAGGCGGGATGTTCCGCGCACGGAATTTTGGCCCTGGTTTGCCCCGCCCGCCCCGGTTTTTTGACCGGCCCGAGGGGAATGGGCGAAGAGGAAGGCCAACGAGAGATTTGCCTGACGCCGTGGTGTGGCACTGGACGAAATGCTCGCGGTCGATTCGATTCAACCCGGTAAACGCGGCAAACCGCACCCAGGGGAATGCTGCCCAGCGAATTCCTCAGATTCTGGCGTGCATAAGCACCAGGAGATCGCGGGGCCCGACAGCCGGACGTTCCACTTCGATATGTCCACCAGACTGTCCGGTTGGGTGATCGGCGGAGGGGGGCTGAAGAACGATACCGCTTTCATGGAAAATTCGGCAGCGAGCGCCGGCGGACGATTCTCAACGGCCGAGTCGCGGTTCGACACGGGTCCAAAGATCGTTAAATGCGAGCGCGTCAAAGAAAGCCGTAACGTTGACGATCCTCCCGTTCCGTATTTCCATGAACCAGGCGTAGGTGTTGCGATAAGGCTTGCCGTCGAGGGCGGTGGCCTCGGCGTCAAACAATGCGACGATCGTATCATCGTCGCTGTAGAGTCTGCGGACGGTGGGGAAAAGCGGTTTCGTCAGCCGGGCGTTGAACGGTTTGATCACGGCATCCAAAAATTCGTCGCGAGTTGCATACTTCCTCGCGACGAGAGAATTGCCCGTGATTGTCCAGGTGGCATCGGCCGCAAGCAGGTCAAACGGCCCCCCTGTTCCGGCGCGCCAACGGTCGAAGCTTGCTTGAATCAGCAGCTTGTTCGATTCGGCGCCGCCTTTTGTTTCAGCGGCGCCCATGGCGGGAGCACCCGTGAGCCATCCGATGGCAAGGGCGATAGGAAGGTACTTTGCGTGAGAATACATGATGCACTCCTGTTTGCGTTGATTGTTGATTCATCCAAGATTAGAATCGGATCACAGCGCGTCCGACGATGTCGCCCGTCCTCAACAGTTCGAGGTTTTCGTTGACTTGCTGAAGGCTGATTGTTTTGACCGTATGTCGGATTTTGCCTTGTGACGCGAGCGCCATGATCTCGCTCAAGTCGTTGTAGTTGCCCCAGAAGGAGCCGTGGTAGGTATATTCGCGCGCCACGAATGGGAACAGGGGTATGTCAATGTGATCACCCACCAAGCCAACCGATGTGTAGTGCGCGCCCGTCGCCAGAAGCTCGAAGCCGGTACGAATCATTTCCGCGGCGCCCGCACAGTCAATGACGGCGTCGAGTTCCCCCCGACCGCAGGCGTTGCTGAGGGCTTTGCGGATGTCGGCTGTGGATTTGTCCTTGGTGCTGATGACGTGATCGGCCCCGTATTCCTTTGCGACCGCAAGCTTGTCGGGATGACGCGCGAAGGCGACAACCGTCGCGCCACTTCCCAGTAATTTGGCGTACTGCACCGCGTACGCGCCCAGTCCGCCAACCCCGAAAACCCCCAACACCCGGTTGGGCCCGAGCGCGCCCGCATCGCGGAGCTTTTTGATGCCGCGGTAGGGCGTCAGGCCCGCGTCGGTGAGCGGCGCCAGTTCCTCGGCTTTCAGGCGCTTGTCCACCCGGATGAGATAACGGGTGGGAACGGGCACGAACTCCGAGTAGCCGCCGTAGGGGCCGAACCCGGGCCATTGCCCGTGGCCGCAGATTTGGGTGTTGCCCGCCTGGCAATGACGGCACGTGCCGTCGCCCCATCCGCCGACTACGACAACTTGATCGCCTTCCGCGAACCCGGCGGACTCGGGTACCCCGCTGCCGATCTTGTGAACGACCCCCGCGATTTCGTGGCCGGGCGTGAGAGGCAGGGGCGCCTCCACGTATTTCCGAAAGTAGCCGTCGAGTAGTTGCACATCCGTGCGGCACATTCCGGCGGCCTTGACTTTGACGAGGATTTCGTGCGGCTGAATATCGGGATCCGGGACGTCTTCGAGGATCAGAGGTTTGTGGTATTCGTGCATGCGAGCGGCTAACATGGTCCGTCCTTTTTTTGAGTTTGGTTAAATAGTGTTGGTCGTGATCGGCCGACCTTTGTTTCGGCCTCAATGGCCGCCGGTCAGTAATACGAGTTTTCGGAACCAAAAGGCCAAGCGAGCGCAGCGATTCTGCTTTTTGCGTGATGGCGGTCGGCACAAGCGGCGCCGACGCCCAGCGCGATGAGCGTGAACATATTGAAGCTGCGGTTCACGAGCGAATGCCAACCCCCGCTCGAAGAACGGCCAGCCAGCCCGCCCCACGACCGGCGTGCTCAAAAGGAACTGTCCTCCACCGCGACGCATTGCCGCTCACCCACCCGGCGTGACTCCACGCCGGAACGAGATGGGCCATCGCCACGATGAACACCGGCAGCCTCAGTGCCATACCGATCCAGAAACGCCGGGTCATGTCGCGCAGTTCGGAATCGTCCTCCGCGACATCCGGCGTGTGCGTCCCGGGGCGAAGATCGTTGGAATGGTGCGAATTCGTTCTGGGAGACGTGGTCGTCGCCAGGATGCTCATTGTGATCAAATTCTTTTCCCTCTGTGGCCACTCACCGAAGAATACGAGATTGCAGAACGAAGCAGCCAAGCGGCCGAAATAGTATTCCTTCGTGATGGTTTGCTGTGAAGAACTGACCTTCTGCATGGGCCGGCGTGGCTGTTCAGCACGACCAGTGGGGATGTGTCGGGCGTGCTCGTCCGGGCTGGCGAGGGTCCGATTTGATTGAGGATGAAGCTTCAGTCTGAAATCAGACCGACCCGGTGGGCATTGGAGCACCGGGGGACTCATTGAGATTGCGAGAAAATAAAATGACCTTTTGAAGGTGAATTCTCGTTATCTTTCCAGAGGCGAGTTTTTCGGACGATTTTTTGGCGAGGGCCTGCCGGCTTGCCGCATATCGGTTTGCTTTTGGCCCGGAAACAGTGGAAACGCTCTGCAGACGAGATGAACGATACGCCCGACCCAATCATCGCGGTCTTTAACGAGGCACTCAGGCTCACACCGACGGAACGGGTTGACTATTTGAACCGGGCCTGCGCGTCCGATGCCGAGTTGCGTCAACGGATCGAAGGCTTGTTGCGGGCCTACGAGCGGGCGGGCGAGTTTCTTGGAGAACCCGTGGCCGTTCTACACGGCAGTGCAGCTCCGAAACCCTACGCTGGAGAAGGCCCTGGGGATCGCGTCGACCAATACAAACTACTTCAAGAGATCGGCGAAGGAGGATGTGGGGTTGTCTTCATGGCGGAACAAGAAGCCCCCCTTCGACGACGGGTCGCCCTAAAGCTCGTCAAGCCGGGCATGGACACTAAGAGCGTGATTGCGCGTTTCGAGGCGGAACGGCAGGCGCTCGCGTTGATGGACCATCCCAATATCGCCAAGGTGTTCGATGCCGGAGCGACGGCATCCGGTCGTCCCTATTTTGTCATGGAGCTGATCCGGGGCGTCAAAATCACGGAGTATTGCGACCAGCATTCGCTTCCCACAGAGGAACGATTGAAGCTCTTCGTTCAAGTGTGTCAGGCGGTGCAGCACGCGCATCAGAAGGGGATTCTTCACCGGGACATCAAACCTTCCAACATACTCGTCACCCAGACCCTCGAGGGCGTGGCGCTGCCGGTGGTGATCGATTTTGGCGTTGCCAAGGCGATCACCAACCAGCGGCTGACGGACAAGACGCTGTTCACCGCGTTCGAAATGCTCATCGGCACGCCGGCCTACATGAGCCCGGAGCAGGCGGCACTGACGAGCGTTGACGTGGATACCCGCACGGACGTTTACAGTCTCGGGGTCCTGCTTTACGAGTTGCTGACCGGCTCCACTCCCTTCGATGCGACGCAGTTGTTGAAGGCCGGCCTGGATGAGGTGCGTCGAGTCATTCGCGAGCAGGAACCGTTGCGGCCCTCGACGCGCTTGAGCCACATGTCCGATGCGGATTTGACGCAGGTGGCGCGGCATCGCCAGTCAGAACCTCCCCGCTTGATCAAGACCATTCATGGGGACCTGGACTGGATTGTCATGCAGGCGCTCGAAAAGGACCGGACACGTCGGTACCAAACCGCCAACGGCCTGGGCCTGGACGTCAAACGGTTTCTGATCAACGAAACTGTCTCCGCGCGGCCTCCCAGCAAACTCTATAAGTTCAAGAAGATCGTACAGCGCAACAAACTCCTGTTCGCGTGTATCGGTGCCGTTGCCTTGCTATTGGTCGTGAGTCTGATCGTGGTTTCAACCGCACTCACCAAAGAACGACGTGCTTTGCATCAGGCCAAGAGCGATCAACTGAAAGCCGAGACCGAAGCGACCAAAAGCAGGCAAGTCACTCGCTTCCTTGAGGACATGCTGCAAGGCGTCGAGCCATCTGCTGCGCTCGGCCAGGACACAACGATGTTACGTGAAATCCTGGATCGGACTGCTGAACGCGTGGGCAAGGAACTGACGAATCAGCCCGCCGTCGAGGCGGAACTGCGAGGTGTCATCGGCCGCCTTTATTCGGAGATTGGGCAAAATGATTCCGCCGAAAAGATGCATCTGGAGGAACTAGCACTTCGCCGAAAGCTGTCTGGCCCACAAAGTGTAGATGCGGCCGCCGCGCTGCATAATTTGGGAAACGTGTATCGCCGACAGCACAACCTTCCCCAAGGAGAAGCCGCGTTCTTGGAGGCACTCGCCATTCGACGGCGGCTTCTGGGCCATGAGCACGCGGACGTGGCCAGAACGCTCACGGGCCTCGGCGCCATCTATACTCGCCAACGAAAGCTCACCGAAGCCGAGGCACTGACTCGCGAGGGTCTCGAAATCCGAAGGAAACTGTTTGGCAATGAGCATCTGGAAGTAGCGGATTCGCTTCGCACTCTGTGCATCATTCTCGCCGACCTTGGTAAACAGGAAGAATCTGAGAGAGCCGCGCGGGAAATGCTGGAGATGCGCCGCCGGTTGCTGGGCAATGATCACCCCCTGGTGGCTGCCGCGCTGGTGGATGTGGCGTGGGCCGTCGGGTTCAGCGGAAACTCGTCCGACCTTGAAGCGATGGAGACCGAGGCGTTCTTGATCCGGCGTAAGGTGCTTGGGGATGACCATCCCGAGGTTACAAAATCAATCTACGTGCTTGGGGGACGCATGAGAGAGCATGGAAACCTGGTGGGATCGCAGGCGGTTTTGGCTGCGGCCCTCTCCATCCAGCGGAAACTGCTCGGCCCCGACCACCCTGACGTTCTAGCCACGCTTCGGAGCCTTGCTTTTACGCTGGAAAAGGAACGTAAGTGGGCTGATGCGGAAACAGTGCATCGTGAGGCGTTGGAGGCTTGGCGCCGGCGTGGCGGCAGCGCGGATTCCAGTGCCTTGGACGCCGCAAAAGGATTGGTACAAGCCCTCCTTGAGCAGCGAAAATACGCGGAGGCCGAGCAAGTCCTCGGCGAGACGCTGACCCCCGCGTTCGTCCAACGGCCTGAAAGCGTCGATTTCCTGATGTGGCGAGTGGAGATAATGGGTCGTCAAAAGCGATGGCGTGAAGCCGCCGCGGACGCGGCGTTGGTGGTGGAGTACCGACCGGACGATCACTACCGCTACCATCAACTGGCAGGACTGCTGGCCATCACGGGCGACCGCGCCGCCTACGAGCAAATCTGTCAGCGCGTATTTGGCATCTTCAGAAATACACAAGATTCGTACATCGCGGAACGCGTGGCGGCCGATTGTCTTGCCTTGCCGGATTCTGGAGTGGACTTGCACTCGGCGGATCGACTGGCTTTGAGAGCCGCAGAAACTGGACGGAATGAGGGCGGCATCGGCTATTTTCAAGCCTGCAAGGCGCTGTCGGATTATCGGTTGGGAAGATTCTCTGCCGCTATTGAATGGGCGGATCGGTCGATCAAGGCGGGAGACGACTTTGCACGCGCCAAAGCGTTTGCAATCCTGGCGATGGCCCAGTGGAAAACCGGGAATCAAGCCGCCGCTCGTGAACTCCTGGCGAAAGGAAATCAGTTGGTTCCGGGGGACCCCGGCGTCCCCAAGACCGATTTGGGAAACACCTGGCTGGCATGGGTGTTTGCGCGGATCTCGCTCGAAGAAGCGACTGCTCTTATTGAAGCGTCTTCCACAGAAGGAAGCCCATCAGCGAACCCATAGCTGATTATGCAAGTGTTGACCGACCTTAACTTGGCGAATCGGCAATCGGGCAGCATACTCTCAGCCGTCATGAACGACGCTACGCAGTTGCTGACCGCCGTCGAGCAAGGGAAGCCGAATGCCGCGGACGAATTGCTCAAACTGGTGTACGATGAGCTGCGCCGGCTCGCCGCTTTCAAAATGGCGCAGCAGCCCTTTGGCAGCACCCTCCAACCCACGGCTCTGGTCCATGAGGCGTGGCTCAAGCTGCTGGGAGGACCGAACCCAACGTTCAAAAGCCGGGCCCACTTCTTTTCGGCGGCGGCGGAGGCCATGCGCCATATTCTGATCGATCGCGCCCGCCGCAAGCAAACCCGCCGCCACGGCGGAGGCTTTGAGCGGGTGATTCTGGAGGAATTCGAATTGGTTTCACCCACCCCCGACGAACAATTGCTGATTGTGAACGAAGCACTGGACAGGTTCGCGCTGCAGTACCCCACTCAAGCCGAGGTGGTGAAGCTGCGGTATTTTGCCGGGATGACCAACGAGGAAATTGCGCAGCTCCTGGCCATCTCAGTCTCCACCGTGAAGAACTACTGGAACTTTTCCCGCGCGTGGCTTTTCAACGAGATCGAAGGCAGCTAGACATTTCCGCCGTCGTGTTTGGCCATTCTCGTCCGTAATCCGGTCATATCAATCGTTGCGAAAGTACGTGCATGTAACGTGTGGTTTCCTCACCGCACCAGCGGCGTGCCAGCGTCACACGCGGTGCGAGGGTACTTTCGTAACGATTGATAGCCGGCGGCAACTTTAGATTCAAACTTACGAAAATATAGGCTTTTGGAAGTCCCCTAAACAATGGAGTCTTTGGAAGTGCCCTTAAGTTGGCATCCCAGGGTGTATCATTGAACGATAGATTTCTGTCTCTTTTGGTTCTTTCCGACGGCTCGGAGGCGAACGAATGGGCAAAGTGGCGGCGAGTGGGTAGCGGCCGCAAGGGCAGGCCGTGTTTTTTTTTCGTCGAAGGGCGGAAGGTCGGAGAACCGCGGTCTGACCAAAAGCATGCCTGCTGATAATCATCTAACCGAATGTGCATCAGCAGAATCGCAGCTTCTGATCGCCATCCAGCCGCTTGGACAAATCGATAGGATCACCTACGGAAACGTGCAATGGATTCACCTGATAGGCCCAGACCTCGAAATAGGTCAGCTTGGCTTCGCCATAAATCGTCGCAAATGCGCCGTCCACGGCGTCCAATCCGTGGGCGACTTTGACGCGTCCAATGCGGGGGGCGTTGAATCGCGGATCGAAGGTGAGCCATTCCTGGCCCAGATAGATTTCGCAATAGGCATGAAAATCCATTGGCGTGCCCGGATCAATGCAGCCGATGTCCGGCAAATGTCCGGTCACGTAGCGGCTGGGCAGATTGAAAGCGCGACACAGCGCGATGGCGGCATGGGCGAAGTCGCGGCAGACACCGTAGCGTCGCGCAATGACCTCGGAAGCGGAAAGGTCGGTCTGGCCCGACAGGTAGCGATACTCGATATTATTGTGAACCCAGTCGCAAATGGCCTGCACACGTGGACGGCCGTGGGTGATGTGCCCGAATTGATTCCACGCAAAATTCATCAGCTTGTCCGAATCGCAATAACGGCTGGGCAAGGTGTAACGCAATAATTCGAAAGGGAGCTCTCCCACGGCCAACATCTCGCCCCTCGTCTCCCGGCTGTCGGGCAGGGAGGAAACGGCGACCAGAGCGTCATGACGAACCGCATTGGACCCCGGCATGAGCGTCGAGCGATAGGTGATGTTGCCATAAGAATCCTGAAACTCATACGATGGCAGACCGATGCCAAACGAAAGCTTTTCCTGCATCACCAAGACCCGGCCTTCGAGTCGTGGCTTGAGCACGAACAACACCGGGGTTGGCACGGACGTTTCATAGACCAGACTGCAACCGACTCGGACGGTGAGATTCAGAGGCGTCCAATTCATAGGTCAGTCGGGCAGGCAGTTTGCACTCGCTTCAGCACGCCGTCCCCGGCAATCATGGCATGGGCGTTGCCCTTGGATCCACCCTTCCAGCGGACCGAAGCCCTACGCATGATCAGTTTCATCACGACACCATGCTGCGAAGGATGAAGGAACGCCAATACTTCGCCGGTTGGGTCGTGATGCGCCTGGGCTATGGCGCGAAACGGCAACAATGGCCTTTCATCACGGGTCCCCGTTTATTTCTTTGGTTGTCCCAGCGAGTGCCAGGCCGCTAGACTGAAACGGCCTTATGGAACTGCGTCATCTCCGATACTTCGTTGCCGTGGCTGAGGAATTGAACTTCACCCGGGCCGCCGAGAAGCTGCATCTGGCGCAGCCATCGCTCACTCGGCAGATTCACAATCTGGAAGAGGAACTCGGTGTGCGTCTTCTGGACCGGGGCAGGAATCAGGTTTCGTTAACCGAAGGAGGGCGAAGATTTCTGGTGGATGCCCGGCGGTTGGTTGCCTTGAGTCTTGAAAGTGTCAAGGCCGTGCAACAGTTCAGTCGTGGCGAATCCGGCCAACTGAACCTTGGCTATCTGTTCAAATTTAATTTCGACCTGCTGCCCGCGACGCTGGCGACGTTTTATCAGACTTGCCCTGAAATTGCCGTAAACCTATTCGACATGTCGCCTGCTGAACAGCTTCGCGCCCTGGAAGCACGGAAAATCGATCTGGGATTCGTCGGCTTGCGACCGCCTGCCGCCAGCAAAGGGATGGCAGCGTTGGCGTGGGAGTGTGTCGCCCGTCATAACCTGGTGGTCGTTCTGCCGGCCCATCATTCGCTAGCGAAAAAGAGCAGGATCCGGTTGCCGGAACTCAAGTCGCTGTTCTTTGTTGCGATGTCCGAAGAAACCCACCCCGGCTCACGTGACTGGTTATCCAGCCTATGCCAGAAAACGGGCTTCACCCCAAGGATTTTGCAGGACGTGGATCTGGAATCTGGCATTATGACTTTTGTGGCCGAAGGTCTGGGGGTGACGCTGGCGCGCGAACAAATCAAGAATTTACCTCATCCTGGAGTGGTCTTTCGTCCACTGGCACCGGCGGCAAAAGCCGAGTATTGGATTGCCTGGCATCGCGA